>MHWW01000025.1:780-20325 GCA_001824275.1 Candidatus Zambryskibacteria bacterium RIFOXYC1_FULL_39_10 | reverse complement strand
GACGATATTTCTTTTTCATGACAATTAAAATTAAATTTTTGCTAAAAACTAATTATAACTGTCCTACTTCAAAGGTATCTGGGGGGGTATTTTGATTTTTATCTTGATTTACAAGGAGAAAATGAAATGACGAGACAGTGGTCGCCGATCGATATGCACGGGCTTACGTTCACCGACATGGTGCATCTTCTGCCCTCGTTCGTCCTGTTCATGGACAAACTCGAGCCGTTCTCCGTTAGCAATTATTTGCTTTTCGGATCGGCAGACAACTTGATTCGCCTGACCAACGATTGGCAGGAGAATCTCGCCAAACGCGGCATCGACACCAAGGAAAATAATCCTTGGCTCGTTTTTCCCGAGAATAGTCGGGGGGTTGAAGTGATCAAGAACTTTGAGTTCATGCCACTGGACTGCCGTTCCAAAGAAGAACGGGGCAAATCCGACAAGTGGTATTCAGTTTCGGAAAACTACGATGCGGGTGAGCTTACCTGCAAAGAGCAGGAGGAATATTACATCCAACTGCGATTCCTACCGACCGAGGACACTCTGTATCCCGAGGACTCGCCGTGGGTCATGGCCGATTTCATCGTGAAGGGCAAGGTCGCCGACATCGTATCGGTTCTGGGCGAGTGGCAGAAAATGCTTCTCGAACAGGAAGACCCTAGTCAGACCTACAGAGACGGTTTCGTCCAATTCCTGGAGACGAACGGCCTCACAGTCATTCGTGACTTCCGTACCTGCACCCTGGACGCTCAGCTTCCAGAAGGATGCAAGGCAACCGTCGGCACGGTGACTATTCTCGCTTGATTTCCATTGGGCCAGACGCGCAAACGCGTCTGGCCCTCTCACCAGAGCATTCAAAATTTGAGTGTTGCGGTGGGAGAAATTAATTTCCCAGAAAGGAGTTCTTTGTGAAAAAGCTGAGGGAATTTTTTGAAGCATTAAGCCAATGGATCCAGTTGATTTGCTTAATCGTATACATCGTGGTTATGTTTATCTTGATCCTGAAGATTTTGGAGCCGATGTCCATGGCCATCACCTTCATGATCGCGGCTATACTCACGATTCACACTTTCGGTCGCAAGCTTCTGGTCACCGGGGCATTCGTGGGAATCTTTCTTTACGTCCTATCCTGGCCAGTCACTGGCAAGTATGGGTTGTGCATCGGACTCTCCGTCTGGGCCACAGGGTTCTTCCTCTGGTTCTGGGCAGTCTACCAATCATTCAAGTCCATTCCTCAGAGAATCAGCTGATTCTTTACGCACCCGCTCCCATGCCCCTCTCCCCACTTCGCCGCCTGCTCGCTCCGCGAGTCAGGCGGCTTTTTCTTGTCCGCCGTAGCTATAGCGAAGGAGGGTTATTTAAATTGTGGATAATGCCATTGACTTTTCATTCGGATTGACTATACTGGTAATGACTTTAAAAAGTCATTAGTCTATAGCTTGGGGGCTCCGCAAGGGGTCCCTTTTGCATTTAATGCTTATGTAGCCAGTTCTCTGCGATAACAGATAAACTCCTTGATTTTTTGAATATCGAATATGAACAGACCTTCTGAACGAAGTCTATTAAGTTCCTTTGACACTCTTCTGGCTGTAGCAAAAAGTATTACTCTCTTCTTGTCCGCTAGCAGTTGCTTTAACGGTTCTTCAAAATCGCTGTCGCCACTCCAGAGAATGAAATTATCGAGACTATCGGTGTCAAAATCTCTGAGCATATCCCTACCGATTTCCACATCGAAATTAGATTTCAAGTCTATTATGTGAAATATACCTTGTTGATTGAGCGACTTGAGCTCCTTATTTAACATCTGTATTGTTTCTATTCTAAATTTTGCCAACAAAGGCTGGCGTATAAATTCCTTAAGCAATTCTGTGGAGTCATTAGGGACACTGGATGCATCAATTGAGATTTTCATTATCTTAACTGGTTTAGTTTTGACTATATACCCGAGCTCTCCCGCTTGTTTTATTATTGTCTCAGATTGTTCCTTGCCTTTCAGGGTGCCTTGATAAAATTTAATTTCATTTACAGTATCAAATGAATCCAAAAATTGTTTAAGACGTTTCAAATCCACATGCCACCCAAGTTTTTGTGACCAAGGTCTTACATTTGCGTAATCGATGTATATATTTGTCCTTTTGTTGAAAATTGCTTCCATTTCAGCGATCCTTTTTGGATATATTTCTGCCAGTTTTAATATTCTTTGAGTCTTTGGATTAAACATTTTATTTATGTTGATTATAGCAAATAAAAACAAAATAATTCATATCACATTTTTCCACAGGCATTGCAAAGATCATGGTACATTACTAAATACCGGTGACTTTTCAGTTTGGCTTGCTATACTATAGATAATACCCACGAAAAAGACCCTTGCAGAGTTAGTCTCTGCCGGGGGCTTTTTTATTTATACCAAGTTCCAACAAAGATCTCTGATCATTTAAGTAAGAAATTTTTGCTTCAGTTCTTTTAAGTAATATGGAGCATTTGTCTTTTTGATGTGGGGACAAAATAGTTTCAATTTCTTCCCCCTCGTCACATCTGCCTCCTGGCGTAGTCCAAAAATCCCCATCTACAAAATGCTTAGCCTCATAATTTCTCAACTCAAGCAAAACTTTCCCATCTCTTACAAAAATTCCAGCGGTGCATATTGGAGATTGCTTCATCCCCCAAGTTTATTCCAGTTTTACCAAAAAGAAAAGCGGCCACTTTCTCCGAAGTGGCCGCTGAAATTGGAGCAAATCCTCTCACTCAATTTTTCCGGTTGTCCAATCGTCGTAGAGAATATCGAGTCGGAGTTTCATCTCGACAATCCTCTCAATAACTAACGGGTCGATAACGCCAGTGATGGAGGCTTTGATTTCGGCTGCTTTCGTCTCTTTCTCAATCTCATCTGCGAGTTTGATAATTTGAGGTGGCCGGTATGCTTTGCTTGCCAACCCCATCATCCTTGTAACCTCTAATGTTGTTAAGCTACGAAATATCATATCTGTCTCCTTGTTAACAATCTCCGCCACTATTTAATCATAAATTAATGAAATAGCAAATTGACAAAGGGTGTCTAGCCCAACATAATTAAACATAGGAGGTCTCAGATGACAGTTGGGACAGTTGTTCATTTTTTTGATCCGAATCGACCTCGGGAAGGATTCATAAGGGAGTTGGTGGATTGCTTCCTTAACCTTTCTGAAGAAGAGGCGGGGCGGATTTCAGTTGGTGACCGAATCTGGATGTGGGCGAGCAAGGTCTCGGGTAGTGACAAATTAAGGTCAGCAATGTCACTTGTCGAAATCACTGACTGCATCAAAAGCTACGAGTATAAGTGGCAGTGTGGCCCCTTCACTGGAACGTTGAATGGAAAGGGTATGGTCTTTAATATCCAAATCACTGATGATGCCCGACTCGAGGCGTTCCGCGACAAATACCCCGACAGGTTTGGGTTCATTGAACAGATGGCACTAGTTGCCTAAGGGCCGAGCATTTTTCCTACCAAAGGTATGCTCGGCCCATTTTAATTAGTTTTTTCTTTTGTCTTCCAATTGATTTCAAATGAGATGGAATATTTACCAGGGATATTCCATTTGGAAAACCTGAGCCAAAATAGCTGAAATTTATTTTCTGCTATTCTCCCCAACCCAAACCTATTCAATGTAAGTTCAATATCAATAACCATATTAAAAATTCAAAAAAGTAATCGTAATCTGGAGGACGGTCGCAAACGACACCCAAAGTAGATAAGGCACTTGGGCATAAGCAATTAGTCGCGAGTGTTTCCAAATGGCGGCAATCGCCCAGACGAGCGTCAGCCACACAAGCAATATATCAACCATCGCCAGCAAATTATTTTGCAAACCAAACTGAATCGGAGTAAAAGCAAAATTAAAAACTAAGTTCAAAATAAATGGCATCACGACCGCAACCCCAACTTCCTTTTTATAATATTTATAAAAGACACTTCCAAATGAAATCGCAATCAGAATATAAAGCCCCGTCCACACCGGCCCAAAAATCCATGCCGGCGGCGCCCACTCCGGCCTTATAAGTTGTGAATACCAATTGTATGAATTACTCATTTACTCAATTATACCATTTTAAAGTCAGGGAGTTTATTAAAGTGGCTCATATTCTCGTACCGATGTTTCCTCGGGTCGGTAAAAAACAAGCTCATAGTTAAGAGTCTTTTTTTCTTTGGCTACCACCCACGGCGTATCTTTGTGCGAAAGTTCTGATAGTTGCTTGGCGGTGAAATACCCCAACCTCTCTATCTCATCATCGATGTGCTTAAGCTCTTGCCCATTAAATATAGACACATTGGCCTCTTTAGTTGCTATGTATTTGGTCTGATCATGGTCAAAATACTTACTTTTAACCTCCACTAATTCACCAGCCGATTGCATTTGTTTTACAATTTTAGCAAAGGAAATAGGAGTTGGGCCAAAAGTATTTTTGATATATGTAGCCCCAATAAGTTGCTCCTCAAATTTTTCATAATAATCAAAATCAATAAAATATAGCAATTTGTAAATAGCAGTTTGACCGATATTTGGCTTGTTCCCAATTTTATTCAAAATATAAAGCAAAACCTCCTTAAATTTTTTGACATTTTCTTTGGGAATTTCTCTCATTTCAACTTTGTCTGAAATGGTTTCAGTCTTTTTTGATTCATTCTTTTCAAAATCATTTTGGCTCATATTAAACAAGCTAGCCAAAGTACTTTTTTGCTGTTCGGTCGGCTTCAAAATCCCCTTTTCAAGTTTGACAAAAGTGGGTCGCGAAATACCCAAACTCTCAGCCATCGCTCCTTGTGAGAGCCCTATAATTTTGCGTTTATTTTGTATCCATGTAGCCATATCTACATTCTATCACTTTCCCCTATGTTTACAAGTTTACTGTGGATAGTGTAAATATGTAAACCTTCCTTTCAAACCCCTTGACTCTTCATTCATATTTATGCATTATGACAACAGACGGAATTAAAAAAAGAAAGGGTTATCATGTATGAGAATGAAGCGAGGCTGCCGTTCTTTGTAAGCAAAGAAGAGTACGCGCAAATGGTAGGTTGTTGGCATTCTATTCGTAGGGTGTTGGTTTCCGACGATCTCAACGAGGAGATGCTTACACATACCCGTTTGGAACTCCTCAAGTTGGATTTTGTAAACAACGAGCCCATTACTCTGATTATTCAAAGTGGAGGAGGCACGGTCATCCCAACCTATCAACTCGAAGATGTGATTCAGGGATTGAACTCTCCCGTTGACGCACTAGTCATGGGTGATTGCGCTTCAATGGCAGTTGATCTACTGCAAATGTGTCGGCGTAGGCTCATGCTACCCTCGGCTCGCCTGCTGATTCATTACATCAGATACAGACAGCGGTGGATTTGTGACGACTTCGATCAGTTGGATATTGACTTCAAGTATTTCCGCGAGAGGAACGAGGAGATTGCGATGCGCCGGCTCGATCTTTATATGAAGAGAACGGGCCTTCCCCGTGAAAAGATCACTGAGATCTTCAGACACGGCGAAATCCATGAAGCGTACTTTTCCGCCCAGCAGGCGTTGAAGCTCTGTCTGGTTGACGAAATTGTCACCGACTTCAAGTTCTTCCCACGCAAAAATTAGTTCAAGATAGTAGTCCTTGTGCTACCCGCCCCTCTTTTAGCCGCCTGCTCGCTCCGCGAGTCAGGCGGCTCTTTTTTTAGAATTACTTTTTCTTGCCCGCCGTAGCCAAAGCGAAGGAGGGTTATTTAAAATTATATTTAAATATTAACGACTAAATGAAAATAAAAAGAGCCCAGTACTTCCTTACGGTTATACGAGGCTCATTGTCTTGTTGAAAAGACGGTTCACTGTTCCTTCTGAAGGATTTCAGCAATGGTCCTAATACACATATCAGCTTCAGGAGAATGATTCTTTGTTAATCTGAAGACCAGTGCCCAATCCTTCACCGTGGTGGCCAGAGCAAATGCCCTTTCAAAGTTTCGCTTCCGGAGTTGTTCGGAGCAACATTTCCCCAAAATGTTAAGGCACTCTCTGACTGTGGTTACCGAATCAATCTTCGGCGTCATGATGGTGTCAATCTTCATCTGAGTTTTTTGTCGAAGCTCTGGTGAACCAGTGTTGTTCATAATCCCCAAACACTCCTCCACCGTAGTCGCCACTTCAAGCTTTGAACTCAGAATCGTTTCAATCCTTTCAACAGCTTTCTCTCGAATCGCTGTCGGGCAAGATTGCCTTATGACTCTTCGACACTCTTCCACAGTTTTGGCCAAGGTCAGGGCTTTTTCCAATGCCCCCTCTCGCAATCCCCCATGGCTACTTTTGGAGATATCGAAACACTCATTCATCGTAGTTGCCGTTTCAAGTTGCGAAGCTAGGAGCGCTTCAATCTTCTCAACAGCCTTTTTTCGAATCGCTTCTGAATGGCTACTGTCGTAAATAAGCCCATACTCATCCACTGTGTTGGCCAGAGTCAGGGCTTTTTCCAAAGCCTCAATCTCGCCTTTTTCTGATTCCTCATTGTTGTAAACCTCTATGCACTCATCCACCGTGGTGGCCTTTTCCAATTCGTCCTTCCATTTGACATTCTCTTCCTCTGATTCGGGTACACCCAGAACCGTTCGGATTTGAGGGAGATGGTAATGTCCCAAAATCCCAGCAATCGAACTTACCAACGTTTCATTATCCATAGCTATTGCCACTCCTTTTACTAAATCTGATAAATTTATATCAGATTAAGCAATTTTGTCAAATTATAAAAGCAAGTTCAATAGTCCAACCTTTTTTAGAATTACTTTTTCTTGCCCGTCGTAGCTTTCTTTGATTCGCCGTAGCCTTGTGCGAAGGTGGTAGCGTAGGAGGGTTTTTACAGTCTTTACTTCTTTGAAATTAGGTTAAGAACAAGCTTAACGACTTTTTCTTTATGCGTTGGGTCACTCTCAGCGACCATGATTGTGAGCGCAGTCAGGGCAGAAGGTGTGAGTCGCGATACATCCAAAATATTTGCTTGTTGCAAAAACCAGACGAAAGCAAAAGCTCCGCTCCTTTTATTACCATCTACAAATGGATGATTTTTAACCATAAAATACAAAAGATGCACCGCTTTTTCTTCAGCGCTCGGGTAGAGCTCCTTGCCTCCAAAGGTTTGCATCACATTACCGACAATTCCTAATATGCTTCCACTGTTTCTCTCTGTTCCAAAAATTTCAGTCGCCTCTTCTTTCTGCAACAAATTTTGTTTTAGTTTAGTAAGGTTATTTATGATTTTATCAGCCGTTAGTTCAACTTTTTTCTTTGTAAGTTTTCCTTTTGGTAGAGCCTCTTTGTCATAAGCGTCAAGTGAGAGCCAAGTGTCAGCAAAAAGAGAGACGAGTTCAACCACATCTTTTGATTCAGTGGCTGATCCAGCTGGTAAAAGTTTTTTGATATCTTGGACGACACTCTGAAATCTTTCATAATTTTTTGCAATACGACTTTTGTTTATTACATATCCGTCTACAATATAATTTCGTAATGTTTTTGTGGCCCACTTACGAAAATCTATTGCTCTTTTTGAATTTGTTCTGTATCCAACAGCCAAAATCATATCTAGTGAATAAAAAGATATCGGTTTATCTGAATTTGCAATGTGCATTTTTTGCACATTGCTTTTCACATCAACCTCACCTGATTTTATAAGATTATTTATATGTTTTGTTGCAACAGTCCTATCAATATCAAAAACTTCAGCGATTTGCGCCTGTGTTGCCCAGATAGTTTCCTTACCAAAATCTCCTCGAAGCTCAATAGCGCCAGATTTTGATTGATATATAACAACTTCTTTTATGTTTTTCTTATTCTTTTTCACTCCTAATTTATACCACACTTTTCTTCCAACCCAGCTACTAGCTACTAGCTACTGACTACTACTTTTTCCTATTAGGCTTAATTAAAATTTTTTGTTTTATTTTCTTAAATCTCAATACTTTTTTACCATTCTTTAAAATAGCTTCCAAAAACATTTTCTTAGGTCTAGCCCACATCCCCCCATCTTCCAGATGCATATAAACTACCATAGGCTCCAAAGTCTCCGAGTGTAGTGCTTCACAAATCACCCTCACCTTCGTCCCCTTATAATGTTCATACATTCCTCCAATTTCCAATTTTGTCATATGATTTAGCGAAATCATGTCGCACGATACCGTCATTTGGAGTGCGACTCATCCGCTTTTATTATAATCCTATAATTATTTTATTAACTCAAAATCAATCATTTTTACAATGGTATCTGGATTAACTTTCTCTCCATAATATTTTCGATATGTCTCATACATTTTCTCCTCACTTTCATATTTTTCGTGCCCTTCAAAATCACTGTCTTGTAGATCTTTGAGTTTCTTTTCTTCAACTTTGATTATTACAGCCTTCCCAAAATTCTTTCCTGTTTCCCATTCTTGGATTTCAAACTCATCATTTAAAGATAGATTTTTATCGTCAAATAGTCTCCAAGTAGAATTTTTCTTTCCGGAGAGAATGAGTGGTATTAGATGTGACCTGAATTTAATAGTCTTCATAAATTTATTTTATCACTTCATATTCCCAACCTGGTCGCCAAGCTTTTGTTTTTCTCCAGTCCTCGGAGAGTGCTTGCTTCCATGTTTTATTATTTAGTAATACTTCCAAAGCAATTTGTGGAGCTTTATGCGCAACTATAGCAACATGTTTTCCATCATAATTTTGTTTCAAAAATTCCAAGAAATCCGCAACACGAGCCTTAACATCTTCATAACTCTCTCCATTTGGAAATGGCTTTTCAAGACATTCGTCTTCCTGCATTGATTCTACAATATCAGAAGAGGCACCGTTCAAGTCGCCATAATTACATTCTCGCAATCTTGCGTCTGGAATAATTTCGTATTCACCTTCCCAAGTCAGTTTGGCTGACTGCTGTGCTCTTATCAAATCTGAACAAAAAACCACATCAAAATGCTTATCTTTCGTTTGATCTTTTAAATCTGCCGACTGCTTGCGTCCAAGTTCAGACAATTCAACATCCTTCCAACCAGAAGAAATATGTTGTTCGTTGTCCGTAGTTGTGCCATGTACGAAATATGTAATTTTTATAGACATAATATTTTATTTAAACATTGGTAAACCGCCAAATATAATTTTTGATAGGGTAAAACCCATCAATGTTAATATAACTGAAATCAAAAATCCTAAAATAATTATGCCCAAGCCAAATCCAAAACCAAATTTAAAACCAGACCAAACGCCAAAATCTAATTTTTGTTTATTTTCTTCCATATTTTCTTTGTTATTTATAATAGGTTTCTCTGTATTATCATTCTTAACCATCCTCTTTGAAACAGTCATATTTACAATAACAATTATAATGAGAAATAATCCTACTATTATCAAAATGCCACCGTAGTTCATATATTTATTTTAAATTATATCGTCTTAATATTTTTAACACCAACTTCAGCAAGATATGGGAATTGAAGCTCAAGTATAGCTCGATATTTTCCAATTGGCTTGCCTTTACCCAATTTAATAAGGTGTTCGCCTCTGGATGAGCTTCTGTGGTCTTGCCATATTTTCTTGCTAGCATAAAACCAATTTATCGGAATTTTATTATAATCAACTGGATAAATAATTTTTTTGACAATAAAAGCAGAAGCCTTTGTGTTCTTACCCATAGGATGTGGAATTTCAATTCCTTCGGGAATTTCCTTGTCAATTGTCTCATCAATTGGTAGATAGTAATCACAAAGCATAGGTTCTTTTTTTGTATCTCCGGTACCCACTCCATCAGAACAAAATACTAATACACTATTAGCATTTTTTATTTCTTTAAACCATGCCCCCATAGTCTCTCTGGTCCTACGTTGGAAAGACCAAAGAGTCCAACCGTTTTTGTTAATTTCACCTTGTTTTCTCGTTATAATATCTCCCGGTTTTTCACTTGCATGGTCTCCAAATGGATGCCAAAACCCTATTTCAAATTCAGAATATTTTTCCATAAAATTAATGTTTTTTATATAAATTGATTTTTTGGAGTGATTTTTAAATATTGTCAGAAATTTTATTAGAATCCTTTTCCCACATCCATTCAATATCAATTTCTTTTCTTCTTATCACTTCACCTCGATCTAAATTCATATACACAAGTTCGATTTCTCTTTTTATATTTTCGACATTGTCAAACCATGCAGACGAATTATCGATTTTTGAGCTAAGTTCATTATAAAGTTTCTCAAGATTAAAAAAGAAACTATTTAAATCATCAATACTCGGAATTATAATTTCTTTTGGATCAATTTGAATATTTCTGTGTGCAAAAATGTTATCTCTGGCTTTCTTTAAAGCTTCTATTACTTTCTTATTATCATTAAAAAATTTATTATAAAGAGTCTTGTCAACTTTTTCCAAAGACATTGAATCTGATCTCTTATCGAAAACATGACAAATTAGCATTATAAAGGAAATTAAAAAGGCTCTATCCGTTAAAGTGAAGAACGATCCGGCTTGTTTTTGAATAGCCACATATCTTTCTGCCATTTCCTTAGAAACAACACCGATTGATCTTGCGTGACATATCATTTTCCAACCAGTGTAGTGACTTTTGGCTTCAAAAATATTACCTAGAAAATATTTAATTATCGACTTCTCGTTTTCCATGCATTTTATTATACCACATCAAACCGAAAGAAAACCGAAAGTTATCCACAGTTTATTTGGTATATAAACATAAAGAATTTATAATATATATATGCAAAAAAATTTAACTCCACAAAAAAAGAAAATATTAGATTTTATAAATCTTTATTCAGAAAACAAGGGATACTCCCCTTCTCTAGAGGAAATAAAGAAAAAATTGAAGTTAAAATCTGTTTCCACAGTTCACCAGCACTTAGAGGAAATGAAAAAAACTGGTTACTTAAAGAAAACAAAAAATCAAAAAAGATCAATTGATATTAGAAGTATAACCTCAATGATAAGTATTCCGTTTAAAGGATATATCGCTGCCGGTCAACCATTTGAGGCCGTGGAAGAATTTGAAACGATTACAGTTCCAAGTAACTTGGTATCACGCGGAGAACATTTTGCTCTTGGAGTTAGAGGAGATAGTATGATTGATGAAGGTATTTTTGACGGAGATACTGTAGTAATTAGGAAACAGAGCACTGTCGAAAATGGAGAAACGGCAGTAGCTCTAATAAATGACAACGAGGTAACTCTCAAAAAAATCTATAGAGAAAAAAATAGGATTAGATTACAACCGGCAAACCCCAAACTTAAACCTTTCTTTGTCAAAAGCGTAATCATACAGGGGAAAGTAATCAGTACTTTCAGAAATCTTGAGGAACAAGAAAAGAAAAATGATTTTAAGTTTAATCAATTTCTATGTGGAGATGTTTTAGATATGTTTAAGAAAATACCAGATAACTCTATCCATTTTGCAGTAACATCACCGCCATACAATGTTGGAAAAGATTACGACAACCACAATGACAAAATGAGTCATGAGGAATATTTGGATTGGTTATATAAAGTTTGGATTGAAACAAAAAGAGTTTTAGTAGATGGTGGCCGTTTTGCTATAAATATAGCTCCTACTGGTATACGAGACTTTGTACCAATTCACCATGACTATATTGAACAAATGAAAAAGCTTGGTATGAAATTTCGCACAGAAATTTTGTGGTATAAGCAAACAATGCTAAAACGAACCGCTTGGGGTAGTTTTAAAAGCCCCGCAAATCCCCACATAGTCCCCTCTTGGGAGTATGTTTTGATTTTTACTAAAGGAGATAATCGTCTTGACGGTGATCAAAGAATGGCGGATATTACAAAGGAAGAATTTATGAAATTTTCTGATGGTTTTTGGAAAATACAACCAGAAACAAAAAGAAAGGGTCACCCCGCACCTTTTCCAGAAGAATTGATCTATCGTCTTGTAAAATTCTATTCTTATCGTAGTAATAATATTCTAGATATGTTTGGTGGAACCGGAACTGTTGCAACTATTGCAAAGAGAACAAATAGAAATTTCGTACATATTGATATATCTCCCCAATATTGCAAAATCGCAAAAGATAGAGTGGATAATGAGGGTAGACAAACAAAGCTTTTGATTTAATCTACAATATTGGTATCTATTCCATACTTATCAAACAAATCCAAAACTTCTTTACAAAAATTTATAAGATTTTTATCTTGTGTTTTTATAGCACTTTTATGAAGTTTTATAAAATATCTTTTGCCTAAAGTAGTTTGGCCAAAATTTTTCTTTAAAAAATTATGTTGGGAACAAAGTGTCTGTCCATTTCCGAGAATAGCCTTACCACCCCTATCTTTTGGTTTTACATGATCGGCGTGAATTTCCATACCTTCTTTTGGACCCCTTTCACAAATAATACATCTGTATTTATCTCGCTCAAAGATTGCTTTTTTAGTCTTTTCATCAAAATCTTCAAGATTTCTATTTTTGATATAATTTGGATCATAATGATACACACCCTTGCTGATCTGTATTAAAAAACCATCTTGATAGAGTTTTCTAATTCCACGATCTGGGTCAGCAAATACTTTGCCGGTCTTTTTTTTATATTCCCTCATTACCCGTGGAACAATTTCAAAATGAGGAATATCCCTATTTGGATTTCTCATATAAAATTCAATAAGCAAATCCTTTTGTGATATTTTTTTCTTTTTCATATCCAAACTCTACCACCCCAAACCAAAACTGGCAACACAGTTTGGTACAGGTCATGCTTTTCCCACCATTTTGAAACCCTTACAAAATCATTCGCCTCCACAGGCGAATGATTGATTACCCCCGCCAATAACAGGTTGGGCATTCCCAATATTCATCAAATTTATAGGCCTTGGGCTCCTTTTTCATAACATTAAATTCGTCTCCTCCAAATTTCCATTTCCTCGTTCCAGCTTTGATGGCCTTTGACCATTCCTTGTCTGTGCAGATTGGGATGTCAAAAAAATAATGCCCGCCACGATATGATTTGTCGCTGTAGATGATTACATTAATAGCCTTGCCACATAGTGAGCAAGACTTTACCTCTCGTTTTTTAATTGTTTTCTCCAAATCCTTCAATTTCATACCCAAATTTTACCCCTATTCCTCCGCCTTTTCAATCTTAAAATCATTCCACCGTGTGGTGGAATGATTGGAGAAGGGGTGGGATGTTAAAATTTGTCAGAGCAAGTTGGAAATAATCAGACTGGGGGCTTTTGATAAACTGCAAGATATTTTATAGAGTACAAACTGGCCATCGTAGCGCCGTTCAACGATTCCATTTTTTGCCAGATAAAGTACCAGAAATTGGCTTTGAAACAGTTGTTCCAACTAATTTTTTTTCAAGGAATTTTAGATTTATGTTCATAAAATATTCTTAATGTTATAACTTTGGAACAGAATAGGCTCGAATAATATTAATACTCAAACCCTACCATCTCTCCCCTCATTTTTCAACCCTCCAAATCATTCCGCCCGCCCGCCAGGATAGCCTCAGGCGTTTCGGGCAGGCCGCCACGTAGAATGATTTTAAAAAAATAATTGTAAATAAAAAACAAAAGAGACCTGCGCAAAAGCACAGGTCTCATACTTACTCCACCCATTCGGGAGGGCAATCTTCAATTGGGATTTGGAGGCGTATAAACTCTTCTCTCTCCCACTTGGCTCCAATCGAAGTCTGCCAATCTGGCAAGAAAAATCCCTTTGTGATGTATCCGGATTCAAATATTCTTCTGAGAAACACGTGAAGAATGTCCCAGTTGTATTCATTTTGTCCTTCTGTAAAATTTTCAATCCGAATAATTGCGGGCTGAAAAAAAGGCAAATCGAATACTACGTACCCACTTTCCACCGCCATCTCAATCGCGTGATTGAAGCGCTTCATGTTGGCTTCAAAGCTTCCCAATCCGCCAGTAGTCATGGGGCCGCAAATTTCAATAACCTTGTTCCCGCCCTCGCTGACTCTGCGTAAAAAATTGATTGCCACTTCAGCAAGTTCCTGCATTGAAGAAGCATTTTCTACAGCTCTGATTTCACTTTTGTTCAGGCATACTCCACCATTCATAAAAAGTACTTACGCTCAAATCTGAGCGCCTCCTTTCTTCCGCCCCAAACTCTACCACCATTTCGTCCAAAATTCAACGAAAGATTTTAGTTGCTGCCTAAAACACACAGGGCTACCCTGTGTGTTTTGATATGTGTTGTGCATTTCCTTCATTTTTACGTTATGTCATTGTCAACTATTCTAAAATCTATTGTCAAGTCATTGTCAACTAAATCACAAAAACCCTTATTTTTAGGCATATAATGATTGTTTATAAGGGTAAAGGCGCCCAACCGCGAATGCGGTACGGGCGCCTAATCCGAGTTGTTCTTATTTGGATCCTTCAAGATCTCGAGAGCTTCGGCTTCTGATATCTCACGATAATTGAAGCATTCTCCGCACCAATTGCAATCTTCATCACAACTGTCTCCTCCCCAAGAAAGATAGCCCCCATCACTTAATTTGTTGAGGTGATAACCACTATGACCATAAGGCAAGAGGCATTCACTCTCCCTGTCCTCATCTGTTATTCCATGATGAAAACCGGGAATCAAATAATTACATTTGTTCATTTGTTTCCTCCCCCACCAATCTATCACCCATCCCCCCACTTTTCAATTCCCAATCATTCGCCTCATCAGGCGAATGATTTTGGATTGAATTTTTAGTTTAAAAGTGTAGTATGTTTTATAGAAATTTAGAGAAAGGAGGTACCTAACCGAAGCCGCCATTCACTTGGCGGCTTCATTAATTATTTAAGAATGCATAGGATTGACAACGAGGACTTAAATATGTTAATCTTTTATACAGATGCCAGTACAAACACCTATCCCACCAGCACACCCAAGTGTGCGCGAAGAAGAGACACTTCAGCTTCCGATTCAGCTGGATAAGCTAACACCAGAAGCGGCAAAAAGGATTTATTCGCAAATCAGAGGGCTCTCAGGACCGACTCGTCAAGAGATTGAGAGACTTGCGGGTGTAGTCCAGAAGTAAGTCCTCCCCAACCACGGGCGCTCCCACGAGCGCCCTTTATGTTTTATTTTTTAAATATTTTTCCCCGAAGTTGTTTGTGAAATCCGATAGCAAACCTATGCGCCTCCGCATTTGATAAGAGTATTTGTCCTTCTAAATTTTCAATTTTTAAATCTTTTAATCTTTTAATTCCTATTATATCCCTCGGCTTATGCCTCTCATCCTTAACTACCGACACAACGGGAATATTTATTTTATTTATTCTCAAAACTCTTTCTACCGCCTTCTTTTGAGCAATTCCTCCGTCCACCACAATCAAATTTGGTAATGGCCATTCGCCGTGCTCTAGCCTGCGAGTAAGCACTTCGGAGAGTGCTTTGGTGTCATCAGCCCCAATATTATTTCTGATTTTAAATTTTCTATAATCAGATTTTTTCATTTCTCCGTCCTCCACTACTACCATCGCTCCAACCATATTTGTCCCCGACAAATGGGCGATATCATAACTTTCAATTCTAAATTTAATGTCAAGGTTGAACCTTGACACAGAGCTTTCTTTTATGAGGGCGACATCTTGAATATGGTTCAAAGTAAAAATGGTTTTTTTGATTTTTTGTGCTTTTTCAAATTCCCTACTTTTAGCAAAATCCTTCATCTGTTTTTCCAGATTTTTGATAAGCTTCTTTTTGTTACTTTCAAAAAAGAGAACAATATTCTTAATAGTTTTGGCGTATTCCTCCTGAGATATTGCTCCCACACAAACGCCCGGACAAAGTCCAATTTGATAATTAAAACATCCTCTTTTTGCACCTACTTTGCATTTATCCCTAAAAGGAAACATTTTACGCACAATTTTTAACGCATCCTTAAGTTGTGTGCCATTTGGAAAGGGGCCAAAGGTTCTAACTCTCCCCTTCCCCTCTCTTAAATTAAGAGAGGGGCCGAGCGTAGCGAGAGTGGGTGAGTTATTTTCCCTTTCCAATTCCCTCCCTCGCATCACCAAAACTCTCGGGAAATCCTCCTGAGTTATAACCACATAATTAAAACTTTTGTTATCTTTTTCTTTTGTATTGGCTTCGGGCAAATACTTCTTAATTAAATTCGCTTCCAAAATTATGGCCTCCAAAACCGAATCCGTTTTTATAAATTTAATATCATCAAACTGTCGAATCATTTTTTCGATAAGTGGCCCGCGAGTCTCAGTTATATTGGTATTGAAATAACTCCTCACTCTATCCCGCAGTGAAGTCGCCTTGCCCACATACAAAACTTTCCCGCCTTTCATGAATTTATAAACCCCCGGCTCCCCCGGAAATTTTGATATTTTATGCCTAATTTTATCTAATCTCATATCTCTTATCTCTAATCTCTTATATCTAATCCATTATTTCTTCCTTGAGTGCGCTCTTAAGTGTTTATACAAATATTTCCCCGTGTGCGATTTGGAATTGTTAGCGACATCTTCTGGAGTGCCTTTGGCTATGAGTTCCCCACCACCGTCACCCCCATCAGGCCCAATGTCCAAAATATAATCAGCAGACTTTATAATATCCATATTGTGTTCAATCACCACGACCGTGTTTCCTTTATTTACCAATTTTTGTAAAATCTCAATCAACTTTTTAACATCTTCATAATGAAGTCCGATAGTTGGCTCATCAAGTAAGTAAATTGTTTTTTGCAAATGCGGTCGATAAAGTTCGCTAGAAATCTTGACTCTTTGTGCCTCACCACCAGAGAGCGTCGTAGCCGATTGACCGAGTTTCAAATAACCCAAACCCACTTCGTCCAAACTTTTGAGTCGGTCGGCAACAGCAGGAATATCTTCAAAAAATTTCAAAGCCTCTTCAACCGTCATCTCCAAAATTTCATAAATATTTTTGTGTTTGTATTTGACCTCCAGAGTTTCTTTCATAAATCTTTTGCCCTGACAGACATCGCAAGGCACATACACTGTCGGCAAAAAGTGCATCTCCACTTCTATTTCCCCATTACCACTACAAACTTCGCAACGACCTCCTTTCACGTTGAAAGAAAATCTGTTGGCTTTCCAACCACGAGCCCTCGCTTCGGCTGTTTCGGCAAAAAGATCGCGAATGAATGTCCAGCTTCCGGTATAAGTAGCTGGGTTGGAGCGCGGTGTACGCCCGATGGGAGACTGATCAATCAAAATCGCTCGGCCCAAATATTCGGTGCCGGCAAATGACTTACAGTTATAAGTTTCAGCCGAACGATACTTGCGCTCAAATCTGGCCTGTAGGTTTTTGTGCAAAATTTCGTATACAAAAGAAGACTTGCCTGAACCGGAAACTCCAGTCACGGCCACAAACTTGCCAAGTGGCACATCAACATTGAGATTTTTGATATTAAATATTTTGCCACCTCGGACTTGGAGCGCGCCCTTATCTTGCTCTCTTCTTTTTTCGGGTATTTCTACCATATTGTCTCCTCTTAAGTAGTCCAGTGTAAGCGAACCCGTGACTGTGTCATCATTTTTCCCTGCCCCGCGAAGCTTCAGCGAAGTGGGGTTGCAAGTTAAAAGTTCATCTAAATATCCTGAAACCACCACTTCGCCTCCGTGCACTCCTGCCTTCGGCCCAATATCTACAATATAGTCTGATGCAAAAATTGTGTCTTCATCATGCTCCACCACTATTATGGTATTGCCCAAATTTCTCAAATCCAAGAGAGTTTGAATGAGCTTGTCATTGTCGCGAGAGTGGAGCCCAATGGTCGGCTCGTCTAGCACATAGAGCGCACCGACAAGGCCCGAACCGAGCTGGCTTGCGAGGCGGATTCTTTGCGCTTCTCCGCCCGAAAGAGTGTGAGCTCGTCTATCAAGCGAGAGATATTCAATACCGACATTTATCATAAATATGAGTCGCGATTCAATTTCACGCAAAATAACTTTTGAAATACTTTTCTCTCTTTCAGTAAGTTTCAAATGCTCAAAAAAATTATAAGCATCTTTTATAGACATAGACACAAGTTCAACAATATTTTTATTACCAATCTTTACATGCAAAGCTTCAGGTCTTAGTCTGGCTCCGTTACAGACCGGACAAACCTCATTTCCAAAAAAGTGTCTAGTCCCCAAACCATTACATTCTGGGCAGGCGCCGTACGGTGAGTTGAATGAGAAGAGTCGAGGCTCAACCTCTGGATATGAATAGCCGTCTTTAGGGCAGGAAAGTTTTGATGACATGAAAAATTCTTCAGCAACATCGCTAGCCATATTCCTAAACATGATTTTTACCTTACCATCTGACTCTGTTAGCGCTTTTTCCAAGTCCTCTCCGAGTCGTTCCTCCGCACTTTTCTGGTCATTTATAAAATCAAGCATACTTATACTATCTACCATGACATCAATACTATGTCGTTTGGTTTTTGAAAGTATAATTTTTTCGCGCAACGATTTCCTCTCGCCATCAATTAGCACATGTGAATACCCCTTACCAAGTAAATCATAAAGCAATTGATAGTACTCACCCTTGCGACCAGTGACGAGTGGTGCGAAAATTTCTACAAATTCCTGTTGCTCGTTTATAGTGGTTACTTTTTCTACCGCTTTTCCTAATTTACTTTTATTCTTTTTTTCTATGTCAGAGTTGACCTTTGACATGTTCTTTTTGAACGCAGTTTTGTGAGTAGCTATTTTTTCTAGTATAAAATTTTTGATTTCTTCATTTGAAAGTTTTTGAATTTTTTCACCACAAACCAAACAGTGCGGATGGCCGATACGAGCGTACAAAATGCGTAAGTAGTCATAGATTTCAGTGATGGTCGCAACCGTTGAACGTGGGTTGTTTGAGCGGCTCTTTTGGTCAATTGAAATAGCGGGAGAGAGTCCGACGATCTCATCTACATCGGGCTTTTGCATTTGGCGGAGGAATTGGCGGGCATATGACGAAAGCGATTCAACGTATCTCCTCTGGCCTTCGGCAAAAATAGTATCAAACGCCAAAGAGGACTTCCCCGAGCCCGAAATCCCTGTGAAAACAATCATTTTGTTGCGAGGCATTTCAACCGTAATATTCTTAAGGTTGTGTGTCCTCGCCCCTTTGACGATTATCAAATCATCTTTTTTGCTTTCTTTTTTCATATACGAAGTAACGAATAGGTTAACGAATTGCTACGAATAAACATCAAAACCACCCGCGGTTTGCCCATAGGGTGTGAATACAATTATAATATTAACATAAAAAATGTATAAATGAAAGCGCGAGATCCGAAGATCATCGCGCTATCGACATGTCGAAAATTCAGATCTCAACGTTCCTTATTGAGGATCTCCAAAAGATCAGAGTCTTTTGTCCTTTCAGCGAGAACCTTGATTTCCGAAAGTACCCTCTGAACTTCCTTCAAGGTTTTATAATGTCTTGCCCAACGAGCTCGAACTGCGTTAGTGGGGGCAAGTTTGCTTGCTGACTGAACATAATTGCACAGGTCTTCAAATGCTGACAATAAATTGGTTGATATCATAAAGTCTCCTCCTCAAATCATCCAGT
>MHWW01000025.1:0-702 GCA_001824275.1 Candidatus Zambryskibacteria bacterium RIFOXYC1_FULL_39_10 | reverse complement strand
TGGTTAAGTATCCCAAGGGTCAACCCTTGTAAGATTATTCCAGTATATTTTTGCTAATATTAATAAAGCTCTTTGGTCGGAGTAAATAATCTAGCTAATTTTACTAAAATTGATATATTTATAATATTATGCAACTTTCGCTAAAAATAATCAGAGACCCGATTAATTCACTCATATATTTAGAACGATATGTCTGTACCAAGGACTACCATGTTCTTGCCAATTACAGCGAAGTTTCAAAATCATACAATCCACAGACAAGAAATGATGGATTTGAATTACCCTTACTTAATTTTCCCATCAATCTACACGGTGATGTAAATTCAATACCAAATATTTTAAAATCACATTTCCCCATGCATCCAGACACTGTGGAAGATCTAAAAATTAAAATGGAGGAAATAGTTCAATATATTAAAGTTATACCAACATCTTCTATGAGAACTGTTCTCGTTGACGCCAAAGAGAAAAAAGTTTTTCTTAAACTTAGTATTAATAGATATATCGCTCGTTCAAAGAGAAAATTGTCGTCAAAACAGATCATTCACGGTTTGGCTGTGACAAAAGATATAGAGAAGGCACTATCGGAAAAATCAATGCAATTAAAAGATTTTGCATTTTTACCAGAGGTTGCAGGAATAGTCACTACTATACACGGTGAAGAAATTGGAGCAGTAGTGCGTAGCGTCGAACCGTACCCGA
>MHWW01000024.1 GCA_001824275.1 Candidatus Zambryskibacteria bacterium RIFOXYC1_FULL_39_10 | reverse complement strand
CATGGCTCTCGGTATGGCTTATGCCGGAAAAAGGGTGGCTGTCGGTTCGGCTACTGGCGGTTTCGCTCTGATGCAGGAAGCTTTCAGTTTTGCAGGTATGGCTGAGCTTCCGCTCGTGGTGGCAGTTTCTCAAAGGCAGGCTCCGGCTACTGGATCCCCGACCCATTCTTCACAATCGGATTTGCGTTTTGTAATTCATGCCGGCCATGGCGAGTTCCCACGCATTGTACTTGCTCCAGGGGACCCAACCGAGTCTTTTAAAGCCGGAGCCGAAGCCCTGAATTTAGCTTGGAAATTTCAAGTACCGGTTATTGTCCTCCTAGATAAAATTTTGTCAGAACATATGATGACTTCAGACATTGAAAGATTGAAAGAAGGAAAGATTGAAAGATTTGAAGAAGAAAGAATATTCCCGGGTACTCTGGGCGTGGTAGTTAAAACGACAAGTTATGAACACGATGAAGAAGGTTATACGATTGATAAACCGGAAGAAATCAAAAAAAGAGTTGATAAAAGATTTGAAAAAGCCAAAAATATTGAAACTGAAATGCAAAATAGGGAAACAATTAAAGTTTATGGGGAAGAAAACGAAAATGTAATTGTGTTTTTTAGTTCTACCAAGGGGCCGGTGCTTGAGGCATCAAAATATTTTAATAAACCAGTCAAACTGGTGCAAATCGTCTGGCTTGAACCTTTTGATACTGAAAAAATTAAAAAAGAATTGGAAAATAAAAAAGTTATTTGTATAGAAGGTAATCACAATGCCCAACTGGCCTCACTAATTCGTGAAAAAACTGGAATTGTTTGCGAGAGCATCTTGAAATATGATGCCACACCTTTTGACCCGATGGAATTGGCAGAGGAAATTAATAACAGAACATGACCTCACCCCCAACCCCTCCCCTTGTCAAGGGGAGGGGTTGGGGAGGGGACCAAACGAAATGGAACTACAAAACTTAGCTACAAAAGCAAAAATAACATGGTGCCCAGGTTGTCCAAACTCGCAGATTTTGGTTTCTTTCCGTAAAGCTGTTACTGAATTGGTAAACGAAAACAAAATCAAATTGGAAAATCTAGTGGCTTTTGCTGGCATCGGTTGTCACGGCAAAATTTCGGATTATTTAAACGTTAATTCTTTTACATCACTCCATGGTCGTCTCATTCCGGCCATGACGGGTGCCAAATGTGCCAATCCGCAACTTTCAATCGTAGGATTTTCTGGTGACGGCGATTCAATGGACGAGGGGTTGGAACACCTAGTCCACGCTGCCAAAAGAAATTCAGACATAAATCTTTTTATCCACGATAACCGGGTTTTTGCTCTGACCACCGGCCAAGCTGATGCTCTGAGTCCCAAGGGTTACAAAAGCAAATCAACACCGTTTGGTAGTCTTGAAGAACCTTTTAATCCGCTACTTTTGGTGCTTAGTGCCGGGGCTACTTTCGTGGCGCGTACTTACGCCGGAGATATTGAAGGTACCAAAAAAATTATGCAGGCCGCTATCGCCCACAAAGGATTTTCTTTTGTAGATATTATTCAGCCTTGCATTACATTTTTTGATACACGAGATTATTTCAAAGAAAGAGTTTACTGGTTAGACGAAAATTTAACAAAAAATGATTTAGGTGCGGCTATAAATAAAGTTCAGGAAAAAGAAGAAAAAGTTCCTCTCGGCATATTCTATCAAGTAGAAAAACCTACATTTGAAGAAGAATTGTATAAGTAATTATGGATAAATTTTTTAATCCAAAATCTGTAGCTGTTATTGGCGCATCATCTGACCATAAAAAAGTAGGTTTTGCTTTGGTTAAAAATTTATCTGAAAATAAAAAAATAAAAGTTTTTTCGGTTAATTTGGAAAATAAAGAAATACCAGATGATGTTGATTTGGCTATTATTGCGGTTAAAGCCGAATTGGTACCTCAAATTTTGGAAGATTGTGGTAAAAAGCAAATAACAAACGCAATCGTTATTTCTTCCGGTTTTAAGGAAATGGGACCGGTCGGCAAAGAATTGGAAGATAAAGTTGCCGCCGTTGCCAAACAAAATAATATAAATTTACTCGGGCCAAATTGTCTAGGCATTATTGATACAAAAAGCGATTTGAACGCATCATTTTCCCCGCACAAACCTTTACCTGGGAAGATTGCCCTGCTTTCCCAATCCGGCGCTTTGGGCACAGCCATGCTTGATTGGGCGACGGGTGAAGGTGTAGGTTTTTCAAAATTTATAAGTTTAGGCAATGAAGCACAGCTTAACGAAATTGATTTTCTAAAATATTTGAAAGACGATGACGATACGGATTCAATTTTAATTTATTTGGAAAAGGTAAGTGACGGTGGGGAATTTATGCGTCTTGTTTCCGAAATAACAAAAAGCAAACCGGTTGTAATACTCAAAGCGGGCGTATCGGAGCATGGGTCTAAAGCCGTAATGTCTCACACTGGCTCGCTGGTCCCGTCGTCAATGGCATTTTCCGGTGCCTGCAAGCAGGCTGGAGCTGTCACAGTTTCTTCCTTACGTGAATTTTTTAATGTGGCCAAACTTCTATCTCTTGGAGTCAAAACAAATAAACCTGTTCAAAATTTGATAATACTTACAAACGGTGGTGGCCCATCGGTTGTTGCTGCCGATTTGGTTGATAATTCAAAATCTCTCTCGCTTGTTGAGTTGAATGAAAATACCAAAGAAGAACTTAAAAAAGTTTTGCCACCCATGGCGGCAATTGGTAACCCCGTTGATATAATAGGTGATGCACTCTCCGACAGGTACGAAAAGGCTCTTGATGTTTTATGTGAAGTCGAAGAAGCGGATGGCATTATTGTTATGCTTACGCCTCAAATGATGACTGAAGTGGAAGCGACGGCCAAACTTTTGATGAAATACAAAAATAAGAAAATGATACTGCCAGTCTTTATGGGCGGACCGTCGGTACAAGCCGGCCGTGTCGCTTTGATTGAATCTGGACTAGTAAATTTTGCATTTGCCAAAGATGTTACAGAAGCTCTTGATGGTTTAACCTCACCCCCAGCCCCTCTCCTAGATGCCGGAGAGGGGAGAAAGAAAAAAACTATATCTGACAGTATTCCTACAGAGTCTTTGTTACATCAGATGCCCTTTAATGATACGTCCAAAATTTTAGGCGATTTTAATATTTTCATAAACGGAAAGTTTTTAAAAAACAAAGATGAATTGTATAACTCACTTAACGAATATGGGGAAGGTCCTTACGCAATAAAAATGATTTCTCCTGATATTATTCACAAAACTGATTTGGCGGCAGTTGCTCTAAATATAAAAAACATAGAAGAAGCAAAAAAGGCGTGGGATCAAATGCACTCCATAAATTCAAAAGCAAACATAGAGGGCGTGCTCGTTCAAAAAATGTCAGCCGGTAGGGAAGTCATAATAGGCATGAAGAGAGACGCCACATTCGGGCCTACAATTCTCTTTGGTCTCGGCGGCATACTCGCTGAAGCAATTAAAGATACAACGATTCGTATAGCACCAATTTCAAAAGATGAAGCACTTAAAATGATGCAGGAAATAAAAGGCATCAAAATATTGCAAGGTATGCGCGGTGAGCCGCCTGTAAACTTTGACCTCCTTGCCGATATTTTAGTAAACCTCTCCCGTCTCGCTCTTGCTCACCCTGAAATAAAAGAGATCGACCTTAATCCAGTTATGGCTACCGACACCTCTGCTACTATTGTGGATGCAAGGGTGATGATGTAATTTCTTTCAGACCTCACCCCTCGCTTCGCGTAGCCCTCTCCTTGTCTAAGGAGAGGGGGAAAAATAAAAAATTCTAGAAATAAAACTATGTATTAGGTATGATTCCCCTCTACTAAGTCTAGGAGAGGGGTAAGGGGTGAGGTCTGTCAAAATTACACTCGCGAAACGTAATCGCCGGTCTCGGAGTTTATGACGATGGTGTCGCCTTCGCTTATGAAAAGGGGAGCGTTGACACTCGCGCCGGTTTCAACTTTCACTACTTTGTTGCCACCTTGAGCAGTGTTACCTTTCATATTTGGCGGCGCCTCCACTACTTTGAGTTCTACTTTGATTGGTAATTTCATACCAATAATTTTTTCATCAAATACCATCGCTTTTGCGATCGCATCTTTTTTTAAAAATTTAACACCTTGTCCGATCTGCTCTTCTTTTAAAGCAAATCTTTTTGAAGGGTTGCCGTCTTCGTGGAACCAATATTCACCTTTGGCTTCGTAAATAAATTTTATGTCTTTGTATTCTATTTCTGCTTCTTCGGCTTTTTCAGATTGGTGAAAGGAGTATTCGGTCACTCGGCCGGTAATTAGATTGCGGAGTTTGGTAGCGTTGACTGGCTTTCTTTGTTGTTTACGAAAAACATGAGAAGCGATTACTTCCCAGGGTTCATTATCAAATATAATCACTTTCCCAAGTGTTATTTCGTTGTATTCAAACATTAGTCAAAATATACCCTAAATTAAGGTTAAAATCCACTTGACATACTATTCTTAAACTGGCACAAAATATATTATTCGCTTTCGGAGTCGCTAGTGTCACTTTTTATTATTGCAGGGGCGGTGTTGTTTTTGAGTTGTTCGCGGATTTTTTTGAGTATTTCATCAGAAAGTTTTTTGTCTTCTTTGAGCACTTGCCTCGTTGCATCATAACCGCGGGCGAGGGGAGTGTCATTATATTTGTACGAAGCGCCTGATTTGGAAATGATGCCAAACTTTTCTCCAAGCGCGATGATCTCACCTTCTTTAGAAATACCTTCGTTGTACATCAGGTCAAACTCAGTTTGTTTGAATGGAGCGGCGACTTTGTTTTTTACTACTTTTACTCTTACTCTACCTCCCATTATTTCGTCACCCTTTTTTATTTGAGCGATTCGGCGGATATCCAATCGGACGGAAGTGTAAAATTTCAGAGCTTTGCCTCCTGGAGTAGTTTCTGGATTACCAAACATCACACCAATTTGCATTCTGATTTGGTTTATAAATATAACTACGGTTTTTGATTTGGCGACGATAGCGGTCAATTTGCGAAGAGCTTGAGACATTAGGCGGGCTTGTTTGCCAACATGAAAGGCGCCCATATCTCCCTCAATTTCATCTTTGGGTGTCAGGGCGGCGACTGAGTCAATAACTATCACATCAATTTTGCCTGAGCGTACCAAGGAATCTACGATATCAAGTGCTTGCTCACCATTGTCAGGTTGGGAAATAAGAAGTTGATCAATCTTTACTCCCAATCTTTGTGAATATTCTGGGTCCATGGCATGTTCTGCATCAATAAAGGCACAAATACCGCCCATCTTTTGGGCTTCAGCGATAATGTGTAAGGAAAGAGTGGTTTTGCCCGATGATTCTGGTCCAAATATTTCTATAATCCTGCCTCGGGGAACTCCACCGACACCGAGGGCTGCATCAAGACCTATTGATCCGGTTGGGATGGCGTTGATGTCTACATGAGGTTTGTCTCCAAGCATCATTATGGAGTCATCGCCAAACTTAGTTTTGATTTCTCTTAAAGCATCCTGAATCCCAGAATCGCTACTTTTTTTGGTTGGCTTTTCTTCTGTTGTTTTATTTTTCTTTTTCATTTTCATTTTTTTAATTCTGCTTATAATATACCTTGATTGTCTCCAAAACTTCTTTCTTAAACCTATCCTTGGCTCTGATTTCTATTATATTAGAACCAGGGGAAAGCAGCAATTTCTCTTCAAATAATCCTTCAGTATCAACAAATATAGGCTTTTCATTTAGACTTAAGAAGGAAATATTTTTTGCCCGGCCTTTGATAACTAAAATATTTTGTTCAGTTTCTAGATTGGGCGTCGGACTAAATATTTCTATGGTAGGTCCCATAATCAAATTTCTTGCGTTGAACAAGCCGTAAGAAATGAGCAATATAATAGAAGCAGTAATGACAAATAACTTGATATTGAAACCTCTTTCAAATTTATATTGATTCATTTTCTTGTTCTGGGTCTGGAGTAAAACCGTTTTCAGGTTTGATTAATACTTCTCTTGGTTTTGAACCTTCACCTGGGCCGACTACACCATTTTCTTCTAATATATCGATGAGTCGAGCCGCTCTGGCATAACCAACTCTTAATTTTCTTTGCAAGTATGAAGTTGAGGCTTTACCAGTTTGAATCACTATTTCTCGAGCTTCTTCATAATGTTCGTCTTCTTCTTGATTATCGCTTCTGTTAAGCGTTTCAAACAAAACATTCTTGGTCTGATCTGCCTCCATACTGATGTCGGTTGGAATATCGTCTTCAGAATTTTTTATTAAATATTCAGCCACCTTCTTAACCTCAGTTTCCGAAATAAAAGGGGACTGAAGTCTGATTGGTTTAGACATTTCACCTGACATATAAAGCATATCGCCGGCGCCAAGGAGCTTTTCGGCCCCCGCCGCATCGAGGATAGTTCGAGAGTCAAACTGAGAGGCCACTTGCAGAGCAATACGGGTAGGGATGTTTGCTTTGATGAGGCCGGTGATGACGTTGACCGATGGTCTCTGAGTTGAAAGTATGAGGTGGATGCCGACAGCACGACTCATTTGAGCGAGGCGTATAATTGCAGACTCAAGTTCTCTTGGGTAGGCTTGCATAATATCTGCCAGTTCATCAATCACTATCACGATGTAGGGCATAAGCTCGGGCACCTCACCAGTTTTGTCTTTCCTGTATTTTTCGAGAGCCGGTGAAAGAATATTTTTATGATATGACTCGATATCCCTCACTTTGTTTTTTTCAAGTATGTCATAACGGCGATCCATTTCTTTAGCGGCCCATTTAAGTGACATTATAACCTTTTTGGCATCAGTGATGACCGGGGTCAAAAGGTGGGGGATTTTATTGTATTGGGTAAGCTCAACTCTTTTGGGGTCAATCATTATGAATTTCAGATTTTCAGGTGAGTTGCGAAATAGCAGGGAATTGATTATGACATGAATAGTCACAGACTTTCCGCTACCGGTTGTACCTGCGATAAGTAAGTGAGGCATTTTGGCAATGTTGGCAAAAATAGAAGCTCCTGAAATGCTTTTGCCGAGTGCCACCATGAGTGATTTGGACGAATCGGTGTATTCACTCTGCGAAAGTAATGAGCCGAGACCCACCATAGTTTTGGTTGAATTTGGTATTTCAATACCGACGAGTGACTTGCCAGGGATAGGGGCTTCAATGCGGACGGGATGAGCGGCCAAAGCGAGCTCTAAGTTATTTTGCAGACCTAAAATTCTAGAAAGTTTAACTCCTTCAGCAGGTTTCAGAGCGTATCTGGTGACCGAAGGTCCGATTGAAATTTCATCCATATCTACAATAATGCCAAAGTTTTGCAGAGTCCTTTTGATGATGTTTGAATTGGCTTTGATGTCGCCGACTTCTGGTTTGCCCTTGTCTCTCTCGAGGAGTGAGAGTGGGGGAGGAGCAAAAGCTTTAAGGGAAATATTTTTTTGAATTCTGAAATCACCACCTTCTTCAGAGTGGACACTTGGCTTACTTACTGCTTGAGGGGCGATGATGGGGGCCTTTTCGGGTAGGTCTTTTATCTGCTCATTGCTTGGCAATATTTTTTCATTTTCAGCATCTTCTTCATCTTTTCTAAACATATTTCTGATAGAAGAAAAACTAAGTGAGGCATCAAAAATAACCAAAATGCTTATAATGATGAGTGCTCCCAAAATTACTGAAGTGGCGTAAACATCAAATAGTTTGACTAATGGTTTGTGTAGAAACTTACCAATCATTCCTCCTTTGTCTGTAAATATTAGGTCAAGTAGCGCGAGGGACGACAAAAAGAAAAGTGACGAGCCGATTGCTCGGGTGGTGCCAAAAGAATGTTTAACTGATTTCGCAAACGAAATTGAAAGAAGGAGTGATAAGAGTGGCAACAAAAAATATCCTAAACCAAACAGCACCTTCAAAATGTTGTACATCTTATTGCCGACATTACCCGCCATTTCAAGCGGGGCCAATATAAAGATGATAAACAAAACAAAAAATGTTACTGCAAAGATCCAGGAAAGTGTATCGTCTTTCAATCTTCTTAATTTTGGTTCAGGATTTTTGATTTCCTTCTTATTCTTTTTTCTCGCCATACATAAATAATAACATATTAAAAATTTGTTGAATTTTTAAAAGTGAAAAACTTTAAAAATGCTTGATTTTTTATAAAGGACATAATATCCTTAAATGACAGGCTTAAAAGCCACTACTTGACTTTTAAAGTCAAATAGTATATAATATAAAGGACATATAAAATATATAAGACAATCAATCTTTTATGTGTCTGTCTCATATGACTGATATAATTATAAAAAATAGCGATTTTATGGATATATATAACAAATCATACCGCTTAGCCGCAGCAGTTTTTCTGATTTCTAATGTGATTGAAAATAATGATGAATTGAAGACAAAAATGAAAAAGTTGTCTCTTGACCTTGTATCCATGTCTGTTAATTTAAAAGACATAAGTTTTGATCAGACAAACAATTTGCTACGAGGCATAGAAAAAAATGCACTGGAACTTATTTCTATGCTTGATATTGCATCTGTCTCCGGTCTTATATCTGAAATGAATGGGCGAGTAATAAAGGGGGAGTTCCAGGCTTTTATTTCTGAACTGAACAAATTTTCAGATAAATCAAACGAAGATAAAAATAGCTCGGTAAAGAGTATATTTGCTGATATAAATAAATTAAGTATAGAAAATAATTTTGAAAAAACTTATCCTATAAATAACGCAAGTCAATCTGAAGTAATTAAAAATAATTTGAGCATAAAAAATGGAAACGGACATAAGAGAAAGGACACCAGGAAGAATATGATTCTGGAGTTTATTAAAGGACATAACAACGCAAGTATAAAAGACATAGTGCCAAACATCACCGGCTGTAGTGAGAAAACGGTGCAAAGAGAGCTTATCGCCCTCATAAGCGAGAATAAAATAAAGAAAGTGGGGGAGAGAAGGTGGAGCAGGTATTTTGTTGCTTAAATATGAATAATGTGCAATACTACCTATACACCTTTATCCACACATTTGCTTTTGCAAGTGTTGGCTATAGGCGGTAAAATTCCTATTGTTACTAAATCCGTAGTTTCTTGTCGATTACAGAGGCTGTGGAATTAGTTGAAAATTATTATTTATTAGTTGATTAATTATTAGTTTAAATAAATTTTATCGCGAGATTTAAATTTATTTAATAACTGTTTAAACACTTCGCAAAAAAATTAAAATAAAAGTGAAGTTTTAGATAGATTCAAATTTATGAAATTAAAATCAAAATTGTTCGCAAGTGCCGTTGCTTTCACAATGGTTTTGAGTATGGTGGCAGTTCCTGTCTCCGCTCAAACTACTACTGAGCTTCAGGCGATGATAAATAATCTGTTAGCACAGATTGCTCAACTTCAGGCTCAGATTGCTGGTGGTGCAACTACTGGCGGATCAAGCACAACCTTTACTACTGATTTAACAATCGGTTCTACAGGTGCAGAAGTTTCAGCATTACAGACATGGTTAGTTTCCAAAGGTCACTTGGTAATGCCAGCTGGCGTTGCTATGGGTTACTTTGGTCCTTTGACTCAGTCTGCAGTTGCTAAATATCAAGTATCAGCTGGAATCACTCCTGCTGTAGGTTACTTTGGTCCTATCACTAGAGCTAAAGTAAATGCTCTTGGTGGTACAACTGGTGGAACTACTGGTGGTACAACTACTGGTGGCATCACTACTCCTGGAGTAGAAGGTACAGTTACTGTTTCTCTAAATCCTTCTCCAGCTTCCGGCGTGAAGCTCTATGAAGGTGATAGCAAGAAGCAGGTTCTCGGCATCAAGCTTGAACCTAAGACTTCAGACATTTCTATCCAGAGAATTAAAGTTGATCTTGATTACACTTCTGGTACTGGTGACAACCTTCTCTATACCAAGATTGCTGACAAGATCTATGTCATGGATGGTTCAAATGTACTTACCTCTTCAGACCTTAATAGTACTACCGTGGTCAAAGATGGTACTGACTATTTTGTAACTCTTTCCGGCTTCAATTATGTTGTTCCTGCTGGTAGCACAAAAGTGCTTTACATCGCTCTTGATGCTAAAACTAGCTGGGATTCAACTTACGACGCTGGGACTTGGACACTTGGTGTTCCAGAAAATGGTGTTCGTGGTGTAGATGGAGCTGGGATTGATCAATACGGTCCCGCAACAGCTTTCACTCGTACCTTTACTTCTACAGCTGATCTCTTAGATTCCGCCGCTCTATCTGTTTCCCTCAATTCAGCTACCCCCGCTACTCAACAAGTGATCTGTACATCAGGTACAGACAGTGATGAGTGTGAGGGACTCACAGTTGCTTCAGTTGATTTCAAGGCAGAAAAAGATGCTGTAAAAATCACTGACCTCATTGTTGATATTACCAGAGGTGGGGCAAACGTTGCCACTTCATCTACCGTTTATCTCTATGATGGTTCAACCCTCGTAGGTTCAGCATCTGTTACCGGTACTCTCACAGCAAAGATCGCAACCTTCTCTGACATTGATTGGACTGTCCCTGCGGACACAACCAAGACTTTGACAGTTAAGATTGACGTCATTGATGCCGCTTTGGCCGCTGACACATTCGTCGCTGGTGTTGCTAATGTAACTGCTGTTGCTACAGCCGTTACTGCAGAAAACTCATCCGGTACTGCTGTCGTTGCCACTGGTTCTGCAACTGGCAGGACGGTTACTATTAGAAATGTTGGCCCAGAGATAACTTTGGTTTCCAAATCCGTTACCACTTCGGGTGTGCCTCAAGGCGCCCCATTCTCTGGCGGAACCAGCACCTCTACTTTGACCGCTACCTTCAATGTTAGGGTCAAGGCGATGGGAGCAGATCTTTACCTAGGTAAAGTAGCTTCTACCTCTGATGCTACACAAGGTCCAGCATTCTCTATGACTGGTGCAACTAACAGCTTCACATTGTATAAAAGTGGTGCAGCAGCTACTACAAACCATGCTACTTCAACTTCTTACACCATTTCGTCTACTTGTGTTGACTCTACTCCAGCAGAGACCTGTACCTTGGCAGAAGGTAGCTCTGTTGATATCTCAGTGGTGTACTTAGTACCTGGAAGACTTGCAACTGGCCTTGTCACCGATTTGGCCACAGGTCTCTATGCTGTAGGACTTGAGAAAGTCAACTGGGCGCCCGCTTCTTCTGGTGCTATTCAATCATCCACCTTTATGGCTGGTTTGACTGAATGGAGAACGGTTGATGTAAGCTTCCCTTAAGTTAAATTTAGTCTCTTGTGAACCGTATGTTTTACCGCGAGGTCTAACATAAGGTCTGACTAAGCAAAAAACCACCTTCGGGTGGTTTTTGCTTGTATTAATTTCCTCTGGTATGATTAAACAATCTTATACGGTTTTTTTATGGGAGAACAAATACAACCAAAAACAAATATTGCTTTTATAGATGCCCAAAATATGCACTTTGGAACGACCAAATGTCATATTTGTGCTGAAAATTTAAATAAAGAATTAAAAGATATTAATTTGGAAGATTGTATTTGTGGTTGTGCTTGGAAAGTGAATTTGGCAAAGTTCAGAATTTACTTAAGGGAGAATTATAATGTTGGAGAAGCCTATTACGTTTTAGGTTATTTACAGGATGAAAACGATGATTTATATAACAATATTCAGAAAGCTGGATTTATAGTTTTGTTTAAAGAGCATACAAAGCTTTTGAGATCTAAAAAGAAAGGTAATGTCGATACAGATATCGTATTTGAAGTAATGAAAAATATTATAGATAACAAAAATTTAGATAAAATTGTGCTAGTTTCTGGTGATGGAGATTATAAAAAATTAGTAAAATATCTCATTCTAAAAGATAAGTTTGCAAAAATACTGTTCCCTAATAAAAAATTTGCCTCGTCTTTGTATAAAGAGTTAGGTTCAGAGTTTTTTGATAATTTAGAAAATATAAAAAATTATATTACATAAATGAAAAAGGCTCCTAAGGCACTAACACCCTTCGGATCCTTTTTCGTCTTGATTTAAGTAGTATATACCAAGTCTAATGAAAAATCAAGTTATAAAAAGTGGATAGTTCACAATATCTCTAAATATTCCTAAAAAGCTGAGTAACCCTTCCTTAAGTTAAATTTAGTCTCTTGTGAACCGTATGTTTTACCGAGAGGTCTAACATAAGGTCTGACTAAGCAAAAAATCCCTGAAAGGGGATTTTTTGTTGTTCTACTTTGAAAAGTTATCCACAGAAAGATTGTGTTATGCGTGATAGTATTTGATTATAAATCTTAATTAGTATGAGACGAGCTATTTTTCTGATTATATTGTTTATTTTTTTGAGTTTACCTAGTTTTGCTTTGGCCGATACTATCATTTCTGGTTCAATTTCAACCGACACCACCTGGTCTCCCGAAGGTGGTGTTTATATTATAGAGAGCTATTTTTCGGTCCCTGCTGGCGTCACTCTAACAATTGAGCCTGGCACAATTATAAAAGGCAAAGCAACGGGAATGGGAGGTCCGAGTATTTATGGCAAGCTCATTGCTCGGGGCACTGAAAGCCAACCAATCTATTTCACCTCTTTTTGGAATGACGAAATTGGGGGAGATACCGACGGTACTGGCCCAAGTGTCAGCAGTCCTGGCGAATGGCAAGGGTTATATTTCAAAACTGGCTCCGAAGGAATTTTGGAATATATTAATTTATCATTTGCGGGGTATGGCGGTGATAATTATGGGAATTATGTGGGAATAGAAAATGATGGCGGCACTCTAGAAATTAAAAATTCAGAAATTATTCATAATTATAAAATAGTAAATGACGGCGGCGGCGGTACCATGACAGTGGGCAGTGGAATATACAACAAAAGCGGCAGTCTACAAGTCATTAATTCTAATATTGAAGACAACCACATAGGTATACGCATTGACGGCGGATCTGCAATAATATCTGGCAACACTTTAAAAAACAATATTGATCGCACCGAAAGACGCAATGATGGATACGGACTTCACTCTTACAACCACGATTCTCTTACAGTTACCGACAACATTTTTTCTGGTAATAATAGGACGGCAATCGTGGATGCTTCAAGTGAATTCGTTCATTCTGGCAACACGAGTTCAGACTTGATGAGAAGGGCATTTCAAATTGGCGGAGTTCTCTCTCAAGACATCACTTTGAGTTCTGGCGATTTACCATATATTATTGAATACCTTGTGATTCCTGCTGGCATTACTTTAAATATAGAACCAGGAGTGATTATCAAAATGGAGGACCGGTATACCAATGGTTCTATAAATGTCCAGGGTGGCAATTTGATAGCCAAAGGTACGGCAGAAAATAAAATTTATATAACTTCTTTGAAAGATGACTCTATTGGTGGCGACACCAATGGCGACGGCGAACTCACCACTCCCGCTCCGAGGAGTTGGGCTTCAATATTTTTAGAAAATGGTTCAAATGCTGAAATGGATTATGTGACGCTAGGTTATGGTGGCTTTAATTGGAATGGTGAATATTTGACGGGAGTTGCCGCCGCTATTTATCAAAGAGGAGCGAATCTTTCGATTTCAAATTCATTATTTAAATACAATAGTGGAGCGGCAATTTATCAAGATGCGGGAACTACGACCATAAGCAAAAGTGAATTTACTGGTGATTATGGTCTTTGGTCTCGCGGAGGCGCCGCTACTATTTCAGAATCAAGTTTGGTTATGACTGGCTATGGCGTTTACAACGAAAGCGGCAAAGACTTGGGCTGGTGGTGGGAGACAAGGCCTCTTCAAATTATTGATGCTCGGGACAATTGGTGGGGAAGTGCCGATGGTCCAAACAATACCTATGCTGGCACGCCGACTGGTTCAGGAACCATGATAACCGACAATGTTTTGTACACACCATTCCTCACCGTCTGGCCTCCTGTAGTGATAGAAGAACCAACAATAAACCCAGTTATTATAATTCCGGGAATCATGGGGAGTGCCAAGAAAAATGGGCAGTGGCTGATTGACCCGATACTTCACACTTATGATGACCTCATCGCTACCTTAGAAGCCAATGGCTATGAAAAAGAGAAAAATCTTTTCACTTTTCCTTACGAATGGCGTGACTCAAATATTTTGACCGCTAATCTTTTAAAAAACAAAATCGCCTCAGTAGTACAACAATGTACTAGTGCAAATTTACCAGATATTAATTGTAATAAAGTTGATTTGGTTGCCCACTCGATGGGTGGCCTTGTAGCTCGTGAATACGTCCAATCCGGCCAATATCAAAACAATGTCGACCAACTCATCTTCCTAGGCACACCACACAAAGGCTCACCTAAAGCATATCTGCAGTGGGAGGGTGGAGCTTCAGATAGAGATGCGGCGAGTCTTTTTGTAAATACATATTTTACTGCTGAGGCAGCTAGAAACGGATTCGGCACTGTTTTTGAGTATATTCATAATCGTCCCATAGTTTCGGTCCAACAACTATTACCCATATTCAGTTACATAAAAGATGACAACACGGGAATAGATAGACAATATTCAGAAAATTATCCCCGAAACATATTTATTGAAAATTTAGAAAGTAATAAAAATACTTTACTTAACTCAACAATAAGAGTTATAAATATTGTAGGGGATTCAAAAGAAAATAAAACGATTGAAAAAATAAGAGTTATTCCAACTACAAAAAATGGATTATGGGAGCATGGACAACCAGAAAATTTTTATGTTCCACTTCTAACTGATCATGGACTAGAGAGGAGCGTTGGGGACAATACCGTTACGGTCTTTAGCTCTAATTTGGACGATTCAATAGAAAATATTAATGTAGATTCAGATCATAACCGACTTCCTACGATTGCAGCAAATCAAATATTTAACATATTAACAGATAAAGTGTCTGGTACAAATATAGATAACGGTCTTAATCTTGATATCAAGGTATTACTTCTTCAACTCCTTTCTCCGATTGATGTTGTAATAACTGCACCAGATGGAAAAAGGATTGGTAAAAACTTTGCTACAGGTGAAGAATATAATGAAATCGCTGGAGCATTTTATTCTGGCTATAATAATGCTGACGAAGAATACATTACTATTCCCAATCCTTTAGATGGGGAATACAAAATTGAAGTCCAGGGTACAGATAGTGGCGGAAAATACGGAGTTCTAACTAGTTATATTTCTGATGAGGCGGCAATAACATTAGAAACAGAAGGAGTGACCGAGCCTAATCAAATAACATCAATTAATACCACTGTAGACAATCAGAATCCAGATGAATTGAAAACAGAAAAAATTGTGACTCCAGAAACTCTTTTAGCTGATATTAAGAAATCATACGATCTGGGTTGGATCAAAGATGTTAAGACTCGGGACGCTCTTTTGAAGCAAGTGAATAGTGCAATTAAATTTAGTAAAAAAATAGAAAAGGTAGTGGAAAGACTACCAGACGGTTCAAAAAGAGAGAAGAGAATAGAAAAGTTTAGTATTAAGATTAATAAAATTCTGGTCAAAATATTTGAAGCCGAACTCAAGGTTTTACTTAAGAAAAATAAAATGACAGAAGATGCTTATAATTTAATAACTAATGATGTAAAATATTTAATAAATAATAATTAAAACTATATGAGAAACAAACTATCAAAAACACTCCTGATCATTATTGCGATAATTATAGGTTACTACCTCTCTGGTTATTTTGGATATTTATATAACCTATTACCAAATACTTATAATGGGGCCTGGATAGGAAGTAATGAAAGTTGGAGTACATTATTAGGTCTACCTCTGTCATTAATTTTTTTTCTTGTATTAGTATCCCACAAATTCGTTTTTGAAAAAAAATCCTCAGTACTATGGCTAATTTCACCCTTGCTTCTTTTGGAAGTAGGAACAGATATAAGCCATATATATTTTCCCATCATTCTAATTTTAATAGGATTTGCTTTGAATAAAATGATTCGAAAAATATTTATTAGAAACTCCAACCCATCAATAACCATAAAATAGGGAACTAAATACAAGGGCTACTCTTGTATGGTTGCTTGATTCTTATGGTTTGGTATTATTTTTGTAACAATGCGATATTTTGATAAAACTTTTTTCAGATTTACTTTAGGTTTTTTATGCATTGTTTGTGTTAGCTTGTTATTAATGTATTTTGCTTCGAATCTTGTGGGATGAAAAACAATTTTCAAAAATTTTTATTTGTCATCTTTTTATTTTTAGTTTTTCCTGCGATTTCTTTTGCTCAGTTGATTATAAATGAGATTGCTTGGATGGGTACTACTGAATCAGCAAATGCTGAATGGGTTGAACTTTATAACACAACCTCAGAAAATATTGATTTGTCTGGATGGGGATTGTATGAGGCTGGGGGAGATACATTAATGATCTCATTATCTAAAAATATTATTGCCAATGGATATTTTTTGATAGAAAGAGTTACTCCTTCTGTTTCCGATTCTGTTTCCGGAATTGATGATGTGTCGGGCAGTTTTGGTGGAGGAGGGCTTATTAATTTACCTGGCGGTGAATTTTTAGTACTTAAGGATGTAAATGGAAATATCATACAATCTTTAGATTTTTCAAGTGGTTGGCTAGCCGGAGATAATACAACAAAAGAAACAATGCAGTGGACTGGATCAAATTGGATATCCGCTTCGCCAACTCCTGGTACTGCAAATAATACTACAAACAATACTTCAAATTCTGATAATCAAAATCCTTCTGGAGAAGTATTATCGGCAAATACAGAATCATCGACAAATACTCAATCTTCTGGTGGCAGTACAGTATCACGCACATCTTCATCCGGCACTCAGTTGGAAGTTTTGGCGGGCAGTGACAGGACTACTTTACCCGGCAGTCCAATTTGGTTTCAAGCGACCATAAAGAAAAACACTATAGAAACCAATTTGGATTTAAACTGGTCTTTTGGGGATGGTAATGTGGGTGTGGGGCCATTAACTAGTCACACTTACAAATATTCGGGTGATTATGTGGTGGTGCTTAGCGCTAAAGCAGGGGATATGTTTTCAGTCAGTCGACTCAAAGTAAAGGTAGGTACCCCGGAAGTTTTGGTTTCAGACGGTGGAGAGTATCTAGAAATTTCAAATAAGAGCAATGCAGAAATAAATCTTTTTAATTGGAAGATAGAAAATGGAGGTAAAGGTTTTATTTTCCAACCTGATACCATTGTATTGCCACACTCCTCAATTAAATTAGATAAAAGTCTTTTAAGTATGAAAGGGCTGGATAACAGTATGGGGACTTCTCTTAAAAATTATTTAGGACAAGAGGTTTTTTACATAGCTCCGATTAAGGAAGTAGACCTAGAGGAGGTTTCAAAAAATTTTGAAATTATAAAAAATGAAGCATTTGTCATACAAGAAAAAGCAAATAGTTTGGGTTTTGTCTTACAACCAAAATCTCAACAGGCAAATGTTTTTTCGGCTGTTCCATCAATTGAAAAAGAAGAGCCGGATTCAGAAGATCTATTACAACCAGCTACTAGCACTGGAAATATTATTTATGAAGCACCTAAATCGGAAAGTTTTGTGGCCAAGTTGACAAATTTTATAAAAAGAGTATTCTCTAATTAAAGCTTTAGAGACCACAGGCATTTTATAAGACCTGTGCAAAAGCAATTCTAATTGCTCTAGGCTTGGTCGAAATTACTGGCTACTAAATGCTAGCTACTAGCTACTATAATTATGCCAATTACAAAAGAAAAGAAAAAGGAAATAGTCTCAGGTTTGGAGAAAGTGATAAACAACTCCAAATCGATGGTGTTTGTGAATTTTCACAAGCTCTTAGTTAAAGATGTTTCAGAAATCAGAAGAACACTCAAAGGTGAAAATGTAGGATACGTGGTTGCCAAAAAATCTTTATTCAAAAGAGTTTTGGATGCCGCTAAAATAAAAGGCGATATGCCTGTCCTAAATGGGGAACTGGCCTTGGTTTATGGCGAAGATCTGCTTGCTCCAGCTAGGGGCATTTATGATTTTCAAAAGAAGCTTGATGGCAAGGTCTCAATTCTCGGTGGAGTTTTTGATGGAGAATATAAATCGCAAATAGATATGGTAGGGATTGCCTCAATTCCATCACTTCAAGTTTTGCGAGGTATGTTTGTAAACGTCATCAATTCACCAATACAGAGATTTGCTATTGCTTTAAATGCGATAGCAGAAAAAAGAAATTAATAAGCACGAAATACGAAGCTCGAAATTCGAAACAAATTCAAAATATTCAAATTCTAAAGTTTTAAACATTTGGATTTTGGATTTAAATATTGTTTAGGATTTCGGATTTAGAATTTCGAATTTAATCTAAAAATTATGGACGAAACAACAAAAGATGCAGTTGCCGAAGTCAAGGAAACAAAAACTGAGGCTAAAGTTCCGGCAAAATTTGCCAAAATCGTAGAAGAAATTGAAAAAATGTCAGTTTTGGATTTGAACGAATTAGTAAAAGTTTTTGAAGAAAAGTTTGGTGTCTCAGCTACTACTGTAGCCGCCGCTGGTCCTGCTGCTGGTCCCGTTGCAGAAGAGAAGTCAACCTTTACTGTTGAGCTTACTGACTCTGGAGCAACCAAAATTGCTGTTATTAAGGCAGTAAAAGAGGTTTTGGCTCTAGGTCTAAAAGATGCAAAAGATAAGGTAGATGCCGCTCCAACTGTACTTGCTGAAAATATGAAGAAAGAAGATGCTGAAGCTTTGAAAAAAGCTGTAGAGGCAGCTGGTGGAAAGGTAACTTTGAAATAATATACTCAAACGATAAAAATCATAAGCCCCGAAAGGGGCTTTTGATTTATTTATAATAGCTGATAGAATGCGATTGATATGGATATATTAGAAAAACTTTTTGGGGGGACGGCAAAGGTGAAGATTATAAATTTGTATCTATTTAATCCCGAGGCGGCTTTTGATAGTTCTGAAGTGGCCGAAAGGGCCAAAGTATCAAAGTCGGTCGCGAGGAGAGAAATAGCAAATCTGGTAAAAATAAATTTCCTTAGACCAAAATCCTATACCAAAACCATCAGACGACAAAAAAATAGAACTCTCGGAAACTTCCGCAAAAGGACCAATGGTTGGACACTTGACCAAAAGTTTCCATACATAGAAGCTATAAAATCATTTTTGGATAATATAAATCCTTTCAAGCACAAAGATATTGTCAATAAAATATCTAAGGCGGGCAAAATTCAACTTCTTATTATCGCTGGTGTTTTTATAAAAGATCCCGATAGCCGGGCGGACTTACTTGTGGTGGGGGACAATCTTAAACTGGGTCAACTGGATAACATTATCAAGACTATAGAATCAGAAATCGGCAAGGAAATCCGTTATGCTGTATTTGAAACTGCCGAATTCAAGTATCGTTTATCCATGTTTGACAAACTTGTTAAGGATATTTTGGAATATCCTCACGAAAAAATCATTAATAAGCTCAATTTGTAAAGATTTGTGCTTGTCTGCCGATGAGGTAGATATCCACATCTCCAATTGCAGATGTATTTCAAAGGTGTATATTTTATGTTGTAATTACTAGATTATTTAATAATATTAATAATTAATAAATATATGACAATAGCAACTTGGAGCGATGTCCTATCATTATCGTTCAAAAATTTGTGGCTTGGAGTGATTGGCTTTGTGCCAAACCTCGTTATCGCCATCGTTATAGTTCTTTTGGGTTGGGGTATCGGAGTATTGCTTGGTAGAGTAGTTTCTCAAGTCGTAAAGGCTATAAAAGTTGATGAAGCTTTGCGAAGAGCTGGAGTTGAGGATTTCCTTAATAAAGGAGGTTTAAATCTTAACGCTGGCAATTTCTTGGGAGCTTTGGTTAGATGGTTTGTGATCTTAGTATTTTTGGTTGCCGCTTTTGATATTTTGCACTTATCTCAAGTAACTTTGTTTTTGAAAGATATACTAAATTACTTGCCTCAGGTTATTGTGGCTGTGCTCATCCTTATCGCCGCAGGTTATGTGGCTGATGCTATGAAGAAGGTCGTACTTTCTTCTGCTATGACCGCAGATCTCACTTCAGCTGGATTTTTGGCAACAGTTACTAAATGGGTTATCTGGGTATTTGCTGTTTTGGTAGCACTTTCACAACTCGGTATCGCATCTGGATTTATCCAGACAATCTTCACAGGATTGGTAGTAGCACTCTCGCTTGGTCTTGGTTTGTCATTTGGCCTTGGAGGTCAAGAAGCAGCTAGTAGAGTGGTTGAAAGAGTCGGTAAAGAAATATCTTCTAAGAAATAATTTAGTTAAAATACAAAATTAAATTTTAACAAAAATTCGCTTTTAAAGGGGCGAATTTTTGTTATTCACAGTCTTTCCCCAACCAATATAGATAAGGATTTGACAGGTTTTTGCTCTCGTGTATACTTGTGGATACATATGTTTTTAAGTTGTTTAACCACGAAGCGTAAGAGAGGGTAAAGTACCCTCTGGCTTGATATGAGCCCGCTTCGCAAAAAGCGGTTTTTTTGTTCAAATTTCTGTGTCCTCCCAAGTTCATCTCGGTGGTTTTGGGAGGGTAGAGAAGACAGATTCGGACAGCAAGATTGAATTTTGACAATTTAATACCACTCTGACGAATTACCACGATGTAGTTTGGTTTTCTCAATATTGGGAATTTCAAGCGAATTCGAGGGGTCTTTGTTTGTTGGAAGTGGAAGAAACAGAAACTGCCAGTGGGATGGAGAGTCTCATAAGGCAGGATGAAAATGAAAAGTTAAGTAAATTCCGCATCATTTTATTTTAATAAAATGATGTTGGACAGATGGTTTTTGAATTTCCTAATGGGAAATTCAAGGGCGTATGGTGGATGCCTTGGCTAGAAATAGCGATGAAGGACGTGGCGTGGCGGCGATACGCTTCGGGGAGGTGCCTAGCAACCTT
>MHWW01000023.1:3564-7732 GCA_001824275.1 Candidatus Zambryskibacteria bacterium RIFOXYC1_FULL_39_10 | reverse complement strand
TTAAGATTGGGAGACACGACTGTGCTCGCGACAGCGGTTATGTCAAAAGGCGAAAAAGATTTGGAATATTTCCCCCTCTCGGTAGAATACGAGGAGAGATTTTATGCATCAGGCCAAATTTTGGGCTCTAGATTTATGAGAAGAGAGGGCAGACCATCAGACGAGGCTGTTCTTTCGGGCAGGATTGTTGACCGAACGGTGAGGCCGCTTTTTGATAGTAATTTGAGAAATGAAATACAAGTTGTCGTGACCGTGCTCTCGCTTGATAAATACGACCCCGATGTTTTGGGAGTAATTGCATCATCTCTCGCCCTTGCCACATCTGAAATACCTTGGAATGGACCTGTTTCGGCTGTAAGAATTGGCAAACTCAAAGGCAAAGATGAGTTTTTGGTTAACCCCTCATATGAAATGAGAGATTTGTCTGAATTAGAGAACGGAGAAATTAAAAAAGAAGACTATGAAATAGATCTGCTCGCTTGTGGCCGAGAGGGCACCATAAATATGATTGAAATTGCTTCAAATGAAGCTTCGGAAGAAGTTTTGATGAAAGCAATGGAGAAAGCAAATGAAGAACTCAAAAAACTGCAGAAATTTCAAGAGGACATCGTAAAAGAAATAGGTAAAAAGAAAAGAGAAATCAAAAAAGTTGAGATTGCCGAGGATTTGAAAAAAGCTTTTGAAGCGGAAGTTCTAACAAAAATGAAAGATTTGATGGGCGAAGCCGGCAAGAATAAAATCTATGCTTTGGAAGAGGAGTGGTTTAAATATTTGAAAGAAAATATGCCAGAAGCTGATATGAAAGTGGCTAAAAAACTTTTCCACGAAGCGATAGACGATTTTATTCATCAAATTTCGATTGAAGATAATAAAAGAATAGATGGCAGAGGTTTTGATGAAGTGAGAAACTTATTTGCTAAAGCTGGCGGAGTCTCTCCGATTTTGCATGGCTCAGGCATTTTCTATCGAGGAGGCACTCACGTTTTTTCCGCATTAACCTTGGGCGCTCCCGGAGATTCGCAAGTGATAGATGGGATGGAAACTCATACCGACAAAAGATTTATGCATCATTACAACTTCCCTCCATTTTCAGTGGGTGAAGTTGGTAGGGTTGGTGGTATGAATCGCAGAATGGTGGGGCATGGCGCACTAGCAGAAAAAGCTTTGATTCCGATTTTGCCCGCTAAAGGGGATTTCCCTTACACGATTAGAATCGTGTCAGAGGTTTTGGCTTCAAACGGCTCATCTTCAATGGGTTCGGTTTGTGGTTCAACTTTAGCGCTTATGGACGCTGGCGTGCCAATCAAAAAACCGGTCGCCGGTATTGCTTCAGGTTTGGTTATGAAAGGAGATAAATATAAACTCTTAACCGATATCCAGGGACCGGAGGATGAGCATGGAGATATGGACTTCAAGGTGGCGGGGACTCGCGACGGAGTAACGGCGGTTCAGATGGATGTCAAAGTGGGTGGTATACCTTTGCCAATCCTTAAAGAAGCTTTTGAAAAAGCTAAGATGGCAAGACTTCAAATATTGGATGTGATTGAGGCGGAAATAAAGGAGCCAAGAAAAGAATTGTCGCCCAAGGCGCCTAGAATTATTTCAATCAAAATTAAACCAGAACAAATCGGGATGGTTATTGGTACAGGAGGGAAAGTTATAAATGAAATCAAAGATACTACCGGAGTGGAAATCGATATTGAAGAAGATGGTACAGTTTACATCACCGGTGAATCAGTGGGCGCAGAAAAGGCCAAGGCTTTGGTTGAAGACATTGTCAAAGAATACAAAGAGGGAGATAGGTGTTTTGGAGAAGTGGTGAGGGTCGCCGACTTTGGAGTCATTGTTAAACTTGGGCCAAAGAGTGACGGCATGGTTCATGTATCCGAAATTGCGCCGTTTAGAATTGATAAAGTAGAAAATTATATGAAGATTGGAATGAAAGTACCGATTCTCATCAAAGGGTTGGATGACAAAGGCCGACTCAAACTCTCAATCAAAGACGCTGACCCCAATTTCATTCAGAAAAAAACATAGTATAATATAATTATGGATCCCGTTAGAAATTACGAACCACGATCGCGGGGTAAAGTATTTTAATTATTTATTATTTATGAATATTTCTAACGGGATGGATCCTGAAAAAAAGCCTGCCCGACTCGCAAGCGAGAGCGTTGCGGGCGGGGAAGAAAATACCAAGGAGTTTGGTAAAGTAATTGATGTTTTGCATAGTAAACGCAAGCTTTCTTCACTGCGCTCATATCAGGGAGATATGGCAGAATTCATAAGAGACAAAAATCAATCCACTATCTCCATTACTTTAAAAGAAAAGGAAAGAAAAGAAGAGAGAAAAAAAGAAGAAGAACTTGTGCAAGCGCCTAAAAAAGCTAAAGCTCTTGGTGGAGGCTTCAAAACAAATTTAACTTCACTAACCTTGAGCCTTGTTTTGCTTGCTGGCGGAATTGTGGCGGTTTTGTATATTATACAGTTTGTGGGTGATGACTCGCCGGCAAATGTTGTGACTGCGACCAAAATTATTCCTTATAATAATGAAGTTATTTTGGCTAACCAAAATAGTAAAAATATTGGAGAGGAATTTGCTAAGTTAAGAGTTGAGAATGGAACAAATATAGTAAAAATATCTGATTCTAACGGAGAAGTTTTGCAAGACGCTGGAAATTTTTTGGAATTTTTAGACATAACATTGCCAGGGACACTCGCACGAACTCTTGGAGATGAATATGTAGTAGGAGTAATATCTCAAAATGGAGAAAAATCAAATTTCCTCGTGATTAAAATAAATGATTTTGGCCGAGCTTTTTCGGGAATGCTTGAATGGGAAAAAACAATGGAAGAAGATTTGGCATTTTTCAATGTAGAAATTGCACCAGTTGCTCCGACTGATACCATGATTAGTACTACTACCTCCGCTATTGCTACCTCCACAAGCACTACTACAAAAGTAGTATCACTCCAGCCTCCGACGGTTAAAGATATATTTAACTGGAAAGATTTGATTATTAAAAATAAAGATACGAGAGGTTTGGTCAATCAAAAAAACCAAGCCAAAATCGCTTACACTTTTCTTGATAAAAATACTATTTTGATTACGGATAGCCTTGGAGCAATCGGTGATATGTCGGGGGCCTTCGCTTCGCGTTCTGTTGCCAGATAGACTTATTGTGATAATATAAATATATGAGAAACGACATAGACACAGAGTATTTTAAAGAAAAATTAGAAGAGGAACTTCTTTTGGTAGAGAAGGAGTTAAACGATGTTGGGCGTAAAAATCCGGACAACAAGGCTGATTGGGAGGCTGAACCGGCTGATTTTGACACAGACAACGCTGATGAAAATGAGACAGCAGATAAGATTGAAGAATACGAGGGGAACACCGCGGTTTTGAAAGAATTAGAGATCAGATACAACGATATAAAAGATGCTTTGAAAAAAATTGAAGAAGGTAAATTCGGAATTTGTGAAATATCGGGTCAATTAATTGAAGAAGATCGCCTTATCGCCAATCCTGCCGCTCGCACCTGCAAAGCACATATGGAATAACATGTCTTACGCTAAAGTTCACAGCGCACAAGCCAATCTCTTAAAACCTTATATTGTTGATGTAGAAGCAGACCTCTCTCGAGGTCTGAATTCTTTTTCGATAGTTGGTTTGGGGGACAAAGCAGTGGACGAAGCCAAAGACCGGATAAGCGCGGCGGTAAAAAATACTGGTTTTGAATCACCAAAATCCAAAAATCATAAAGTGATTATTTCGCTCGCGCCAGCAGAGGTCAAGAAGGAGGGCTCAGGCTTGGACGTGGCCATAGCTCTTTCATATCTTTTGGCCAGTGGCGACATTGTTTTTGATCCCAAGGGCAAAATATTTTTAGGCGAACTTTCTCTTGATGGGTATCTGAGACCAATTAAAGGTGCCTTAGCTTTCACTAGAAAGGCAAAGGAAGCGGGATTTAGAGAAATATATTTGCCAATTCAAAACGCTTCGGAGGCGGCGCTGGTAGATGGGGTCATTATTTATGGAGCCGAAACTTTGAAAGAAATCATAAATCATATTGCCCATGATTCGGATGTAAATCAAAAACTAAAACCAGAAAAAAGGAAAGAAATAAAAAATTTGCATGATATATCGCTTGATTTGGCAGATATA
>MHWW01000023.1:0-3545 GCA_001824275.1 Candidatus Zambryskibacteria bacterium RIFOXYC1_FULL_39_10 | reverse complement strand
AAATTTTGGAGGTGACTGAGATACATTCTATGACCGGAGCGTTAGATGGCGTGCTCGTTGCCGAGAGACCATTCCGCTCACCTCATCACACTGCCTCGCATGTTGCGATTATTGGTGGTGGTTCAAACCCAAGACCTGGGGAAGTGACGCTCGCTCACAAAGGTATTCTTTTTCTAGATGAATTTCCCGAATTTGAAAACAAAGCCATTGAATCTTTGAGAGAGCCCTTGGAAGAAAAAGTGGTTTCAGTTTCGCGGGCTCGTGGTACGGTCAAATTTCCGGCTCATTTTATACTAGTGGCGGCGATGAATCCTTGTCCATGCGGAAATTTTGGAATAAAAGGCAAACCTTGCACTTGTTCACCACTACAAATAGAAAGATATAAAAGGAAAATTTCAGGGCCTATTGTTGACCGCATTGATATCTGGACTGAAGTTTCAAAAGTTGATCATGATAAACTCACCGAAAAAGCTGAAAAAAGTGAAAGCATCCCCGCAAGAGACAGAATAATAAAAGCCAGAGGCATTCAAGCCAAAAGGTTTAGAGAGGCTGATAGGAAAATCAGTACAAATTCTGAGATGAGCGCCCGAGATATCACTACAGTTTTAAAAATATCAGATGAAGTGAAGGAAATTTTAAATAGATCAGCCAGGACTCTGGATTTGTCGGCTCGCTCATATCACAAAATAATTAAGTTGGCACGTACCATCGCTGACCTAGACTCTTCTTTTGAAATTTGCCCTCCTCACATCCTCGAAGCCATCTCCTACCGCCCTAAACAGGCGAAGTATTGAAATTGCAATGAAAAAATTTTACTTAATTATATTTGTTTTAGCTATTTTATTTGTCAGCTTCTTTTTGTATGAAAAAAGGGAGGTGAAGATTTTGTTTGTGGGGGATATGAATTTTGACAGATATATTAGGAAGGTAGGGGAGAATAAGGGTGAGGATTACATTTTTTCTTGTATTAGTAATTTTCTGAATGATTCTGATTTAGTCGTTGGTAATTTGGAGGGGCCAATTACCAATAACCCATCAGTTAGTTTGGGAAGTGTCATAGACACTCCAAACAATTATACTTTCACTTTTCCGCCAAACACAGCCAAACTTTTGGCCAAAAATAACATAAAGCTAGTAAATTTGGGCAATAATCATATAGGTAATTTTGGGAATGAAGGAATAGTTTCAACTAAAAAGTATTTAAATGATGCTGGGGTAAATTACATAATTAATGATAAAATTTACCGAGTAAAAATAGGTGAAAAAAATGTTTCATTTGTTTCTTATAATGAATTCGGTGGGGATGTGGCAGAAAAAGTAGCTCAAAAAATTAAAATTGAGAAGGAAAGTGGGCAAATAGTTTTTGTTTATACTCATTGGGGAGATGAATATGTAGAGCCACCGAAGAGAGTTAAAGATATTGCTAAAATGTTTGCTAGAGCAGGAGCAGATTTGATTGTTGGTTCTCATCCACACGTTATTTTATCTTCTGAGAAAATAGGGGACACTTTTGTTTATTACTCCTTAGGTAATTTTATATTTGATCAATATTGGAACAAAGAAGTCTCAACTGGTTTGGTTTTGGAAATGAATATAAAAGGCGATGATATAAAAATAATTGAACACAAAGTCGTTTTGGGTCGTGATGGCAGAACGTGTTTAGAAAATTAAAATAGTGAAATATAAAGAATGGCCTCGCGCTGTGTAGCGCGAGGCCATAATGAACTTCAGAACAAGCGACCTTTGGGGAGGACTGGGTTGTGAATTTCAATTTCACCCTTGCCGCCACACTCCACACATTTGAGGTAGTGACCTTCCTCAGTTTGACTAAAGATTGTTCCAGTGCCTAAGCAACTGAAACAATGGCAGGATGTATTGTGCTCAAACATACCACTGCCTTTGCAGGCATTGCAATCAACCACTCTGCCAGTCCGAGCCTGCCTGAATTTGCCAGTTCCACGACAGTACTTGCATGGTCGTCTGGTTTTGATTACCACCGAACCAGCTCGGTTGCATTTGGGGCATGATCGGCGGACAAATCCAAACTCAACTGTGTACCCTTTGTGCTGACATCGGGGGCAGTCTTTCCCATTCTTGGTGGGACCAAGACCCAGTCCCAAATCGAAGATGGACAGTCCTTCAACGGTACTAAAATGTCCGTTTGTTTTTTGGGTCGTACCGTTTTCGTCGATGATGCCTGGCAGATGGGCAATGTTGACAATGAACTCGTAAACACTCACCATCTGCTTGAATTCTTCAGGGTCTCCCCCGAGGTCAGGGTGAAGTTGTCGCGATTTCTTACGAAAGGCTTTCTTCAGCCCATCCATCGAGGTTGGCAGAGTGATGTTCAAAAACGCACTTGCCAGAACTGGTGCCTGAGACACCGTATAATTAGTAGCCATTAGGGGCCACCTCCTTCTACTTGTATTATAACAAATACAGAAAATTTGTCAATAGCTGGTGGTATTTTTAATAGAATCATCAATAAACAAAGATCGCGGGACGTGTTTGGAAAATTAAAAATGTGATAGAGTTAGGGTCGAACTCTAATCGACGTATCGTTCGACATGATTTCGCTAAATCATATGGAACACGAAACTTTTTGGACATTACTCAAAGATCCGGCGCATTGGATGTTTGAGATATTTCTCATCGCTTTATTTGATGGGCTCTTAGGTCTTATCATTTGGCCAAAAATAAAAAAATTTATGCATCACTACAAATCTGATGACAAAATGATTCATGGCTGGGAAGAGAAGATGAAGTAAAATTTTGTGGCGCCGACGTATACTCGTCGGCATCTCGAAGATCCTGGCGAGGACTACAAAAATATAGTCGCTTCGCTCGTTATTTTTGTGGAGATGGCGAGAATCGAACTCGCGTGCAATAAGAGATTTGAAAAATTTCTACAAGAGTTAGTTTGTTACAGTTTTTTTAAATGTTTTAAGTATGGAACAAACAAGATCTTAAAACATCGAGCTTCAACATTTAGAAAAATAGCGAAGCAACTATTTTCCAGAGTCTCAAGTTTATTACACCAAATTTCTCTTATGAGACATCAGAGAATTTGACGTCGCTTAGGCGAACTTAAAATTAAGCTCTAACGTAAGCGAAAGCAAAATCATTGACTCCATGATATGGAGAAACAATGGCTTTTGCTTTTGCGACAACTTTGTTTGCAGTTATCATTTATAGCGGATTTAAGAGTCACTATTGCTCTCTCTCGCATTTTGCAAATGTATCTTATTGTCTAGGCCGATCATCCCCGCGAAATTTGCCTGCCGAATTTCATTCCGGCGACAAAAATTCCTTCCGCTCTCAGATGCTACGCATATCTCGCTTCAGGAATTTTTGTCGCCTCCAGACAAACTTTGCGGGAATTTTTGGACTGACAACTATTCATTTTTCAAGGTTCTCCTAATCTCGCGATCGGTGTCGCGTTTTTTGATAGTTTCGCGTTTGTCGTATTTTTTCTTACCACGGACAACCGCGATCTCAAGTTTCAGTTTTCTACCCTTATTATACACCGAAAGGGGTACAATTGT
>MHWW01000022.1 GCA_001824275.1 Candidatus Zambryskibacteria bacterium RIFOXYC1_FULL_39_10 | reverse complement strand
TTCTCAAACAGGGCAAATATGGATTCTTTGTGTATGACATATGGAAACAGATTATATGATTAAGTGTTTCCAAGCTATTGGGATATTACGAGAATGTTGACTTTTGAATGACATAATTATACATTTCAAGACGGAGGGTTCATAATGTCAAGAAAAGACGGGAAGAGACTTGTTGTCTCTCTGACTTCAAGGGATGTCAAAATCCTTAAGGAAGAAACTCAGAAAGAAGGAGTGTCTGAGGGGACCATTGTCAGAAATGCCCTAAGATTATATTCGGCAATAAGAGAACTGTCTGACGGACCTTTGAAGATCAAAACAAAAGACGGGAAAATGGTGACTATTTTAGTGGTCTCCTGACCCTGAGATAAAGGGGTGCCTCGGTGCACCTCTTTGTGTATATTATAAATCGTAATTTTTTATATCATACACTTTTCCGCGACCGCGGAAATCTGTATAATTTACTCCCTTTCCTTTTTTAAAAGTTTTATTTTATTTTTATGTCCACGGTTATACCCTCCGATTTTACCATCTGAGAGGATGACTCGGTGGCAAGGAATTTTTGTATCATAGTTTTTGTTTAAAATATTTCCAACTGCACGGAAAGCTTTTGGCGAACCGGCTCTGGTAGCAACTTGCCCATATGATAAAGTTTTTCCTTTTGGAATTTTACTTACTATCTCGAAGACTTTTTGTTTGAAACTTTTTTCTTTCATATTTTTCCTATAGTACCTTTCGTACGAATAAGGTATGGGTGTTTATTTGGTAGCGTTACTGACTGAATTTATGTACGAACAGTAATCGCAATTTGGGGAGGATTTTGGAAGCTCGTCAGAGTCTAAACATTTTTTCATATTCATCAAAGTTTTTTCAATCCAATCAGCCTTACCCTCGTAAGGAATTATTTTAATATCAAATTCAAGTTTGCCGTCAAAGGCTTCCCTATCACGCTTGCCGTTGGCATAAACGAAATAACCAGTGTCAGAAACTTTGAAACCATTTTGACGCAGAAGCCACTGATAAACTTCCATCTGTCTTTTGTAACCATCTTGCCACTCTGCGTCTAAATTTACTTCCTCATCTTTGCTGGTTGCTTTGTAGTCAACTACCATCAGAGTATTATTTTTATCTACCCAGATATCATCGACAGCGCCGAAGACGACAAAATTAGCTGGCTCATAAAATGTTTCCACGCCAGTAAAATTTTCTCGCCAGATGTCCATTTTTTCGTGTTGGAAAGGAATTGCCTCAATACCGTACGAGTCCATGAGGGGGTGTGGAGTTTTTTGGTTGCGATGAATATCAAATTCTTTTTTGAGCAAGGTGTCAACGGCACTGTTTAAGTTGAAGGGGAAACCTTGGGGTCGTGATACACCAATTCGCCTATCCAAATAAAAACACCTAGGACACTCCACAAATAAATCAATTTTACTTCGGCTTACCTTAAAAGCCTCTTTTGCATTTGGATCATAAAGTTTTTTTCTATAAAAAGCCACGCTATTTTTGGATTAAATTTATTTCATCAATCATACGAGTGATTTTTTCATCTGAGAGGCCGGCTTGGCGGAGTATGTCTGGATTTTCGCGAGCTTGTTTGCAAAGGACGATGCCGGCCTGCATCAAAAGTTTTTCATCGCTCGGAGTACTGCTATTCAGACAAGTGATAGGGTGAAGACCAGCTTCTTCGATGAGGTCTTGCAGGTTGCCTTGCTCTGGATAATTCCAACCGACTAATTTCATATTGCGGCATTTGGCATACTTCACAGCTGATTCAGAAAACTTGGTGTTCGTCACGAGCCAGCCTTCGGTCATTTTTCTTTCTCCTCCAAAATCGAAAGTGGCTTCATCCAAATCATCCCATCTTGCTTTTATGTACAGAGCAATTTTGAGGTCTGATTTGATGCCGAGCTCATTGTGAAATTTGGCTTCAACAAAAATCAACTTCTCTTTGTTCCATGCGACGATATCTATTTCGTGGTCTACACATTCGCCTTTGGCAATGTAATCAGTGGTAGTTTCAAAACCTTTTGCTCTGAAAATTTCTGCAACAAACTGCTCAAAAGGAAAGCCGGTCGGACCAAGTTCCATCACTGCTTTTCGGAGGGAATATTTTGCTGCCGCTTTTTTGCCACCTTCTTCTCCGCCAAGCATTCTAAATGCGTTTATATAAATTTCTTTGGTGCTCATACCATCCACCAACTCGCTTTCAATCTTTGCAGTGATTTGGTCGGTTATCTCCTGGCCTGCGCCGGCTCGCCTAAGTGAGGCTTTTAATTTTTGAGAATCAAATTCTTCTCGCTCCCCTGTCGCTTTTATTACATATATTGTATTCATAAAAATATTATCGCAAGTTTATTGGAATAAATAAACCCTTGACACTTTGTTTTGTGAATGTAATATTTTGCTAGAGGTGTACAGATGCAAAGCGAAACTATTAGTCCTAGACCTTTGATTGGTTTGATTCCTATTGGAATTCCTCGGCCGTCACACATTTTATTAAGGGACGGTGATTCTGTAATTGGAGGGTTTGGTAAACACGAAATTGAATTGACTGCAGGAAGGATTGTTCGCTTCATGGTGGAAGTCAAAAACGATTTTTGGGCCAAATTTACTCTTTTGGAACTCAATGATTTCTATAAGAGAAAAGGATGGAATCCTTCAGAAATTCTTGACGGGCTCACTGGAGCTTGGGTAGATATGGCCAGCATATTCACTGGCGCAAACGAGACGGATATTTTCCTTGTAAGCTTCCTAGACGGCAAGTTTGCGATAACTGAAGAATTTGTTCGTCGCTGTGCGGGGGAAAACGGGAAAAATGTGCGCAGGTGATTTTATGGGGGTTGCGATGAAAGTTGCAGCCTCCTTTTATAATATAATCCCGCCGCCGAGGCAGATTTCACCTTGATACAAAACCAAAGATTGGCCGGGCGAGACGCCCATTTGAGGCTCATCAAAAGTTATTTTAATTTCATTTCCTTTTTGCTCAATTTTGCATTTTATTTTTTGCTGACGATATCTGATGCGACAAGACAAATTTTCTTTAGTCTCGCGTAGCTTTCTTTGACCCTCCGAAGCCTTTTGCGAAGGGGGTAGCGAAGTGGGATCATTTAAATTTGTATCTTCTAAAATTACATTTTTGACTAACATCTGTGACGGCCGTCCAAAATGTTTGGGGGCTACAGTGATGGTATTTTTTTCAATATCTTTTCTTACGACATATAAAGGTGATTTGTTTTCTGATTTTTGATTGATGGTGAAGCCATGCCTTTCTCCTATTGTATAATGAATAGCACCGTCATGTTCGCCAATCGGCTCACCACTTTCCAGCAAAACTTTGCCCTTTTTTGTACCGATATATTTGGTCAAAAATTCTTTCATATCGATTTTGCCCAAAAAACAAAGCCCCTGACTATCCTTTTTTGTTTCTTGTGGCAAGCCAAATTTGCCTGCCAATTTCCGAACCTCTGATTTTTGTAAATGGCCGATTGGGAAAAGAATGTGTTTTAGTTGTTCTTGGGTGAGGGTCCACAAGAAGTAGCTTTGATCCTTGTTTTTGTCTGTGCCTTCCTCTAACCTCACCCGGACTTCGTCTCGACCTCTCCTCGACTGAGGAGAGGCAACTGCGCGCGTGTAATGACCCGTGGCGACAAAATCAGCACCGTTTTTTAAAGCAAATTTTAAAAAGTGGCCAAACTTTATTTCTTTGTTGCACATCACGTCAGGATTTGGGGTGCGGCCAATTTTATATTCGGCAATCATATAATCAACCACTTCTTTTTTGTATTCTTTTTCTAAATCAAGTGTAATAAAAGGAATATCCAAAATTGCTGCGGCCCTTATCGCGCTCCGTCTGTCCTCCTTCCAACTACAAGGATAACCTTCGGGTGTCCACGCTTTGATGAAGACTCCAGTCACATCAAAACCATCCCTCTGCAAAAGTGCTGCTGAAACAGCACTATCAACTCCTCCAGAAAGTCCGACGAAAACCCGCGGGCTTCGCTCAGGGCATGCTTTTTTGTTTGATTGACTTTGCATATTAAAATATGTTATTATATAAATCGGAAATCCGCAAGGAGAAAGGAGAAAGATGAAATTCCAAATAGACATGAACGGTGGAGGACTTCGAGCATTCAATGCGATGATTGATTTTGTTAGGTCAATCATGCTGAGTTCTATTTTCCAATGCGATGGTTTGTTTCTTGATTTGGTTTTCAAAGAAGAAAATCAGACATTACGAAACTCCCATTCTGGCGGTGTTGCTTTTGATCGAATCATGTTTTCGGTTGAAAGTTCAAAAACTGGGGCGACACTTTTTATCACCCTCAACAGTCCAGTGAATGGCAATACCCCCTTCTATACATTGGGTGAAGTTACTGCAACTTCTCCCTCTGAAATATTCAGTCTCCTTCTGGGAAGGTAGATTGTGGCCGGGTGCGCGGAGCGCACCCGGCCTTCATGTTTTATACAATAACTCATCCCTAAATCCCTTCCCTTACAACAAGGGAAGGGACTTTCCGAAACCCTCTCTTGTAGTAAGAGAGGGTCGACACGAAGTGCGGGGTGAGTTATTCCAGATATAGTTCCCTATTTCTTTTGTGGCCTTCAAAATTTTTGGCGTAATACATATTGCCGCTTTTGTCGGAAAGAAAATACAAATATTCGGTGTTGGTTGGAGTGATAGCGGCGCGGATTGAATCAAGCCCCGGATTGGTGATGGCGGTTGGTGGCAGACCTTTATTTTTGTAAGTATTGTATTCATGATCATCGCTTAAATCTTCTTTGGTCAAGGTGTAAGAATTTTTACCATTGTAATAAATGAACGGCGCGTCAACCTGCAAAGGCATATCCAAACGCAACCTTTTCCACAAAATCCCTGACACTATCCTTTTGGTTTCCAGAGTTTTGCCTGCCTCATCTTCAATGATTGAAGCCATGATTACGACTTGATCGAGTGGTTTTTCAAATTTCAAAACATCGGCTTCGTATTGTTTGGTTTGTCTGGTGAAATTTTCGCGCATCATCAAAATCACATCGCTCGAATTGGTGTTTGGCATAAAGAAATATGTGTCAGGAAAAAGGTAACCTTCGTAATTATTATTTACCACTTCGTTTACAAAATCTTTTGAATCGAATCTGAGTAATTCTTTTTGTAAAATCTCCGCCATCTCAACTGATGATGTGCCTTCGAATATGGTCACTCTGCGAGCGATGAGACCGAAGTCGCCTTTGTTTAACATTTTGGCGACGCTAAAGACGCTCACCGCATTTGGGAAATAATAATCACCAGCGATGACATTTTTCTCCCCACCCCAGAGGACGATAAAAGCCTTCAACCAAAAAGAAGAAAGTACCACCCCTTGTTCTTCAAATGAGCTCGCGATTTGCGAAAGTGAAGCTCCCCTCTCCACGCTGACCAGGGCTTGCTCGGGGAAAGGCCGTGGGGAGCGCCAAGCCAAAACATAAATACAACTATAAAAAAACAAAACTAGTGCGGCAATGCCAACAATTTTCAAAAAATGGCTTCCGAGAAAGGGATGCACGCCAAACAAACGCAGTCGCCACATTATGATTTGTGGATGAGTGGCGATTTTGAGCCTTATTATTTCAGCTCTCTCCGACAAAATTTGTCTAAATTTGATAATTTTTTCTTTCATCCGGTGAAAATTATTTTAAATAGGAAGATTGGCAGGGGCTTCAGATTTTTTGGAAGGAACTCTCTCAAAGGTTGGGGTGCTAGCGATAGAACCTGGGAAGTGAAAAATGGTAGCAAGCTCTTCGGCATTTAAGACAAATGATTTATTGCCGTGGAATTTTTTGGCTCTCCAAGGTGAATAAAAATATCGACGAAGTTTGTATTCCTCCAAAATTTTTATTTTCAAACTTTCTTTTGAGTGGAACCATTCATCCCAAGGATAATCAAAATCAGAGAACCAGCCCTTTGGCTTGAAGCCGTTTAAATTTTGTGAGCCGTACTGCTTCATAAATCCCAAAATTCCTCCCTGGTTCCCTGAGTTATACTTATCTTTATCAGCGATATAAATACTTCTGATGCCGACATCAAATGGTAATTTTGAAACACTACGCTCCAGCGCAGCGATCATATCTGACTCACCTTTGCTTGGGATTCTGGGGAATCCACCTTCTTCTTTGGCTACTTTTAGTTTTTCTATGATTGCGTCTTTTTCTTTTTTCATTTCGTCTTCCCAAGAATCCTCTTTTTCGTCAAAGACATCTAGTATTCTTCTCTTTTTGTGGGCGCGCACGATTATTTGAATCCAGGCGTTATGCCCTGCCGTGAGCGAGCCCAAAAATTCTATCATCGGCGTTATCGGATCAATCTTGAATTCTTCTTTTGGATCTTTATCTAGCCCATAATCGACATAAGTTTTGATGGGAAAAGGGTCGGCCTTGGTGAGTATAAATTCGCAACCCCACATGTTGTTTAATTCTGGATTGTAATAAAAAGGCTTGGTGTAATCCTCTGCTTCATAAATTTCTACTCCGGGGTATTGAGAATATATTTGTGCCTCCAATGCATTGCGATGTTTTGGTTTGGTCCAGATAAAAAATCTGACACTACCGCCAAATGAAGCGATTTCCAATGAAAACCAGCTGCGAGTTTGACCCTTCCATATGCGCTCAATCCAGGTGCCTTCACCGCCAGGCTGGTGCAGAGCGCCCAAAACTACTTCCATAGCTAGAGGCGACTTGGTAATTTCTTTTGGTAATTTTATTTCTAGCAAAACTGAGCCCTCCTTTTGCCAAAATTTTGATCTGACATAACGAAGCCAAGCATTGAAAAGAGCCACCAAAAAAGCGATTGGAAGCCATATCGGCATTGCCAAATAAATATATTTAAATGCTGAAACTAAAGCACTCCAAATTTCGGGTGATAAAAAACCGGAAAGCATATTAATATTTTATCACCCCACCTCCAAAAAAGAAAACTTACTTGGGAGTAATTTAACAAAAGGCCCCGGAAGTTTTGGCTGTCCAAAACTTCCGGGGCAACATTCCGCTTACTCCTTCTCGTAGAGCTCAATCATTTTGAGCAGGGTCAAATCCTTCTCCCACAGCGACATCACTGTCCAGTACACATCGATGACCTCTTCAATTGTGGAACAGAGTTCAAGCCACCTCTTTAATGCATTTGCTTCTTTTGTACTTCCTGCAACTGCGTCAAGGTATTCGTCTTCTGCTTCGACTACAGTTGAAGCGTTACAAGTTACTTCTTTGGAAGCCTCTTGTGCTGCTTCAAACTCGTGCAAAGGTATTTCAACCATCTCCGCCAACACACTCAAATCTTTCATAAATCCTCCTTATGGATTCAATTCCAGTCAATTTATATATTATTTATAAAATAATGTCAACAAAAAACAACCGATAGGTTCGGCTGTTTTTTGTTTAAATATTGTTTGGTTTAAGCCACTGTGTACATCCCCTGCTTGTTCTTTTTGAAGAATTTTGGATTTTGGAGGTTGACCATCACGGTGTTGGCTTTGACATATCGCTCTTTCATTACTTTTTCCAAAACATCCTCTTTGGAAAGAGGGCCGTTCTTTTTGAGAATTTCATAAATAACATCTTTGACGATACCGGTAGAATAACCCCACTCCTTCAGCGCATAAAGTCCGCGACCGACGAGCACGAAGCGAGGGTCTTTGATAAGTTCGTTGTGAGTCGTTGCAACATGAGCTTTCTTTTTGAAAACTTCACCGATGAGTTTGGCAACTTCTCTGAAGTGGATTGGAGAGCCATGTTTGCGGAGGATGAGGTATGCATAATCGCGCACACCCTTAGTTTTGATATTTGAAGATTTTGATCTGCCCCATTCACCAAGAGGATTTTTGGCAACATTTTTGGAAATTGAAAGCCAACGAGTAAGGATTTCATCTTGCTTGTAATCATTGGAAATATCTTTGAGGTGCTCTAAAAATGATGCGACGATTTCGGATTCAGGGATTATTTCATCATCACCGAGTTTGGTATAAAGTTTGCGAAGCGCATCATGAATTTTTTCAGCCAATTCGCCGTCAATGTGCCATCGATGCTTAAATTCGGTGTCTTCTTTTATTTTATTGAAATCATCTCCAACGACTAAAAGAAAATGAATGTATTTTCGAGTGACTGTGTCGCTGCCCAAATGGTTTAATAAATCATCCTCGGCAACCACGCCACCCATTTTTGAAATAGTGTTTTTTAGTTCATCAAAAACCGCTTTTTCTTTTTCATAAGTGTTAGCTTTGCGAATGTGGTTCACGGCATAATTTTCGATTTGTCTGACACGCTCACGAGTGATGCCGTATTTTTTGCCGATAGCTTCAAGAGTCATTTCATCGCCAGTCTGATTTAATCCAAATCTGCCCACGATCACATCTTGGGCTCTGTCAGGCAAGGAACCAAAAAGTCTCTTGACCACCTGCTTTGGATTAAAACTGAGCGCGAACATCTTATTTTTTGAAGCTTCTTTTGTCATAAATTTTATAAATTAATTATACCACATTATTATACCACATTTAATACTCCTAACGATATCATACTCAATTTTTTTGTCAACAAAATGGCCGGATGTGTATTACTACACTCCGGCCTGGTTGGCTTTGAAGCCTAAGAACAGATATCTAGTAGGAAATTGAATTCGATGGATTTTCTGTTTTTTCATGTTCACATCGGTTGGTCTTGTCGTCTTGTAGGTGATCTCTTCTACCATCTCTTTGGTGTTATGCGAGAAGATGGAATAATGTTCATCTATCGACGATACAACCAAAAAACTCGGAGCAAAGAACAACGGCTTTATGTGCGTCAACAAACTTGTCTCGTTGAAGAACAAGGGAGAACCAATCCTGCCGAAGGAATTCTGGGTTCTCGTCAAGTCCGTTGCATTATGATCAACACATCCCAAAATCCTTTTGAACTCACTCCTTCTGAGATGTATTTTGCCTCCAGAGATTTTGTATATCTGCAGGATCGCGGTATTGGTCAAATCGATTACGCCGAGGTTTTGCAGAATTCGATACCCGTTCTGAAATTTTTGGATCAAATCATCGGGGATATCGGGTTGGCGTTTTCGACTCTTGCCCTGAACTTTCATGACAGCAATTTCTCCCTCAGCATTTAATGATGCGAGATCATCCCATTTGTTAGTTGTGGGCCTGAGAGAAAAGTTTGAAGCTATGCCTCGAAGATAGGCTCCAAAATTTTGCTGAATTGATACTCCTGAGCCACTCTTTGTGGTCAATTTGGCGTTTTCGATTCTGAGATTTTGACTGATCGCCCTCTCAGACTCGAGTGCCTTCCGAAGGATTACCTCCTCCCTTCTTTCCTCCGTGTATTCCCCGCTAAATTCCCGAAGAAAGTTAACAAAGTCTGCACGTTTTTTAAGGGCTGAGAAGGCGTTGGAGTACTTCACTTGCAGTTCTGCTGTTCTTGGCGTCTTCATCTTGGTGTCCTCGTGAAAGATGGACAAAAGATGACGTGCGCGTCCTAGGCAAAACGCATGAAGCTCTTCATCGTTGAGCCCAAGTTCCAAAATTTCCTTAGTCAAGCCGATTACCCGTAAAGGGTTTTCGGCTTGACCGGAATTTGTGAAATGGGCCAAGAGGTTTTCTCGAAGACTATTCGTCACCATAGTATGATCCTTCGGGAGTGATTGAACCTGCGGGCACGAGATTAAGCTGTTGTCCTTCGTGCATGCAGGCCGCACGTGCTTGGGCGTATGAGGCATCTTCGAAGAAGCTCATAATATCAACGGGCGGCAAGATGCCAGTCTCTTGGCACGCAGGAATGATTTTCCTGGTCAAAAAATTGACAATAACCGAAACAATCTTGGTTTGGCTTTCACCAAACTTCTTCTTGCTGAGAGTTTCGTAGTAGATATCCTCAGCGTTTTCCATGATTGAACTGAGGACCGTCTCCGTTTTCTCACCGTAGGTCTGAGCCAGCACAATGGCTGACCGAAGACTGCAAGAAAAACTCGAAAACTTCGCGTCCTCAATCACGGAAATGATTGTATTCACGAAATCCTGAAACGCGTCAATCGACGAAAAGAACACTCCGGGAGAAATCTCCTTGCGTTCAAATGCCGACATGGTGAGCGGGCTCGGTCCGCGATGAGCGGTCAAAATCTCTGCGAACTTTTCGGGTCGGAGGTCGTAACCATTCGACGCCAAAGCCACAAAAATCTGTTGCTCAAGAGGCGCGGGGATATGCTTCTGAATCTGAGTCAGAAGCATTGCCGGATTCCTTGGGCCAAGTCTGTGTGCGACAGCCAAAAGTCGAGGGTCGCTAGCTGAGATAGCCAGCGCCCCATAACGTTGCAAAACCGTCAGATCTGTAGTTTGAGATTGCATTTATTTTACAAAGATCCTTTCCTGCTCATTACTATAACTTTAAGAAATTAATTTGTCAATCCCAACAGTCTGTTTTAAAACAAAGTTAATGATTTTGTTTGGCACAAAAATAACTTTTTTTATTTCTTTATTTTCAAGCCATTTTTGAACTTCTGGCATTGTTTCGGCTTTTTCTTTTGCGTCGCTTTCAGATATGCCAACCGGTGCCTCAAATTGAGCTCTGATTTTACCATTTATTTGAACAACGATATTTGCATTTTCCTCCTTTATTTTAGACTCATCATATTTTGGCCACTCCTCTAAGTGTATCGATTTGGTATGACCAAATTTGTGCCAAATTTCTTCTGTCATATGCGGTGCAAATGGCGCAAGCAGTTTCAAAAATATTTCAAATTCGGACTTTCCAACTTGCGCCTTTTCACTTTCCAACTGATTAAGCAAAATCATCATCGCTGAAATAGCAGTATTGAATTTATAATTTTGAATATCTTCAGTCACCTTTTTTATGGTTTTATGCAAAAGATTTTCGAGTTTTGAATTTTGTATTTCTGATTTTGAATTTGTTTCGGATTTCGAGTTTAGTATTTCGGATTTTAGGCGCCATACCCTCTCCAAAAATCTTCGGATTCCAACTACTCCGCCCAAATCCCAAGGGTATTGCCCGGTTTCGTTGTAAGGTCCGATGAAAGCCAAATACATTTTGACTGTGTCCGACCCAACTTTTTCAACTTGTTCATCTGGGTCAACTACATTGCCTTTGCTCTTGCTCATCTTTTGACCATCAGGCCCCAAAATAAGTCCACGGTTCATTCTTTGTGAAAAAGGTTCAACTTCATTTACTAAGCCCAAATCAAAAAGTGCTTTATGAAAAAATCTTGAATAAAGAAGATGCATATTGGTGTGTTCAGCTCCGCCAGAATATCTTGAAACTGGCATCCAGCTTTTGAGTTTATTTTGAATTTCTGAATTTTGAAATTGTTTCGAAATTGATATTTCGGATTTGAGATTTGCGCTTATACAATAAGCGATGAAGTACCAAGAAGAATCAACAAAAGTATCCATTGTGTCACACTCTGGCGTCCAGCCTTTACCAAAAATTTTCTCCACTCTTTCTTTTAATTCTTTTGAAGTAGCAATTGGTGACTCCCCTTTTGGTGCAAAATCTTTTATATCTTCCGGCAAGAGCCATGGTAAATGCTCTTCGGGAATTGGGTGCGCCTTGCCATCCGGACCATAAACTACCGGTATCGGACAGCCCCAATATCTCTGGCGACTCAAAAGCCAATCCCTCAATTTGTATTTAGTCACCTTTTCCCCAAACTTCTCAGCTATCTTTTCCCTCGCTTCTTCACTTTTTATTAATTCAAATCCAGGAGAATTAACCAAGACACCTTCTCCTGTAAAACAAACCTCTTCTCCTCTTTCAAATGCTTCTATCTCGTACTCTTTTTCATCAATTCCTCTTATGAAATTTTTTAATTCCTTTTTGTCCACCCAAACAAGACTGTGTTTGGAATCTTCCTCGTCAGAAATGGTTTCTTTTTCCTCATTTTCAAGTTCAAATAAAAGTAAATCAACTTGGGCTATTCTATTTATATCCTTATGGGCTGCATAAAATTCATTTACGAAAGGTCCCGCAAGATTTTTAATAAATTTTAAATTTTTATATCCTGTCTCTTCTTTTATCTCTCGCAAAGCCGCTTCCACATTTGTTTCTTCTCCCTCAACTCCTCCTATAACAAAAGTATTCCATGGAAAGTTTTTCCATTCCAAACACAAAACTTTATTATTTTTTGGATTTATTATGATTGAATGAACAACCTTTCTAAAAATAATTTCTTTATTTGGTCTAAACGGATTGGCTGGGTCACAAAAATACGGAGCAATCACATTTTTAATCGGCAAATCATATTTCTTAGCAAATTCAAAATCGCGGTCGTCGTGAGCGGGCACAGCCATCACGGCGCCGGTGCCATAATTACCCAAAACATAATCAGCGACAAAAACTGGCACCTCCTCACCATTTGCCGGATTGACGACTTTGATTCCTTTTATTTCGACTCCAGTTTTATCCTTTTTTGCATCCGTTCTCTCGATTTCTGTTTTATTTTTTGTTTGATTTATGTAATTTTGAATTTCTGATTTGTTTCGGATTTCGGATTTCGGATTTAGAATTTCTTGTGCGAGCCATGGGTGTTCCGGTGCGAGCACAAGGTATGTTACTCCAAACAAAGTATCAGCTCGGGTTGTAAAAACTTCTATTTCTTCTTTTGTTTCGGATTTCGGATTTCGGATTTCGAATTTAAACGAAGTTCCTTCGCTTTTCCCTATCCAATTTCTCTGCGCCGTCTTTATTTCTTCTGGCCAATCCAAATTTTCCATATCAGAAAGTAGGCGTTCGGCATAATCAGTAATTTTGAAAAACCACTGTTCCAAATCTTTTTGAATTACTTCACTATCACATCTCTCACACTTGCCGTCCTTCACTTGTTCGTTGGCCAAAACTGTATTGCAAGATGGGCACCAGTTAACGGAGGCCTTCTTTTTATAAGCCAGACCTTTTTCATACAATTTTAGAAACAGCCATTGGGTCCATTTATAATATTCTGGATCAGCGGTAATGACCTTGCGTGACCAATCAAATGAGTTGCCCATACTTTGAAGTTGCTTCTCCATGTAAGCGATATTTTCGTAAGTCCATTTGCGCGGGTCAACTTTATTTTTTATCGCTGCATTTTCAGCAGGCAATCCAAACGCATCAAAACCAATCGGAAACATCACATTGAAACCTTGCATTCTTTTGGCTCGGACGAAAATATCTGGCACAGCAAAAGCGTACCAATGCCCGATATGCAAATTGCCTGATGGATATGGGAATTCAACTAACGCATAAAAATTATTTTTCCCAGCAACCTCATCGGGAGTTTTATATAAATTATCTTCCTGCCACTTTTCCTGCCACTTTTTTTCTATTTCTTTATGATCGTATTTTTCGTTCATATATTAAATATAACTCACCCAACCCTCTCTTACAACAAGAGAGGGCTTTAAAACCAACGGCTCAAACCGAGCGGTTTGAGCCGTTGGTTGTTTAGTGTAATTAGGTCAATTAGAATAATTAGAAATTCTCTATCCCCTCACCTGTGTCGGATATGCGACTGGGTCGACGACGCGAGTGAAGCATTGTTCGCCTGCGTCGTGGTTCCAATTTTCATTTTGAATGACGCTCCCTTTTGGATAGCTCACTTGCACGCCATATCCGTTTTGACCTGCAGTATTTTCATTATTAAATTCAGCACAAAGTTTAAATGTCATCTGCCCCGTTTTTTCATAACCATAACTTTTTTGATTTTGAGGATCAGTTGGCACAGTTATAAAATATTCTTTGTTTGACGCCATTTGCTCCAAACTTGTTGGCAAGGCGCCATTCATCTGCCAATAACTTATGACTTGCCATTGTATTTCTTGAAGATTCATAATTTTCGTATTGTCGTATTTCATATTTCTCTGAGTTGCTGGCGAACCAAGCACCGAGAAACCCCAAATGATGGATGCCAAGATAATCACCGCCATCACGATTGGTCTCGTCCTCCTACATTTTGGAGAAACTTTGTCGCGAATATCTTGTAAATAATGCATGAAGACAAAAGCGGCGACCAGAAGCACTACGAGCGCTTTCAAAAGGAAGCCCGTTGTTAAATCTTGTCCGTCCAAAAATTTGTAAATGACAGCGATGAGGTCGCCCGCGAGCACTCCTCCAGCGACAAAAAGTGTCAGATATGAAAGCCATTTGCGAATTGCCAAACCTCTCTTCTCTGGTTCAGTGCGATAACCTTTTTCCAAAATCCAAGAAAGCAAAATTAAAATAGGAAAAGAAATGACAAGTATCGCTATCGGCATACTTATTGATGGATTGTAATATTGATAGACTTCAGTAGTTTTCGAAAATGCCACATCGATGACGGTGAAAAGCAAACTGATGAAAGACATAACCGTAGCGTAAAGTGCCACGATGACACCAAGATTGAGAAAGAAATCCACCGCGCTTGTTTTTAATGGACTATAATTAGAGTTTTCCATGATAATGATAGTTATGATTAATAAAATAATAATATAGGTCCCCAAAATAAACATATTAACATTATACCATTTATACTTACTTATATAAAGCCACTAAATTCTGAACTCTACGACATCCCCATCTTTGACGATGTATTCTTTGCCTTCGGTGCGGAGGAGGCCTTTTTCGCGGGCGGAAGCGTATGAGCCGATTTGGAGGAGTGTGTCCCAAGGAATCACTTCGGCGCGTATAAATTTTTCTTTAAAATCATTATGAATTGCTCGGCCGGCCTCGGGCGCGGTGCTATTTTTTTTGATAGTCCACCCTCGCGTCTCATCCTCGCCAGTTGTAAAAAATGTCTCTAATCCCAAAAGTTCATAACTTGAAATAATCAAATTCCCTACCCCATCGCTATCAGCCCCCAACTCTTTTCTGAATGATTCTTTTTCTTCGCCTTCAAATTCCTTCAGCTCATTTTCAATGTTGGCATCCACTAAAACATATTTGGCATTATTTTCTTCAAAAAATTTAATTAATTTTTGAAAACGTTCGTCGTTTATTTCATCCAAATTTTTTCCTCCCGCCTTCTTATTTAAAACATAAAGGATTGGTTTGCTCGTCAGAAGCTGAGTGTTGATGACAAATGGTTTTTCTTTTTCATCCAATTCTTCAAATACTGTTATAGCCATCTTTTCATTTTCCAAAGCTTTCAAAACTTTTCCCAAAGCACTTGCCTCAAGTACTGCCTCCTTGTCACCTCTTTTCAAATCCTTTTCCAAATTACCCAGTCTTTTGGAAACAGTTTCCAAATCCTTCAAAATCAATTCCAAGTTTATAATTTGGATATCACGCAGAGGGTCAATCTCCGCCTCAACATGCAAAATTTTTGGGTCATCAAATATACGGACCACTTGTGCAATGGCGTCGCACTCTCTGATATTTCTCAGGAATTCATTGCCCTTCCCCTCCCCTTTTGAAGCGCCCTTTACTAATCCAGCTATATCCACAAACTCAATCACGGCCGGCACTTTTTTCTTAGATTTTGAAAATTCGTTAAGCTTCTCAAGCCTCTCATCAGGCACAGCGATAATTCCGACGGAGGGGTCAATGGTACAAAAAGGATAATTTTCTGCGGGCACACTTTTTTTGGTAAGCGCGTTAAATAGTGTGGACTTCCCCACATTTGGCAACCCGACTATCCCACAGGAAATATTCATGATGGCTTATTTATACCACAAAACTTCCCAAATTTAATCAGGAAGTTTTTGTAGGAAATTCGGAGGCAATAATGCTTTGCGGGATTATACGCCAGATACGTGGTCACCGACAACTCCGTTATTTCCCGAAGTATTGCTTAACAACATGACACCACTGCTCTCATCTATGCCGACAGCATTGGCATAAGCCGCAGCTGATGAGTTGGCACTTATAGTTACCACTGTGCCCGCCTGATTTACATACGCATATGTCATTACGCCATATGTGACAGGTGTGGTAACAACTGGAAAATTAGTAACAAGAGTAGTAGCACCGAGAACATCGCCAGAGTTGCTTACAATTGCGACACCACTATGTGCCGCTATGCCAGGCGCATTTGCGATAGCCATCGCAGGAGAATCAGCAATCACAGTATTCACTTGGCCGGACTGAGTTACATACATATATGTCGCCGCAAAAGAAATAGCTGGCATTGCCAAGATGAGCATTGCCGCCATGATTACCGTGGTTTTCATAGAATTTTTAATATTTTTCATTTTTTTTGATTATTTTTTGCTTAAGTTTAGGGCCGATGAATCTTCCACAAAGTCGACCACTACAGAGTTACTTTTGTGTATTTCCACCACCCTACCCTTCACTAGAAGTGCCGTATCGGGCACTATTTTATTACAAGAATTAACTACGCAACGCTTTGACGATGGCAATGAGTATTACCGCGCCAACCAGAGCTACCAAGAAGCTGTAAAGATTGAAGCCACTCACTCCCCCTTCTCCAAAAAAGCTAAATAGCCAGCCGCCCAAAACTGCACCTATGATACCGACTATGATGTTGAGTATCGCTCCTTGTTCCGCATTGGTCTTCATGATGATAGAGGCTATCCAACCAACCAATGCGCCAAATACAATCCAAATTAGAAATCCCATATTTTTATGATTAATTAATAAATCTATTATTCCCAATTATTAAAAGCGCCAAAAAATACTTAAAAAAGTATTTTACTTAGAATCAATTATGTTGGCGCTCATTATTAGAGCCGAGCCAGACTTAAAACAATTACACAACAAAAACTCCCTGACGAAGGGAGTTTTTGAAGGCAGATTTAGTTTAATATTCTAAATAAATTTGCCGATGCGAGGAGATTTGTCGCTTCATACGACGAGCTGCTTTGCGCAGGTAATATTGTATGTCTAGGTGTCTTGGCATTGAATCCAATGTCCCCCCATTCCCATACAGAACCCAATTTTTGTCCCTCGCAATGTTCATGTCGCGTGTTTGTATACCCATGACATTAATTGTTAGCTATTAATGAATTAATACTGATACTAGAGTGGTTACTGAGCATCAAGCTCTGCCGCGGCTTCTGGTGTTGAGACAGTCTTACTCATCAGAAATAATTTTACGATGGCGAAACCAATTATCCAGTAAACGAGCATCGCAAGCAGGGTGGTCCATTCCATGACACTGCCCGCTACTGTAGTCCTCTGAAATACAGCCAAAAAAGGAGCGGTGAACGGCCAAGTCACGGCGTATATGAAGTTTGTAAATCCGGCCGCAGCATTTGCTCCCATTAGCTTCAGTACGAATCGAAACGCCAGCAATACTTCAAGAACTGAAAGGATATACCACACGATTTGCGTTCCTCTGAACAATGGTTTCGTGGTGGATGAATTATATGACGAGTCCATAATTTTAATATTAATTTATAAAATCTATTTTGATGCCTGTTTTATCTGATGTTGCCTGTGAGTAGTGAGGTACTGTCAGAGTAAGCGATATCTGTATCCATTGCTCTTGAGATGATATCTGGCGTTTCTATTTGGACTGAAGAGTTATCATTTCTGAAAAATATGAAGATGCCCGCAATTAACAGCAGCACTATGATGACTCCTAATATTGTTCCTGTATTCATAATATTTTTTTTAGTCCATTAATTTCTTGTTCTAATCTTTTGATATAAACTTCCAGTTTCCCTGTCCGCTCCGCCATCGTCTCTTCAAATTTATTAGTGTGGCGAGCGAGCATGTCGGCGACATCCATCATCTCGGTCACATCTTCAATCGCCAAAAGTATGATAGGTGGAAATGTTTTTGTATCCGTCTGTCCTTTAATGAATATCTGGCGGGCGTTCAGTATCATTATTTTTTTGCCGATAAGCGGAAACTCGTGAGTGACTTCAAATCCTTTGAAAAAAGTATTTTTGGGTAAGATGTCTTCCAGCAATTTTTTGAGCGAGGGTATATTCCACTGACCATTTCCAAGTTCGTAAACGATTTTATTTTCGGTGTCCTGCGGTTTAACTTTGAATGTCAGATAAAACGGTTCATTGGCCGCCATCACTCGGAAATCTTTATCGAGGACTAGTATCGGTTCTCGCACCACATCCACTACTGTTTTGATATATGTCCAGCTACTTTCCCACAAATGGTCCACGAAGTCGGCGCTGACTGATTTGAGTATTTGCTTCGCTTTATCTTTTGTTAGTTCCATATAAGTGAAGCCGTTTAGAAATTTAAATTATTGCAAGGCCAAACCCAGTTCTGTTTCGTATTGTGCCTCGTCCTGCTCCAAACACGCATGACACTCTGTGAAATGGACTGGCACTTCCACTTCATCTTCTCGGTTCAGATATTCTGGTCTTTCAAAATGCCACGAATTTTTATAATAAAAGGTGAAGCACTTTTTACACATTGTGAGACCCTTAAAATTTTGATTAATTGTTGAAAGTTTTTTAAACATATTTTTTTTGATTAATTATTAATATTAAATCTTAATCTAATATTAATATTTTATTATCAAAAAAACATAAGTCAATGTAAAATATCCCTATTTGTATGAATAAGCTGTTTATAATCTGTTAATAATTTAATATTAACTTAATATATGAAGTTAGGTTTGCTTTAGTGGCAGAGTGACACTAAATGTACTCCCTTTATTTATTGTACTTTTCACACTGACTTTCCCGCTGTGAGCTTCAGTTGCCCATTTCACGATTGCCAGTCCCAAACCGGTATTGCCCCCCGTTCCACGCGATTTATCTACCATATAAAATCTTTCAAATATATGTGGCAAATCTTTTTTTGCTATTCCGATTCCATTATCTATTACTTTTATGATGACTGATTTTTTAGAATTTTCCACTAATATTTCCGTCCGTCCCCCCATCTTGCCGTAAGTGACAGAATTCCTGACGAGGTTTGTCAGCATTTTTTCCAAATATTTTTCATCTCCCCAGATTGTGATATCAGGTATTTTTTTTGCCAGTATTGAAATCTTTTTGTCAAAAGAAATTGTCCTAGATTTTTCGACAACATGCTGAATTAAGGGCTTGAGATTTATTTCCTTGTGGACAATCTGGTCCTTCAAATCTTTGGTGCCTGAAGTTATGAGAGTTAAATCCGAAATAATTTGGGACAGATGCTTGATTTCGTGATCAATCGCTCGTAGAGCGCTTTCTGGAGATTTGGCATTTTTAAAAATGCTTTTGGTTGCGAGGTCTACATTGCCTTTGATTATCGCGATCGGTGTGCGGAGCTCATGAGCCGCATTGGCAATAAATTCTGTTTTTATTTTTTCTTGTTGTAGGAGCTTCCATGTATATTTGAGCATCTCAGCCTTTTTGAGGTTTTCATATTCCCTCTCAGTAAAATTGCGAATGGTGATAGCTTGAGCCGTCATGTTGCCGAGCAAAGTACAGAGCTCCTTGTCTTCCTCACTAAAAACATGTTTCTTTCTGTAACACAGGACCAAACTTCCGTATGTTGTTTCGTTATAGTAGATAGGGATAATGGCGTAGCTTTTTAAGTATTTATTAATTTCAAATTCATAATTTTCTTTTCTTACGTCGCTATCAAAAAAAGGTTTTTTGGTCTGGCGAGCTATATAATTCCCAGCCTTTTTTCTGGGCACCGGGGGTTCATAAGGAGTAGATGGACTCTTGTATGCCAACCGATAGTCTTCGTTATCATGAAATTTCCACCACGCGAAACCAAAATCAGCGTTTAGGATTTGGATACCTGTCTCGGTAAAATTTCTCACCATAGTCAAAATATCTTTCTCTACTAGTGAGTCCAAAGTTGTCTTGTTAAGGAGAAGTATTTTTTTTGAAACTAATTGAATCATAAAATTTTAAACTGAAAGGGCTAGTCTTTTTTCTATATGGCGTGAGCCGCAGAGAAACAAACTAACCCTTAATGGGGTGTACTTTGAGAAACGAGTACACATGGTGGAAGTATGTGTGGACACCTAACAGCTCTACTTCCAATTGTTTGCGGAGCTTCCCGGTCGGACAGAAAAGCTCGTCTTCGCTATATGCGATTGTCTGCCCCCATTCTACTCTAGGCAAGAGCGTGCCCATCCATTCGCGAGGGCTACAATTGTCCTGGTTGAACGGATGAACGAGGTACAGAGATGGCACCAAAGGGCCTTCAATGAGAAGAGTGGCCAATCGGCACATAATGCGTCGCATCTTCACTCTCCTTTGAACCTGGATAAACTGTGAGGCAAAGTATGCGAGTGTGTTGGCATCGTCCAGCTCTATACTTTCCCACTGGCTTTCGATGTCTTCCATTATCACTTCTGCTTTACCTGCCGGTAAATCTTTAGTTAAAGAGTTGAAGTTGTTGCAAGCAACTGGACTTGCATCATATGCCCTGACACAAAATCCCAAGGCCACCGCTTTCGTTATCCACCCAAGATCTCTGCCAAGACCTACGCCGAAAATCTTTATTTCCGGATTTTTGATGCTGGCAAATTCAGGCGTAGAGCTAATTCGGATAAGTTCTTTCTCCATTACGATGTTGCGGATAGAACCAGATTTCTCATTCTCCGACTTGTAGACTTCTTCGTCTACTAGTCCTAGCCTGACAAGATCTTTTGGAGCCAACGGATATGGGTTGCTCTCGTCTTTGGACAACTCTGTATCCCAGCGTTTTCCTATGATAGTGCTTTCAACGCTGACTGCAGATGCCAAACCCAATTTGATTTCCATCTCCTTTTCCTCCTTCCGATACCATTATACCACAAAACAATACAAATTCCACTTTACTCCTTGAGTGTGAATCCCACCCCTCTGATAGTTTGGATAAGAGGTTTATTTTTTTCGCTGTCAATTTTGCGACGCAAGTATCTGATATGCACATTTAATTCATGATTAGTTTCTTTGAATGTCGGTCCCCAAGCATAATCAATAAGTTTTTTCCTATTTAGCGCTTCTCCCTGATTAGAAATTAGTATATCCAAAAGCTTGTACTCCTTTGGCGACAGAGCAATCACTTTGCCAGCCCGAGTGACCTCATGCTTTTTTTTGTCCATTATCAAATCAGCGACCTTCACAATATCCGAATCAGTTTTTTTCCTGCGACGGAGGACGGCGCGTATACGGGCAGTGAGTTCCTTGAGGTCAAATGGTTTTATGAGGTAGTCATCAGCGCCAGCATCAAATCCTGTCACTCTGTCAGTCACACTATCCCTCGCAGTAATCATAATAATTGGCGTGTGAATCTGTCGCTCCCGAAGTTCCTTACAAACAAGGAAACCATCTTTTTTGGGAAGCATGATGTCGAGCAGTATTATGCTGTAGCTATTGGTCATCGCTTTCTCCAGTCCCGTTTCTCCATCATAGGCGACATCAACAGAATAGCGCTCTTTTTTTAGCGCCTTCTTTAAAATATCCACCAACTTCTTTTCGTCCTCAACAATTAAGATTGCCATATGTTCTCCTAAAGGATAACTCTTATATTTAAATTTGCAAGCATAATAAATATTAAGAATATATTAAATATCCACACCTTATAAACAGCTTAAGAACATTACAACACAATATTAAATTGACTTTAGTTTACCGCTAGAATACAATTATTAAATTGATATTAAATTATGAAAAAGCCTCCTAATATACATATATATTCACACTATGACTCAAGAACAAGAAAACCAAATAAACACTGTTTTAACCAACGCCCATAATGAATATGTGAAAGGGCTCAATCACTATGCATATTCCAAAGTGCACAACCGCGCAACGGGTGAAGATTTGGTCCAAGATACATTTTTGAAAACATGGAAGTATCTCGCGAGGGACGGCAAAATCGAAACTATGAAAGCGTTCCTCTATCATGTCCTAAACGGGTTAGTGATCGATGAATATCGCAAGCGCAAAGCCTTCTCACTCGACATCCTTTTGGAAAAAGGGTTTGAACCGAGTATTGATGAATCCGACCAACACCTAAATGTGATGGATGGAAAGGTGGCGATGACATTAATTGATAGTCTGCCCCAAAAATATCAAAATGTGATGAATATGCGATATGAAAAAATGTTGTCGCTTGGTGAAATGTCACAAATCACCGGTGAGACCAAAAACACCATCGCCGTCCAAATTCACCGCGGCCTCAAAAAACTCAAATCTCTATACAATAATCCAGGACTTTTGCACTCCTTGACTTTTCCCTCATAATTTGCTATACTTATAGATGGAATAGGGTCCTCCCGCTACCCCTCAAGTAGGACAGATGATAACTCATAATAATAACTCGTTGGTATT
>MHWW01000021.1 GCA_001824275.1 Candidatus Zambryskibacteria bacterium RIFOXYC1_FULL_39_10 | reverse complement strand
AACTCTACGACTTTACCCTTTATTTTATCGTGAGAAAATGTTTGAGACAGCATTTCCTTTAATTTATTCCTCTCTCCAAACTTAACTTCTGGTCTCACAAATATTGCAATATCAATATCAGCATCTATATCTCCATAACCTTTAATTCTAGAACCAAATAATATGCTAACGGGATAAATGAATCTGGAGAGTTCAGAATTGGACTGTATTGATTCTACCGCTCTCTGTATTTCTTCAACATCATCTTGTATTAACCACTCTCTATCTTCAAAAGGTTTGTCAATAAGTTCAGCGGAATTTTGATTCATTGTCACTGGTAGATCTTTGTCTTGAAGCCATTTTGCTCGATTCTCTGTAACTTTATATTCAGGCACAACTTTTGGTTTTCTATAATTTAAATCAACGTCATAGCTTTCTATTGCTTGGTCTAATTCGTCCTGAGTCATAAATCCCATATCTACCAGCACTGGCAACACATCGATGACGCTGCCTTCTAGCATCGTGTCCGGATTATTTTCAATAAGTGCCAAAACATCTTGAACAGACAAAAGTCCTTTTTCTACTAATTTAGGAATCAAATGAGCCGCTTTTACAACTCTTTCTAATTCCTCCTCACCGCGCAATTCTAACTCTAAAACATCTCCCTCACTAAAATTTTCTCTTACATCACCTACACTCAAAAGTTCCTGCCATTTTTGTACATACATTTTTGTGAAATTTTCTGCAGCTACCATTAATTCAGGCCTTTGCAGACTCCAATTAGTTGGCGGTAATAATTCAAATGGTAAATAAAGTATAAGACGACTATTAAGAGGATCAGACTGAAATAATTCTGTTAGGCTCCTGTAGACCTCTGATAAATCCTCGGTATTAATAACTCCACTACCTAGTGCTTCAGCTATTTCAAGATCTGCTGGAATATTTTTAGTAATTTTGTCCATACTTTCTAAAGCTTTTTTTCTTGCTTCTGCTTCTTTTTTCAAACTCTCATTATTTTTAACATCTTCAGGCCAATATGATTCCTTTGAATCAATTTCGAGTAGAGTTTCCACAGCAGGGGGTACAACTACCACCTTTGGATTTTTTTCTTGAGTGTTTGAAGATATTTTTCCTTCCATATATATAGATTCTATGCTCTGATTTAGAAAATAGCAAACGATGAATAATCTTGTCTAAATAATGTTGTATAATACGAATAATAATAAAATAAATATATGGAATATTGGCAAAGTATTATTTTGGGAATAATTGAAGGGTTTACCGAATTTTTGCCTATTTCCTCAACAGCCCACCTCATAATAAGCGGTAAAATCATGAGTATCGCCCAAACCGAATTCCTTAAAAGTTTTGAAATTATCATTCAGTTTGGAGCGATTTTGGCAGTTGTCTGGTTATATGGAAAGAGGGTGGCGCTCAACCAAGAAATTTTAAAAAGAATAGTGATAGCATTTTTACCAACTGCGGTTTTTGGCTTCTTGCTCTACAAAATATTTAAAAACTATTTGATGGAAAATCTCTCGATCATTGTCTGGGCCCTGCTTTTGGGGGGAATACTGCTTATTGTTTTTGAATATTGGCACAAAGAAAATGATGACGCCACGGCAAATATTGAAGATATCTCTTACAAAAATTGCTTTCTGATTGGAGTGTGCCAAACGGTTGCTATTGTCCCCGGTATCTCGCGCGCCGCCGCCACGATTTTGGGCGGATTGTTTTTGGGTGTGAAAAGGAAAACAATTGTAGAATTTTCCTTCCTCCTTGCAGTGCCGACAATGTTAGCGGCCGCAGGTTATGACCTATTGAAAACTGGTATTAATTTCTCACCCAATCAATTTGGCCAACTCTCTTTGGGTTTCGTGATTTCCTTCTTAGTTTCAATATTTGCTATTAAATTTTTGCTTCGCTTTATAGAACAGCATGATTTCAAATGGTTTGGCCTCTACCGCATCGTGATTGGTTTAATTCTGTTATCATTTATTTTATAAATTTTGATTAATATTAAAGTATAAAAAAAGTTGTAGTAAATGATGATATGCAAAAGGGGTATCGTTATGAGCTGGTAGCGCCAATGGGGAAGAAGTTTGAACACTATTTATAACAAAACAAAATTAATTTAAATAACACCCCCTAGGAGAGGGGGTGCTTGATGGGCCCTATTTGACGAGACGAGCCCTAACTACAAATCGCTGGAGGTTCGAATACAGCGGGTGACATGTGAAGATCGTTAGGATCGCTTCTACTGATTCATTGGATGAACGAGTGACAAACCACCCTTTCACCGGATCTACAACGAACATCTCATACACCTGGTATTTTGCAATCGCCTGATCTTTGTTCGTGACCATTATCACATCGCCCACCTTCAGTTTTTCGATCTTTAGGAATGGGGCGGTTTTGGTGGTACGGTGACCAGCTAGAACCATGTTTCCAGGTTCTCCTGGTTTGGCTGATCCAGGCCAATGGGCAACACCTATATCAATAATTGACGCATCTACTCCACTTCGTACTGGCTGAATCAAGTCAATTGCGGGTATAGATATTTCGCCAAACATTTCACCCGACTTCTGAGCTGGATCGGACAACTCAAGTTGTGCATAAGCACACATACCTAACGAAAGGAGCAATGCAATCATTTTCATTTTGACCTCCAATCGGAATGAACTTCTAACTCAGTCTAGAGATATATAAGTGTAATGTCAATATTTAAATATAAAATATGATAGCTGTTTATATTAAATTTGATATAATTTAAGCAAGAGTCTGATTATTAATTAATTTCACTAAATTGTATGGGGAGAGGAGACGGACATAAAAAAGAAAAAAAGAAACCAAAAAAGATTAAGGTTAAATAAGATCAAGAGATTTTAAAAAGATTTGGAGTTCTTCACCTATTATTTGGCGATGAGCGCCTTCGGTAAGCTTATCAAGTTCAATATTCATTATACGAGTGCGCTTCAAGTCAGCTACCTCTTGGAAAAGGGCGACACACATACGCCTGATTTGGTGTTTTTTGCCTTCAGTTAGAATCACTCTAAAAGTTTTTTCATTTAAAATTTGGACTTTGCATTTGTCAGTCTTCTCTCTATCAATCTTTACCCCCGCCTCCATCTTTTCTATAAAATTTGAACGGAGGTTATTTTTAGTTTTAACTAAATATTCTTTTTCATGAAAATATTTTGGACCCAAGAGTCTTTCAGTGATACGGCCATCGTTGGTTAAAATTATTAAGCCATGCGAATCTTTGTCTAGCCGACCGACAGGGAAAATATCTTTAATTCTAACTTCGTGCTTTATTTCTTTTTCACCTTTTTCGGCAGAGTGGGTGACCACGCCTTTGGGTTTGTTGTAAGCGATATAAATGTAAGGTTTTTGTTTGCCACGGAAGCGCACTTCCACTTGATCTTTCTCTGTCACCTTATCACCAAGCACAGCGAGTCGGTCATTAATAAAAACCTGCTTTTTAGATATAAGCTCATCAGCCCCACGACGGGTGGAATGTTTGTTTAAAGCCAAGTATTTATTAATACGCATTGGAAATACTGGCTTTTCTATGTGATTTGATGAAATCATATATATTATAGTATAGCACATTTTATTTGAAAAATAAATATGTGGTAAATTTTATTAATTTTGATAATATTATTCAGGACTAGATTTTTAGAGGTGCTTTTGAATGGCAACATCAACGATGACAACTCTAACAACTGAAGAGGCTGAGCTTCTCGTTCGTGCCAACATGACCGAGGAAGAGGCCAGAGCAAGTCAGGTCAGATATGGCTCTGCTTCACTACTGTCGTATCTTGTGACAATAGATCGAGAAAAAAATCTCGAACTGTTACAGGAGCTTTACGATGAAGCTGTGGGTGTAGTTTCTCGAAATGGCTACGCTCACCAGAAAGAGGTAGACTTCATCACGAAGTTCAGAGAATTGGTCGCTGAACTGAAACGTGGGTGACCAGATGGGTACGTCTTGCAAAAGGCGTACCCATTATTTTGTCCCCTGTATGGTATTCCTTTATTTAATTAAAGTGATATAATGTGAAATATATTAATAATTAATAGATAATTTAAAAATATGGTAAAAAATGCAAATTCAGCCTTTATGCAACCTCTGACTCTAAGTCCAGAGCTTGAAGCAGTAGTTGGCAAAGGACCTATGCCACGATCAGAAGTAGTTTCAAAGATGTGGATTTATATTAAGGCTAACAATCTTCAGGATTCAAAGGATAAAAGATTGGTCAATGCCGACGAAAAGCTGTTGAAAGTGTTTGGTGGCGAAAAGACAGTTCATATGATGAAGATGGCCGGACACATTTCCAAAAACGTCTCTAAATAATTTTAAAAAACAAAAAAACTCTCCCCCAAGGTGAGTTTTTTGTTTTTTAATAATGCATTAGCTAATTAAATTATTTATATAAAAAGAAAGACCCCGGCGTTTGTGTGCGCGCGGGGCCTTGGGGGAGCAGGGAGATAGAGGTCACAATTTGCGAGCGTCTGACCCGTGATGAGTGTACTCCCTCATCGCAGAGTCATACTCGTGTTCCAACTGAGCCTCGGCGGCCTCTTTGCACATTCCTTGGAAGATTTGCTCATCGAGATCCTCCCGCTCCTTTTCATCCGCCTGCCGATTGGCGGGAATGATATCCCACTCCTTCGGCATCGCGTCGCCCACGTTAAGGCCAAAGCCTTCCGGCGGAGCTTCAACGAAAACAAAAATGTTTGGCGCGGTTTGTTGGACAAGCCCGCCACCTTGCGTCGCCCAAACGGGGAAGGGGTACTCTTTCACTGAATCGCTCATTGGTTTCTCCTTGATTTATTTGAGTCTGTAGAAACTCCCCCAGATACCTTTGAAGTAGGACAGTTATAATTAGTTTTTAGCAAAAATTTAATTTTAATTGTCATGAAAAAGAA
>MHWW01000020.1 GCA_001824275.1 Candidatus Zambryskibacteria bacterium RIFOXYC1_FULL_39_10 | reverse complement strand
TGTGTATGACATATGGAAACAGATTATATGATTAAGTGTTTCCAAGCTATTGGGATATTACGTGTGTCTTGACAGAAATACCAATATTTGATATACTATAGAGGTAGTTCATTGATAAAGAGTTATTGCTTGAATTGAGCTTTTCGAGCCTTAAATTAAGGCCTAAAAAGCTCAATTTAGAGCAGAAAGGAATGATGACGATATGGAATCGATCACATTTGAAGTTGCAACAGACGAGCAGAAAGTTCAAATCCACCGCATTGTGGAAGATGCTACCCGAAAGGCCATCAAGGTCCTCGGGCTCGGCAAGCCGAATGCGCAACGGGTAATCGTAAACGGCGACGAACTCGCCAATAAGATCATTGATAAAATCCGCGAGCTGTCCACCACGGACCAGTTCAAGGACGAAGAAGTCGAGTCGAACTACGGCTATCTCTCCGGCTATCAGCCGGCAGTAGCGGACCTCGACCGGCAAATCGCGCGACTCAAGGAGTTGTTTCCCACTCTCGGCGACGCCAACCTCGAGTTTCTCGAGCTGGTGAAGTCGGGCAAAGTGGAACTGCCCCCCAACACCGAAAAGTGGGGTGTGATTCCCAACTGGAAGAAACGTCCGGATCTTTTCGATCCCATCTATAACGACGGCGTCCAGAAGGTTTTGAACCTCATCAAACAGACCCGCAACGGTGCGTTCTATAACTACCGCGAGGGTCAGATCGGTCCCAACAGGCTTCGTCAGAGCAAGCGCTCGGTGGAGTTCTGGGACAAGTTGATTGAGGCCCAGAACAATCCAGACATCCTCATCGTCCCGTTCCAGTTCGGGCTTCTCTACGCCGGCAAATCAGTTCGCCGGGCCATCGAGAAGTTCTTGGCCCAAGAGTTCGGTCTCGGAGCGTTCGCAGTCGGTTGTCTCCTCCTCACTCACGAGGAAAGGCTCCGCCACTACGACGATCTCTGGATCGACTGTTCGGGCGACGAGTATGACGATCCGGATTCCGTTGTTCGCTTCGGTCTCGCGCCCTGCTTCGAGTTCCACGGCGGCCTGGTCAAGTTCGCCTCGCGGTTCGTCGACGGTGCGCGCGTGCGCTATGGGTCCGCTTCTGCCTCCCTCCCGCAGTGATCCTTTACTCTTGAAGACTTGTATCTTTTGATTTTCTTTTCTCTTGATACTTGCCTTCGCGCCAATTTTTCGGGGTTGTCCACACAATGGATGGCCCCGATTTTCTTTTATATAAATAATTGTTATATTGATTTTGAGTATAGGCTAATGCACGGTTGTCTATTGGATCGCCGTCGCCGAACTCTTTCTCTTTCATATTCTTACAAGAGAAAAACGGCCAGAGTTCTGTCGTCTACTGGATTGCAGAAGCGTGCCGTTGTGAGGAGATACTGCTTGTCTCTGTTTAAGGCGGGCCACTAAGCGTATATCGCGGGTTACCAATATCGCAAATTCCGCCGAATTAAATTCAAGAGCAAGATCGCTCTTTGTTTCCAACAAAGAAGGCTTTTCAAGCTCTGGTGCCACAGATGGACAGAGACAAAACTCCGGATTCCGATGTTCGCTTCGATCACGCGCCCTACTTCAAGTTCAACGACGGCAAGGTCAAGTTCGACACGAAGTTCGTCGACAATGCGAACGAGAACTATGGGTCCACTTCTGCCTCCCTCCCGAAGTCTCTCCGCATAAGCAAAGGTGCTATTACGGCACCTTTTGTCATTTCATAGACCGTATCCAACCTCCGAGCATTCTACCGATTTCGTCTATGACAGTTTGCAAAGCTGTGTATTTTTTAAGATCCAAAGAACCTGTGTCTTTTGTGAGACGAATCAAAAGACGCAAAGTATTAAGCTTTACACTTGCTCGATCTAAAGCCATCACCTTATTAGATCCTCTCCCATATCCGGCTTCGGTGAAAAGCTCAATTACATCAATTATCAAATCCTCACTTCTTTCGAAAATAGTGAAGCGATCGCATTTAGGCATTACTTTTCTAAAGCTGTGAAAAGTTTTATAGAGATCATATATCTTTTTCAAAATTGGCAATTCAATATCATTCATGAAAGTTTATAAAAAATTATTTAATAAAATATGCGACTTGGAAAACCTCTTTTTGGCGTGGGAGGAGTTCAAGGTTGGCAAAGGCCGAAAGCCAGACGTTTTGAAGTTTGAAGAAGGGCTGGAACCAAACATCTTTCAACTTCAAAGAGATCTGGCGAATAAGCGATACAAACATGGTCCATATGCCGATTTTTATATCTACGATCCCAAAAGACGGCACATTCACAAAGCCACCGTTCGGGACCGAGTTTTGCATCACGGCATATATAACATTCTTAACCCTGTTTTTGAGCCAACATTTATTTCCCGCTCTTTTTCCTGTCGAATTGGCAAAGGCAATATCAAAGGCATAATTGCGGTTGAGAGTATTATTAGAAAAATCTCTCGAAATTACACTCGACATTGTTATATACTCAAATGCGATGTCAGGAAATTCTTTGACAGCATAGACCACTCTATTCTCAAGGAAATTTTGAAAAGAAAAATTAAAGATGTCGAAACCATGTGGCTTTTGGACGAAGTTATTGAGAGTTTTGCAGGTAGCCAGTCTAATCTCTTTAATAGAAAAGGTGTGCCGATTGGCAACCTTACCTCCCAACTTTTCGCCAACACTTATATGAATGAGTTTGATCAGTTTATGAAGAAAGATTTGAAAGTTGAGCACTATGCGAGATATACCGATGACTTCGTGGTTATTTCCGGAGACAGAGAATACTTGGTCAAGCTTATCGGCTCTATACAGGAATTTTTGAAAGAGAAGCTCCAACTCGGACTTCACCCGGACAAAGTTGAGATTTTTAGATGCAATCAAGGTATTGATTTTCTTGGCTATATCATGTTTCCATACCACAAACTGGTCCGAAAAAGAACGGTTAAAAGAATGTTTAGAAAATTGAAGGAAACGGCCGGGAAATTTCAAAAAGGTCTTATCTCGGAGGAAAAAGCCAAAGCTTCGCTTAACTCCTATCTCGGCATACTTTCTCACGCGAACGCCAAAAAACTTAGCGAGAACCTCGTTAACAAATTTTGGTTTTGGTTGAACGGATAACATAAAACTCTCCGGTTCTAACAGTTAATTTGTTGGTGGTGACCTTAAGAGCCCAAGAGACTTTATTAACTGATTTATACCTATTATTGAGACAAACTATTCAATTTTGCCAGCAACGCCAGAGCTTGAGCCTTCAATTGGCCAAGAATAGTTTTCATTTGTTCCGTTGTGGTAGTTTCTGTCTGAACTCCCAAGACAGCACCGCCTCCATTGAGCTTTGCCAAAGTGAGCGGGCCGACAAATCCGGTTTGGGTAATTCCGTATTTAGCCTGATACGCCCTTACTCCCGCTAAAGTCAGAGGTCCGAAATACCCCGTGACAGGACCGCTGTAAACTCCGTCAGCAGTCAGACGATTTTGCAATTCTGTTATATCGTCTCCATTCATTCCAATTGACAAATTTTTGCCAAATTGAAAGCCTATAGAGGCCCCTAGAACTTGTCCTGAAGTTCCCAATATTCGCCCAGCAAACTCCTGAATTGGAGTTGGGACATGACGACGACCACCAGATGAACCCCCGCCTCCCCCAGGAGAGACTACAGGTACAATTTCACCTCCTCCACCATATTGCGCTTGAGAGGATACTGGAATAACCAAAGCAAACAATGTTACGACCATAAGCAAACCTATTATCTTTTTCATTTCTTTTAAGCTAACTAATAAATTGTCCAGTTTAATGACATCTGGCAGGTCAAAATTTTACCAAAAAGCGAAGAACCAAAATACAAAAACGGAAAAGGCCGTATATAGTCCGGCAGTTTTGAATTGCCAAGCTCCGAATGCGGCGCGGGAAATTTTTCCGTTGACCATTTGCTTCTGCTGTTTTTCCTCAATGGCTCTATACATCTTCCAAAGGAGAAATGCAGAAAGGACTATGTTCCAAAACATCCAGAATTGAATAACGTAATAATCGTAGTCGAATAGATATACCACTTGGCCACGGACTGATAAAGCTATAAGGGAAAGATACAAAATCACATAGACAGCAACGGCTTTGATAGTCTGTCTGAAAGCGGCCGATATGGTGGTGTGTTTAGCATTTGTCGGTATCCAAGCCACAGACCTGCCAAAGAAGACACCCAAGAGGGCGTGAGCGCTGGCGTATAATTGGACCATAGAAACAAAAAGAACTTCTTTTTTGAATTTGATTAGGTGAATGAGCGGGAACAAAAACAGAGAGAAGATTATATAAGGGAAAAATATCAGCGAATTCATAAAAGATATATAAGAACTGTAGAAGATCAAAGTCCAAAACAAGTGGAAAGAAAGCAAAATCATAAGCGGGCGAGAAAGGAAACTGAGAAATCCTGAGACGTTGCATATTTTCTGTATAATTGAAACTCGCGAATACAAAAACTCTTTTGAAAGAACCAAAGAGGATCTTCCTCGGCACCACCTGTGTTGCTGGTGGAAATACGCGTAGGTGTTATCCGGGCATATTCCGGCAGCAAGGAGCACTGGCAAATACCTTGTCACCCATCCTTTGTTAAGTAAAGCAAAGCCGGTGCGTGAATCCTCGCTGGCGTCAACCTGTCTCGGTCCTCCGATATCCTCCACCGCTCTGCGTCTGTAAACGGCATTAGAGCCACAACAGATTGCGGCGTCAAAGTGATCTCGAGCTACTTGCATAACCCTGTAAAAAATTTCCTCCTGGTATGCTGCGGCATATGCCAAAGGCGATTTTTTGTATGAAATTTGGCTTGTCTGAAAATATTGGGGAGATTGGACTATACCAACCTTCGGATCGCTCGCATATGGCAGCATTTCTTTCAAGAAATCCGGATGTGGAGCGAAATCAGCGTCAAAAATAGCTATAAACTCACCATTGGTCCGCTCAAAGGTATACTTCAAATTACCGGCTTTTTTCATTTCTCCCTTGTTTGGCCTCTCAATGTAATTGAAGCCGAAACTCTCGGCCATAAACTTATGCTTGTCACAATCTTCTTTGCTATCGTCTAAAACGTAAACTTTTTTGTTTTGGTAATCTATTTGGGAGACATACTCCCAAGTGTTATTGAGGACTTCCAAATCTTCTCCACATATAGGCAAGAAAATATCCACCGATGCTTCGTCGCTGTTTTTCCAAAACTTTTTAACAAGTCTAATATGTCTATCTTTATCAAATTGTCTATAAAAAAGATTTATGCCGAAGCTCATTAAATGGTATGCGGTGAAGAGCCCAATAATCGGAGCCACTACCCATTCATAAAACGGATCGACCCCCATTGCACGCCAAAAGCCGTAAGCAACCAGAAGCCATGAAAATATGCCAAAACAATAAACAGACCTCACGAGCCATGTTGGGGTTCTGTCAATGTAAAGATATTTATTTAATTTTAGAGGATTAGTTTCCTCATTCATTTTGGTCGGGTTTTTAATAATTCTCTTTTCTGGAAGCAGAAAACTCCCCACCAGAACAGAGGGCGGTAGCCCGAGGGCTACCCATAGTCCTTTCGGAACTATGACCCGACCAAGAGTGCCTCCGCCTGAATGAGGAGTTTACTAACTTGGTCGGGTATTTCATGCCATACCTTTACGGGTTTAGGCAAATTTTTCAATACTTTCAAGGACAAGTCAAATATACCAATTTAGGACAAAGATGTCAAGGGGATTACTTGTAACTATCCACACCTCCCAAAATATCCTTGTTTCTA
>MHWW01000019.1:25976-28396 GCA_001824275.1 Candidatus Zambryskibacteria bacterium RIFOXYC1_FULL_39_10 | reverse complement strand
TTACAATACCGAAAGACTGCATCTTGGCATTTCGCTAAAATCTCCGATACAATTAACAAACTGTTTCCAAGGTATTGGTTAGATTATGGCACAAAATGTGAATAAATTTAAAGGGGCTTTTGGAAAAATGCAGGCAAAGTGTATAATTAGTTTAAAGATATGAACATGCCAGTATTCATTTCCATATTGCCTTTTGTGGTTTTCATAGGACTTTTGCTTTGGGAGAAAATATCACTTTTAAAAACTTCGGTAATCACTGCGGTTTTGTTTACACTCCTTGGGATTTTTTATTGGAAGATGCTGCCCTTTTATGTTTACGCTTCATACGGCAAGGGCATCTTCATCGCATTTGATATTTTCATAATCGTTTTGGGAGCGATATTCTTTTTAGAAATTTTGAGTCATTTAAATATTATTAAAAATGTTTCTTACTATTTGGAAACATTTTCCAAGGATTACCGAATTCAGATAATTATCTTGGCGTGGTTTTTTGAAAACTTTTTGGAGGGCACTGCCGGATTTGGCGTCCCTGCCGCGGTGGTCGTCCCCCTACTCATCGGCATCGGGCTTTCCCCTATCCGCTCACTCATAATAGGCCTTCTGGGCAATAGCACCTCGGTCGTCTTTGGCGCGGCAGGCACGCCAATCAGAGTCGGTTTCGCTGGCCTCAATACCGTATCGGTGCCACTCTACTCTGCTCTTTTAAATTGTGTCGGTATCATAGTGCCGATTTTTATGCTTTGGATTATTACTTCAAATCGTGAAAATGGACGCAAGGAATTTTTTGATGGACTACCTTTTGCAATTTGGGCTGGAGTAGCCTTCGTCATTCCTTCAATTTTGATTTTGCCACTCGGTCAAGAATTCCCTTCTATTATTGGTTCAGTCATCGGCCTTTTGCTTGTAATGGCAACTACCAAACTCGGCATCTTCGTTCCAAAAGAAATAAAAAAGTTTGATGATGAAAAAATACCCCAAAAAACCATGTCGGCCTCCAAAGCTTTCCTACCATATCTATTATTAATAGTCTTGCTTATTGTCGGTAAGTTTACACTGGGAAGCATGGGTATTTCTATTTCACTCGGCTTCAATCATCTGTTTAGTTTTTTCAATCCTGGATTTGCTTTCATTGCGGCGGCTTTGATTGTCATGCTTATGTGGAGAAAAGAATTTAGGATATTGTGGCCTTCTTTTTCTAGCGCCCTTAAGGGGACAGTGGGGCCATTTTTGGTGATTGCCGCCATGTCTTCAATGGTTCAAATAATGATAAACTCTGGGACAAATTTTTCGGGGATTCCATCGGCAATCAATATTTTGTCAAAAGTTTTTGAAACTCCATTTTTGCCATTCTTTGCTCCTTTCGTCGGCGCTTTTGGCAGTTTCATCACCGGTAGCGCGACCATTTCAAACATTATGTTTGGTAATTTCTTTGCCGTCGCCTCAGCAAATCTTAATCTAAATTTGGGAATAATACTCTCGCTCGGAGTAGTAGGTGGGGCAGCCGGCAACATGATGGCCCTGGCTGATATTTTGGCTGCAGAGGCGGTAGCAAAAGTTAAAAATCAAGAAGTACAAATAATAAAAGGTGTCCTTGTTCCTTGCCTGACTTATGTCATTCTCCTCGGTATTTTGGGCATGATAATTACATAATCAAAATCCCCCGCAAAGCGGGGGATTTTGATTTTTAATATTTAAAAAATATTAAAATTATGCAGCTACTTCGTCAGAACCTTCTGCTGGTGCAGCAGGAACTTCTTCTGCAGGGACAACAGGCGCAACGCCTTTTGTACCCTCCTCAACTGGAGTAACTTCTTCTACAACATCCTTTTTTTCATCATCCATAGTTTTAAATTAGAGCTGATAATGTATTCACTGATAAAATCAGCAAGTTGCCTTATTGTATCAGATTATAAAAATAGCACAACAGCTTACGGGAGTTTGACCAGCACATCCTCTGGCCTATCAGGTGGGATCTGATAATAATTGATTAAAAATTTTGTGATATTTAAAAATGGATCAGTTAATGTCTCCGATGCGTAACGCACATTTTTGGGGTAAATATGAAAAAGGAAAACTAAAAACTCGGGTTTATAGGCTGGGAAGTACCCAAAAAATGAGTGCAGGTATTTACCATCGACATAACCCGCCTTGCCCTCTTCAGTCATCTGCGCTGTGCCAGTTTTGGCCGCAACCGAATAGCCAGGAATTTTGGCGGTACCACCCCGTAGGGACGTGTCTACCACTTCAACTAGCATTCGAGTGATTTCTTCTGAAGTCTCTTGTTTTATAACTTGTTTACCTGGAGCAAATGACATTTTTTTGGAGAGGCCTGTTTGATATTCTACTTTTTTAACCAAATGAGGCGTAATCAAAGTCCCGCCATTGGCCAAAACCGAAAGTGCTCTCACGGTCGCGATGGG
>MHWW01000019.1:461-25966 GCA_001824275.1 Candidatus Zambryskibacteria bacterium RIFOXYC1_FULL_39_10 | reverse complement strand
ATGCCTTGCCCGTAAGAAGAAGTCACTATCTCAATGTCTCTTTTGCTCTCGAGGTTGCTTATGAGCCCGAGGCCTTCGTTTGGCAAATCAATACCTGTTTCGGTGCCGACACTAAAATTTTTCATATATTCGGCAAATTTTTCATTACCAACTTTCATGGCGACATATGCCGCTCCGGTATTGAGTGACTGGTTTAAAACTTCTTGCATATCCACCGTCCCGCGACCACGACCATCATAATTTGAAATGCGTTTATTGTTTAAAAACAAATAGCCCGCGTCATAATAGGTGCTACTCGCTCTCACAGTACCCAAATCAAGACCGATGGCCATGGTCAAAGCCTTAACAATTGAACCCATCTCATACCGATCTTCTACCAACGGGTTTCTGAATGCACCGACATCACCTTCTTTGAAATTGTTTAAATCAAATGATGGATCCCAGGCCATCGCCACGATTTCGCCGCTCACTGGGTCAATTATGATTCCCCCTGCTCCATTGCTTCCCCATTTTTCTCGGGTGCTCTCTAATTCATTTTCTAAAAATAATTGCGCCGAGGGCTCGATAGAAGTAATAATATTTCCATCTCCCTGGGGGTAATCACTGAGAGTTTCTTTAACATTTGAAAAAAATTCTGCAAAAAAACTATTGTAAGCTTTGCTTGGATCTTTTTTTAAAACATCCTCGTAATATCTTTCGAGCCCGTAGCGCCCCGCCAACTCATCTCCATTGAAAGCGACGAAACCTATAGTGCTTGCGGCCAGTCGTCCACCTGGGTAAAAACGCCACTTATCAGTTGAGATAGTGACCCCATATAAATTTAAACTTTTGATTTTGTCAGTCGTCTCACTATTTAGATGTTCAGCGATTTCTTCGTAAGTACGATCTTTGTTTGATGCTTTTGCCAAAAATTCATCTTTGTCAATTACTATTATTTTGCTTAAAATGTCATAAACTTCTTCGGGATTATTTAAAATTTTGGGATTAATTGAAATAGTGAACCCTGATCGAGAAATCGCCGCTGGGATAGTCTCACCATCTTTACTTTCAAAATAAATTTGACCTCGATTGAACGAGATTGTGTTTTCATTTATATTTTGTCTTTCAGCGTGAGCGGTGAAGGTGTCACCATTTACTACTTGCACAAAATACAAGCGAATAGACATAACAATTGCCACCAAAATGATGACAATTGATATGATACGAATTCTTTCAGTCATTTATTTTAGAAGACTAAATTAATCTGTTTTAAGAGATAGTGCGGTTTGTTTGCTACCCTTCATGATAAATGTTGGGTGACTAACTTCTACAAAACCAAGGTGAAGTGCTTTTTCGGTATTTAATCCATTTTCTAGAGTAAGTCTTTTCGACTCCATTTCACTCACCGACATACTGAGTGACTGCATTTGGGCTTTTGTCTTTTCTAATACTGTCAAAGTGCGGACAGCAGTATTGGCAAAATATATATACGATATAATAGCCGCCAAAATTAGTGCGACCAACATAACATGAGTCTTCCTATTTATGAGTAGTACCGCGGTTGTATGTTTTATTGAATCAGTCATTTTATATTTTTTTGATTATCCTCAATTTTGCGCTTCTTGATTTATGATTTTTAAATACTTCTTCTTCGGTTGGTATAATTGGTTTTTTGTTTATTATTTCCCCACTTCCATCCTCCTTTTTTGCTTTAAAAAAATTTTTAACTATCCGATCTTCAAGACTATGAAATGAAATGACCGCTAATCTACCTCCTTTTTCCAATATCTCAAAAGCTTTTGTCAAACCTTCTTCGAGTGCTCGCAATTCATCATTGACCGCTATCCTGATCGCCTGAAAAGTCCGTGTAGCTGGGTGGATTCTTCCAAAACGATAAAATATTGGCACCGCACCTTTCACAATTTCCACTAACTCACCTGAAGTCTGTATTTTTTTCATAGCTCGAGCGTTTATGATTGCTTTGGCAATCCTCCTCGCATATTTCTCTTCGCCATAACCATAAATCACATCTGCCAAACTCTCTTCACTCCAGTGATTGACGACATCATTTGCAGTAGTATCTTCTTCGCTCACATCATTTTTGAAGGTCATGAGAAGTGGTTCATCTTTTTGGAAACTAAAGCCTCGTCCTCCTTCATCAAATTGATCAGAACTCCAACCCAAATCAAATAAGATTTTAGTTGGATTTTTGATATCAAGTATTTCTGGGGCTCGGCTAATGTTTCTGAAATTGAGAACCGCGAGTTTTGGCTTTGCGCCCAAAAGATCCAATCTTTCTCTACTTATATCAATCGACATCGAGTCAGCATCGATACCTGCTAGAGTGATTTTATCTTTGAGTCTTCGCCAGACTTCCTCAGCGTGACCACCAGAACCGATTGTGGCGTCCAAATAGACATCTCCCACTTCAAGTTCTAGGCCATCTATTGATTCTTTTAAAAGAACACTTTCGTGAGCCATAAGACTACATTATGCCTAGGCCTGATAATTTTTCGGCCAAGCCATCAGCCTGTTTTTCAACTTGTCTCTTATAATCGGTCCACGATTTTTCGTTCCATATTTCCACTCGGTTTTGCACCCCAATCAAAACCACTTTGGTTTTGAGATTGGCACGCTCCCTTAGGAAATCCGGAACCAAAACTCGTCCGATATTATCTACTTCAACTTCACTTGCTCCGCCAAACATATATCTGGTAAAACTTCGCATATCGGTTGAAAGCATTGATGCATTCTCCGACAATTTTCCTGCAATCTTTTCCCATTCTTTAACTGTGAAGGCAAACAGACACTGATCAAGTCCGGGAGTAATCACAATCTTTTTGCCCATAAGAGATCTGAACTTAGATGGCAGAGAAACTCTGTTCTTGTCATCTATAGTGTGTGTGTATTCTCCTATGAGCATTTGATTTGTTTTATTACTCCAAAGACACTCTCCACTTCTTCCCACTTGGTTCCATCTTATACCACCTCACTATATCCGTCTACCACTTCGTCCTGTGGATAAGTGGATAACCTTATTTAAGGCACATCAAAACAAAATAACCCCTTTGTTTGTGGGTTATTTTGTCGGGCTACATAAATATTATATTTTTTACCCTCGAGGACGCATTAGGGGGAAAGTTTGGAGTTCGCGCAAGGGTTTGCCGGCGAGGACAGCAAAGAGCCGTTCAGGGTAACCGAAACCGCAAGTTGGCGGCATACCATGTTCAAGCATTTCAACAAATTCTAAATCAGGCATCATTGCCTCTTCATCGCCCGCCTCCAAAAGTCTACCTTGAACTTCAAATCTTTCTTTTTGATCGATAGGATCATTTAATTCCGAATAGCCCCTACCCACTTCAGAACCAGCGATAATCGGCTGAAATTCCTGCACCTTATCTGTACCCACCACTCTTTTGGCGAGCGGTGCTATCAATACTGGATGACCAATAAGAAATGCTGGGCCAGTTATATTTTTGCGACAATATTTCCACAGAGTGTCGGTCAACCTCTCTTTGTTATCACCTTTATAAGTGACTTTGAGTTCTTGCAGTTTTTCTTTCATTTCTTTTTCATCAGCTTTATCAATATCAATACCGGTCTGCTTTTTTATTTCGCTTGTATAATCTATTTCCTGCCAATCATCTGCCAAGTCAAATGTATGACCATTGTATTCAAATTTGGTTTTACCAAAAACTTCCTTGGCAACAGTTCTATATAATTCTTTGACTAAATCCATACCCATCTTGTAATCAGCATAACCCCAATAAAATTCCATATTGGTAAACTCTTGCAGATGTTCTGGTGAGGTGCCTTCATTACGATAAACTCGCCCAATTTCAAATGTTTTGGGAAAGCCCGCCGCCATCAGTCTCTTTTGCCACAGTTCGCCTACCGAAATTCGCAAATACATATCCAAATCAAAATCGTTGTGGTGGGTTTTGAAGGGTCGCGCCTCAGCACCACCAGTAGTCACTTCTAAGGTCGGAGTTTCCACTTCCAAGAATCCTTCATCTTTCATGAATTGCCTGGTCACATCCCAAAACTTTGATTTTTTAATGATTAATTCTCGTAATTCGGGGTTCATTAACAAATCAAGATATCTCAGTCTATATCTCTCTTCAATGTCTTGCAGGCCATGCCATTTCTCGGGCAATGGTTGCAAAATTTTGGTCAGCATTTTCCAACTTGATACTTGAACAGTCTTTTCTTCTCTTTTGGTGACAAAAAGGGTACCTGACACCTGGACGAAATCCCCAATATCTACTGTCTCTAAAAACAGATTAAAATCATCATCACTTATTTTTTCCTCTTTTTTGAGCAAAGCCTGAAATTTGCCTGTGCCATCAAAAATATCCACAAAAATAATTGCTCCTTGAGCGCGCAAAGCCATTACTCTACCAGCGATAGTTACTGAATTTTTTCCTTTCTCTAAATCAGCAAAATTTTCAATTAATTTTGCAATCTCAATATTCCTCTCAGATTTTGCGGGGTAAGGATCTTTACCCAATTTCTTGAGAGTTTCTAATTTTTTTAATCTTGCCTCACGGATTTCATCTAAAGAAGCCATGCTTCTATTTTATATCAATTATTTTATAAGCGATAGGGCCAGATGGGGCTTCATAAGAAAATGATTGCCCTTTCTTCTTGCCAACGACAGCTTCTCCAAACGGAGAGTGCACGGATATTTTGCCTGAGGCTAGATCAGATTCTTCTCCGCCGACGATCGTATAAACCTTCTCACCCTTATCTCCATTTTTAACAACCGTAATAACTGACCCCACTACCACCATATCAGTACCATGTGAAGAAACGATGGTTGCGCTTTTGAGTATTGCCTCTAGTTTTTGAATACGATCTTCAACTACACCTTGAGTGTCGCGAGCTTCATGATATTCAGCATTTTCCGAAAGGTCGCCAAGGGACTTAGCATATTCAAGCTGCTCCGCCACTTCTTTGCGTTTAGTTTTTTTCAAGTAATTTAGCTCTTCTGAAAGTGCATCAAATTTTTCCTTTGTTAAGTATTCTGATTCGTTCATATCTTTATTAATTAAATATAAGTGGAAGAAGTATTATAGACACTCACAGCTAAAAGTCAACCACTAAACCACTCTCTTCTTTTTCATCCAATATTTGTCTTGGCGAACTAGTTTGGAGATGTCGGAATGGTCGGCAAGAAGGGGCTTTATCGCCTCTTCAGCAAAAACTCCATTTTGAGAGCCTTTTACTAAAATCACCGCGTCATCCTTTATTTTACTTCTAACAAATTCACCAGCATCATATGAATTTTTGGCTTCATAAACCTGACAGCCATTTTGCTTAGCAGTCAGAGCTAAAAATAGGTTTGCATCTTTACCAATCGTGACAACCCAATTTAAAAGCTTCACGTCACAATACTTACCTATTTTTTTGTGCTCCATTTCCGAGGAATCACCAAGTTCATTCATCATACCCAAAATTGCAATCTTTTGGTTACGGGGATATTTGTATAATGTATCAAGAGCCATTTTGACCGCGTCGGGGCTGGCATTGTAGGAGTCGTCAATTATAACCGAGTTTTTAACGCCTTCTAGCTTTTGCATTCGTCCAGAAAAGGCTCGAATATTATTAGCGGATTCTTTTATTTTTTCCTCACTTATACCAAATTTTTTGGCAACGAGAACAGCGGCACTTATTGAATACAATTGAACTTGTGAGAGGATCTCTGGTTTATATTCTAAAGCTGATTCCTTGCCATAAAAAATTATTTTTTCATGATTAAAATCATCTGGCAAAATTTTACACAAATCTCTATTAACAAAAACTAAATCACTAAAGTATTGAACCGACCATTCCTCATCAGCAACATTTTTAATATTTTCAAAAAATTCCATATGCTCGGGAGCAATAGCGGTGAGGACAGCGACATCCAAATGCAAATATTTTCTAAATTGACTAATTTGACCCGGACCGTCAGTACCAAGCTCAAGGACAACCAAATCAAATGGGTAGGAAAAATAAATCTGGTATTCATTTTTAAACAAAATAATGAGCCACTGCCAAACATCCCATAGTGGGGGCATAGAATGCCCAAACACGACAAGGGGTACACTAACTATATCGTTATAATTTCCCTCCTGAAACTGCACTTTTTTTTCTGATTCCAAAATCTTGGCAATAGCTAGTTTGGTACTTGTCTTGCCGATACTGCCAGCCACTCCGATTATTTTAAAATCATGCCTTTTCCTAAGCCTCCTCACTTGTGAGCCCAATATTTTAACTAAAATATTTTTTAAGAGAGATTTCATTACATTATTGTATATCATTATCAAAATATTCTGGAGTATGGATATGCATCCAATCTAGGAGCTGACGCATTACATAGGTGGCACCAGTCAGGTTGGTTACAGGCCCTCTTTCCATAACCACCGTAAACGCATATTTAGGATTCTCATACGGCCAATAGCCAATAACCCATGAGTTCACAAACTGCTTTCTGGCACCCAATTCGGCCGTACCAGTCTTACCCGCAATATTTACATAGGAGACATTGAGACCACTCGCAGTCCCCTCTTTTGCCGACATTCTCATACCATCTTTAGCAACCTGAAAATTTTTGGCATCACCATCAATTTTTATCCCCGAAACAACTGTGCTGGTCGCGGTAAATAAAATTGAAGGCGTAACAAGCTTTCCACCATTTCCCATCGCCGCAGTTGCCACTACCGCCTGAATCGGAGTTATTTGCATACCATATTGCCCAATCGCAGTATTGTATGTGTCGCCCACTCGCCAAATTTCACCATCAAATGTTTTTTCTTTCCATTCGGGATTTGGGATTATGCCAGTCGCCTCTTTTTCAAAATCAAAACCAGTTTTTTTGGTAAAACCAAACAATTCTAGATATTTTTTTATTCTATCAACACCGAGTCCTTTTTGATTTTCAAAACCACCTCCAATTTGATAGAAATAAACATCCGACGATACAGCGATAGCTCTCCTCATATCCACCGCGCCGTGAGCCTTCCAGTCTCTGAAAATTGTTGGCTTGCTTGGATCATAAGGATTGGGTATTTCAAGTTTACCAGTACTTACTATAATTTTTTCTGGAGTAATTATTTCCTCCTCCAGCGCCGCAAAGGCGAGGAATGGTTTGACGATTGATCCGGGAGTGTAAAGTCCGGCAATCACTCTATTTAGAAATGGGTTATTGGGGTCATTATAATAACTCTCAATTTTTTGAGCATCATTTCCATCTGTCATTATTTCAGAACTATATTCCGGGAAACTTGTCATAGCCAAAATCTCTCCCGAATTTACATCCATTATGATACCGGCTCCCCCTTGAAAATTGACCGAGTTAGCCAGGTCCTTCATGATTTTATAAAATTGCCCCTGGATTCTTGCATCGATAGAAAGAATGGCATCTTCACCTTTTATTGGTGTTTGGATTACGCTCTGGGAAATCACCTCACCATTTACCGAGGTTTCAATAAGCTCCAAACCGTTTCGGCCTGATAAAATTTCATTTAAATAAAGCTCCGCACCATCTTTAGGTAAAAATTCTTCTTCATAATAAAATCCTGATTTATCCTTTGCTGGATATTTCACAAACCCTAGTAGATTTGAAAACCCTGACACATCAATATATTTTCGTAATGAAAGAACATTATTTTCTTCAGATTTTTGATTCCAAACAATCTGTTCGCCATTTCTATCATAAATAATTCCGCGTGGGGCGAGAACCAGTATTTGTTTCAATTTATTATTTTCGCTTCTATCCTTATAAAACGAACCGTGCACTATTTGCAAATCTCCAAATTTGAATATAAAAACCAAAAAAATCAGTAAGCAAATTGAACCTAAAATAGTAAAAACTTTGCTTGATATTGGCTTTTCCAATCTGCCTTCAAATTGATACAAATCAAAATCAGGCAGATTTTTTGAATCCATAAATATTTCATCCGGCGAGATATCCCGATAACTCCTTTTCCCGGATTTCCTAAATAATCTAATTAAAAAACTTAACATAATACTTAAATTTATATCACTTTTGACCAATGTATTCTTTTATATAAAAACATTGCGATTATAATCAAAAGCCCTGAAAAAATTGTTAACGGATATTTTTGCCAAACACTATCGCCAAAATAATAAAGATTATCAAATAAAATGCCAACTAATATAATTTCGTACGGTAATCTGGCCAAATAAACATACAGCAGTGCCATGGGTATAAAGAGCCACCAGCCAAACATAACTGGGATAAATACAATAATTAAAAAATATATGAAGCGATACATTTTATTCACTAATTGTCGGCATCACAAAAACAGTACTAGTCTTGGATGTATTTACTGGTAAGGACAACAAAATATTCTTGAAACCCGCTGATTTATCTTCTTCCACCAATCCAACTATTGCTGCCACATAATTTGTCGAGCCGGCAATCTCAATCTCATCTCCGAGCTGAATATCAAAATCGATAGGTACTTTGGCCTCCATATTTCCTCCACCCTTACCATTCATCTCAAGGGGTTCATTTGTTCTAGCCACATATCCAAAAGAGGTTACTCCAGCAAAAGAACTGAGAGCTACTGTTGATTTGTTTGCCGATACATCTACCAACCTTCCGATCAAAACTCTTTCTGTAACCAAAACTAAATCCCCCTTTTTTAATCCGAGATCACTTCCTCTGTCTATAAACAACGAATCAAGTGGGATTTGAGGTGACCGCGCAATAATAGAGGCCGCTACATAATCTCCAGCTGGCCGAAGCCCTAGCTCCTCGCGTAATCTCTGGTTTTCAATCTTTACAGATTCATAATCAATTTTAAACAAACGATCATCTTCAATCAGACTCATTAGTTCTTCATTTTCGGCAATCAATTTATTTTTGTCAGTAAAAAATTTGGGCACAAAATCAACTAAACCATAAAAATAGTTTCCAGTTTTGATAAACGGTGAAAATATGTTTAATACGATTGATCGTGTTGGGCCAAAAATACTAAACAAAAAAACAGCCAGTATAACTAACAATAAAATAGCTGATAATTTTATAATTTTTTCACTTAAAAAATTATGTCTAGTATGTTTTATTTGATATATCATTTTCGTCTGCAATTAATATATCTCTATATTTATCAAGTTTTTCCAATATTATACCAGTACCACGGACCACACAGGTCAAAGGATTGTCGGCGATATAAACGGGAATTTTCACCTCTTCTGACAAAACTTCAGCAAACCCCTTTATAAGAGCCCCACCTCCGGCCAAATGAATTCCGCGATGCATAATGTCAGACAATATTTCAGGTGGTGTGACTTCCAAAACTTCTTTGATCGCCTCCACCAATCTTTCAATCGAATGAGAGACCGCGTCTCTCACATCGGCATCTGTCACCACAACTTCTCGTGGCAAACCTGTTATAAGATCTCGGCCTCTGGCTTGAGTTTCTAGCGGGCTCTCTCCAGGCAGAAGCGATGTTATGGCGATCTTTATGGTCTCAGAAGTTTTTTCTCCGATAATTATTTTAAATTCACTACGAATATAAGACGAGATGTCATTGTTTAATTGATCCCCAGCGATACAAATATTTTTAGCACTTACCACGCCACTGAGAGAAATGACGACGATATCCGCTGTGCCGCCACCGATATCAATCACCATGTTACCAACTGGTTCTTCGATAGGTAAATGCATTCCAATCGCCGCGGCCATCGGCTCTTCTACGATATGCACTTCGCTAGCACCCGCATTTCTGGTAGCATCTCTCACTGCGCGAGTTTCGACATTGGTAATGCCTGATGGTACTCCGACTACCACTCTCGGCCCAAAAATTTTATTTGATACTGTCTGAGCTTTATTCAGTAAATAATGAATCATCTCTTCCGTTACCTCAAAATCAGAAATAACACCATTAACTATCGGTCGCACTGCTACAATATGAGGTGGAGTGCGGCCAAGCATATTTTTGGCTTCCCCACCGACGGCGACGACTTGACCAGTTTTTTGGTTGACTGCCACCACCGAAGGTTCATTTAAAATAACCCCTTTGCCACGCACATAAACCAAGACATTTGCCGTGCCTAAGTCAATACCAATATCATTACGAAGTAGTTGTTTCCACTGTTCCAATTTCTCTTTGAACATATGGATAATCTAGCACAAATTTTAGAGTTCGTCTTCAGAAATCATCTTTACTTCTCCGGTAAGTCTATTTTTTATTTCTAATTTACCAAGAGCTATATTTTTTTCACTTACAATTATCTGAGTTGGCATACCCAAAAGATCGGCGTCAGCAAACTTTTCACCCGCTCTCAAATCTCTATCATCATACAAAACATCATTTTCGCCCAATTTTTTATAAATTTTTTCTGCCGTTTCTTTGACCTCCGGCTTGACCGATGGAATCTCTACCAAATGATACTTAAATGGCGCCACTGCCTCCGGCCAGACTATCCCTCTATCATCCGCAAGTAGTTCTACTATAGTACCCATAAGTCGTCCTAAGCCAATACCGTATGAACCCATAAACACCATCTTCTCCTCTCCCTTTTCATTCTTATATTTTAGATTAAATGGTTCGGAAAATTTGGTACCAAGTGTAAAAATGTTTCCGACTTCAACTGCTCTCTTTTCAACCAATTCTTTTTTATTTAACCCTAGACTTTCAATGATTTCATCTGAAAAAACTTCTTTATTAATTGCTATTTTTTTATTTTCATCAACATAAATAGTGTCTTCACCGGCATCTGTGAGAGTCTGAAATTCATGAGAAAATTTAGAAAAAGTTCCGCCTGATGAAAATGTTACATAGGTTGAACTACCAACCCCAACTCTTTCAAAAATATTTTGATAAGCGATTTTTGCTTTTTCATAAAAAATATCATGCTCTTCTTGATCTTTTGAAAAAGAATACAAAGCCTTCCAGTAAAATTCTCTGCCACGCATAATGCCAGACTTACTTCTGGCTTCATTTCTAAAAATCTCCTTGAAATCATAAGGATAAACGGGTAAATCTTTATATGAATTTATGTATTGCTTTAATATATTTGAGTAGGCTTCTTCATTGGTAAACGATAATCCTACTTCAGCACCATTTTTAAGTTTTGTCTTAAACCAATTATCTACAATGCTATCATCCCATCTATTCGTCTTTTCCCATATTTCTTTATTCTGAAATATAGAGGTTTTCATTTCTATTCCTCCTATAATATTCATTTCCTCACGAATAATATTCTCTATCTTTTCCATAACTCTCAAACCAAGTGGTAAATAGGAATACACCCCGGCCATCTCTTTGTGAATAAACCCTCCACGAATCAAAAGCTCCGCATTTTTGGCAGTCTCATCGCTCGGCGCCTCCCGCCTCGTTTTTGTAAAAAGTTGTGATTGTCTCATATTCCAATAATACCCTATACATTAATTTTGAGCAAAAGTTTACAAATTATAAATTCTTATAAACACAAACTGAACGACCGCTTAATTTGTGTAGTATAATATTGTTATGAGTTTAATAATGGAAATACTTGAAGGTTTATGGAATACTACCGCTTATTACAAAGGAATGAGAATAAATATTTTTGGTTTTCCAATGCCTTGGAAACAAAACTCTCAGTATTCTCAAAAATCAGCAGCAAATACAATTGTAAGGCTTAATAAAAATGGTCTAGTAGAAGTACAGGGCGGTAAATGGTTATTGACAGAAAAAGGTAAAGAATACTTTAAAAACAAAAGAAAATTGGGGACAAAATTTACATCTCCTTTTATTCTTAATGCACCAAAAAATCTTTTGTTAATGTTTGATATCCCAGAATCAAAAAGAGCTGAGAGACACTGGTTAAGATGGCATTTGAAAGAATTTCAATATTATATGATTCAACAAAGCGTATGGGTGGGTCCCAGCCCTTTACCAAAAAAATTTGGTTTTCATTTAAAAGAGACCGGATTAGATAAATATATAAAAACATTCAAACTATCAAAACCTTATCAGATTTAAAAGTAACACTACACAGATGTGACGGCCGTCAAATTTGTCTCATCTTAAATAAATCTGTCAATTTTAATGTTAAAACAAGCGCAAAATGTCGCGGTAGGTGATGAAGAGCATCAAGGCAATGAGGAGGGCGAAGCCGACTGTGTTAGCTATCATTGCAAATTTGGGATTGATGGGGCGCTTGATAATACCTTCAATAATTACAAAAAGGATACGTCCACCGTCCAATGCCGGAAATGGCACCAAATTTATTATCGCCAAATTTATTGAAATAAGTGCAGTAAAGGTAAGCAAATATGCAAAACCCAATCTTGAAGCATCACCAACTAGACCAACGATCCCCACTGGCCCTGCGATGTTTGACATATCAGCGTCACCTTGCACCGCATCCTTAATTAAATTACTTATCCCAGAAACTGTGAGATGCATGATATTGAATGTGGTTTTGCCGCCTTCATAAATTGCTTTGTGAATTGGTAATGAAAGTGTCCCCACAATATCCATATTAATTCCTATTATTTTTTTACCTTCAACTATTTCCGCATCTGGTAAAATTTCAAAATTTAAAGTCTTTCCTCCACGATCAATTTCAAACAAAACTTCACCTGAAGACTTATTTATAAAATCTGACACCGCATCAGGCTCTAAGTCCTGCAAAACTTCATTGCTGGCATAAGAAATCCCCATTATTTTATCTCCCGCTTTCAGCCCAGAAACTTGAGCTGGTGAGCTTGGCACTATATCAATGATAGTCAGGGCAGGATTTTTGACCTCAGCCCCCATACTGTTATCAACCGAAGTTGGTAAGCCAATTAAAAATCCAAACGAAAAAAGAAACCACGCAAATAAAATATTGAAAACCACCCCGGCTGCTAATATGGTCGCCTGCCATTTCTTTGAAACTTGGATGAAGCTTTTTTGCTGAGGTAGCGAATGTTCCTCTCCAGCTTCCTCCTCATAATTCTCACCAAAAATTTTGACAAAGCCGCCAAATGGAATCCAATTTAACGTAAATACAGTCCCCCACTTCTCACCAATTCTGTAAGCTCTCGGTGGATAACCAAAACCAAATTCATCTACTTTTACTCCCGCTTTTTTGGCTGCCAAAAAATGCCCTAGCTCGTGGACAAAAACAAGCACTCCCAAGATAATAAAGAATATTAAAATCGTCATTTATCTAGTTTTTTATTTCAATCTCCTTTTTTGCTGTTAATTCTTCAAGTTTTTTGCTACTCTCGTCAATTATTTTTTGCATCTCTTCCTTCAATCTAAACTTATCATCCTCTCCCATACCACCGGCCTTTTCTTTTTCTTCAATTGTTTTCCAGGTTTTATCGCGCAAATTTCTAAATGAAATTTTGGCTTCCTCCAATTTTTGCTTTACCACTTTGATAAACTGCTCTCTCCTCTCCGATGTTAAATCTGGAAAAATAATTCTTAAACCTTTGTCATAAGGAGCAACTGAAAGACCTAGGTTAGAAGTGTTGATAGCCTTTTCAATACTTTTCCCAACCGTCATATCCCACGGCTCTATTTTTATAGTTTTTGTGTCTTCAACGATTATGTTTGCCAATTCCTTGATACTCATTTTTGAACCGTATGCATCTATTTGAACGAAATCAAGGATTGCTGATGTTGCTTTGCCGGTGCGAATAACCGAAAGCTCTTTGGCAAGCCAACTTTCAATATCTTTGCTTTTTATTTTTAAATCTGAAAAATCAAACATACGATTATTATAACACACCCGAAAGCCACTCTAAAAGTACTTTGGGTGAAGAGCCTCGCGCCCGGGCAAATATTTTGGCCGTGAGTATATTCTTCATTTGATTTGCAGACGCCTTTTCCTTGTAAGCGATTTCCTCTAAATTTTTTATAAACTCCTTCATATCATTTTTGTTTTCTTTTTTTGCTAGAGAACGCACCACGGCAAGTCTGTCACCAATTTTTGAATTTAAAAATTTGCTTACATCACTCTTACTTTTTTCCCCGTGAGCTTTTGTTTCAGAAATATTATCCAAAATCATAACTCTAGAAATAATCGTTGGCAGGAGCCCCCCCAGATTTTCTAAATTTATAAAAAAGTAAGTGCCAGCTGTAGGCTCTTCTAAAACTTTGAGCAATGCATTTTGGGCTTCAGAGGTTAATGTCTTGGTAATAATGAGGCATACTTTACTCTCACCAGTGAGAGGTTTGCCGATCGCCCATCTTTCTAAATCTCTTGCCTCACCAATACCAAAAGGTTCGCCTTCCATAAGTAAAAAATCTGGATTAGCAGAAACATTAAAATTTAATTCTTTGATTAAAATATCATAAATGGAGTCACGGCAATCTTTATCGCTTAATATAATATTGGCATGATGCATATTATCTTTTTGAAATTATCATCCGTTTGTATGCGCCCAAATGCTCGAGTGCAATCCCTGTGCCTTTGGCCACACAATAAAGAGGATTTTCTGCCAAAGTCGCTTTGACTCCCACTCTTCTAAAAACCAACTCAGGTAAATTACGAAGTGCCGAAGTTCCGCCCGTCATAATAATGCCGTGGTCGATAATATCAGCCGCCAATTCTGGAGGAGTTTCCTGCAATACATCTTTTATGGCTTTTATTATTTCGCGCAACTCTCTTGATATGGCTTTGACGATTTCATTGGTCTTGATTTCAACTGAGCGAGGAAGTCCGGAGATAAGATCACGGCCTTTTATTACCATCGAGAGTTCCTCATCTATTGGTAGTGCGGAAGCAATATTTATTTTTATATCTTCGGCGGTTTTGTCTCCAATTGCGAGATTAAAAGATTTTTTAATATAATCAGCAATGCTTTCGTCAATTCTATTGCCCGCACATTTGACTGATATTGAAGAAACAATTCCACCCAAAGAAATGACGGCCACATCAGTCGTGCCGCCACCGATGTCAGCGACCATATGACCCTTGGCTTCATATATAGGAATGCCTGCTCCGATGGCGGCTAAGATTGGCTCCTTCACGACATAAGCATTTTTGGCGCCTGCTTTTATTGCCGCCTCAATCACAGCGCGCCGTTCGGTTGATGTCACTCCAGCAGGCACACTAATCAGCACCTCTGGTTTTATAAACTGCCAACCACCCAAAGCTTTTTTTATATAGTATGAAAGCATTACTTCGGTCACTTTATAATCAGCAATCACTCCATCTTTCATTGGCCGATAAGCCATGATGGCCTCTGGTGTTCGACCAATCATTGTTTTTGCCTCAGTACCGACTGCCAAAATGCGCTTGTCTTCAAGCGAAACGGCGACAACTGATGGTTCATTCAAAACTACTCCTTTGCCCGGCACGAAAACTAGTGTGTTGGCGGTACCCAAATCAATACCAAGTTTTTTAGATAGAAATCCCATACCCAAATACTACAAGGGAGTATCCAAATGAGCAATCTTGAGAATAACTGAAATCTCTGCCACAATTTGAATATGTTTATTATAGAGTGCTTACCATTTTCCAAAGGTCTTAATAAGGAGTCCTTATCATATTTTGGGCCAGAGTATTTGGAACCAGGTTCATTAATCAAAGTGACAGTACGAGCCAAAAGTGTACCAGCATTAGTATTGGAAAGTAGAAGTGTTGCAGAAGCAAAAACCGAAATAAAGTCTGCTGATTTTAAACTAAAAAAAATATCGTCCTTCACTTCCAAACCCTTTTTACAAAAAGAGTTTTTGCAAACAGTCGCAAAAACTGCAGAGTATTTTGCTACCACAATAGGAAATGTTTTACCGCATCTCATTCCTTCATATATTTTGGAAAATCCAAACTTGCTTAATTTTTCCAAAGCTACCGCGCCATTTTCAAATAGTAAAATTAAAAATGATATTTTTGTATCTCAAGCTCCCGATGAGGAAAGATTTACTCATTATCGTTCACTCATCAGAGAAGAGTTTGCAAAGAAAAAATCAATCTTTCTTTGCCTGCCCCAAAATGAAGATGTGAAGCAGGCCAAAGAAAATTTGGAAAGAGGGATAGAATCATATGTTTGTGCCTTTCATCGAGATATGACCAAAAAAGATTTGAAAGAGGCACTCGAAAAAATTCGCACTGTGACTCACCCCATCCTTATTGTCGCAACCGCCAAATGGCTGTTTCTCACTAGAAATGATTTGGGCACAATAATTATAGACAAAGAAAACAGCGACGGCTGGAAGACTCTTTCGCGACCATTTCTAGATTTAAGATTTTTTGCGGAAACTTTAACTAAAGAGAGGAATATTCATTTGATAGTCGGAGATTCCTTTTTGCGGTCAGAGACGTTGTACAGATACAAACAGGGTGAAGCAATAGAATTTGAAAATATTAAATGGCGTTTACCAAAAGAAGCTGAGGTGGCCATAACTGATTTAAAAAAAGGAAAAGAATTTAAAACATTATCTCCTGAGTTATTGGGGTTAATCAAAAAAACGATAGAAAATGAGTCGCGTATGTTTATTTTTGCCGCTAGGAAAGGCTTATCATCCATGACGATTTGTCGGGATTGTGGAGAACAGGTCAAATGCAACAACTGTCTTGCTCCAATGATTTTGTATAAAACTAGAAGCGGTGGAGCTTTCAAATGTCACCAATGTGGCGAAACCAGAGATGCCGCCGAAGTTTGCCAAAATTGCAAAAGTTGGAAATTAGCCGCTTTTGGCTCTGGCATTGATCGAGTCGCTGATGAAATCAGGAAAAACTTTCCAGAAGCGAAGTTGTTTGAACTCCATAAAGACATAGCGCCAACAGGAGCCAAAGCCGTCAAAATTATTGAGGAATTTTATGAAAACAGAGGTTCAATACTCATAGGCACTGAGATGGCATTTTCATATCTTTACAAAAGAGTGGCAAATTCGGCTATTGCTTCGTTTGACTCTCTATTTTCAATTCCTGATTTTCGTATTAGAGAAAAAATATTTCGTTTAATTTTGCAAACTAGAAACATAGCTAAAGAAAATTTTTTAATTCAGACACGCAACCCCAGTGATCCCACCGTAGAGTTTGCTATAAATGGCAACTTATTGGAATTTTATAGGAAAGAAATTGAAGATCGACAAGTTTTGGGCTATCCGCCATTTGGAATTTTTATAAAAATAATAACCAGAGGAACCAAAATTTTTGTTATCAGAGAAACTGAAAAATTAAAAGAATTATTGAAACAATTCAATCCGGCAATTTTTAATTCAATTCATGAAAAAAAGGGCGAACAGTCGGCCGTAAACATCGTCATCAAATTACCCAAAGAAAGTTGGCCCGAGCCTTCTCTCCTTTCGATTTTGAAGTCTCTACCCTCTCATTTTGAAATAAAAATCGACCCCGATAATTTGTTGTAAAACTTGATAGATATGAATAATACCTGTATAAATATGTTGGAGGCTTCAATATGCAAAATATTGGAAAAGTTGAATTGGCAATTATGATTATTTTTGTAGCCACTTTTGCAGCGGGAACGGCTGGGTGGCTATGGTCGCTTATTAATCACTGAGCAATCAAGTGTACGGCCGCGTGGGAAACTGCGCGGCTTTTTGTTTTATGGATTTTGGAAGGATTTTATTGTAAAATGGGGGTATGACAAGTGAAATAGTGCAAAAAGAAGACAAAGTATTGAGGAAAATGGCCAAAGAAGTGCCGATTTCTGATATTGAGAGTCGCAAAATTCAAACCATCATAAGGAGAATGCAAAAGGCACTGGATAAGGAAGATGATGGTGTCGCTATCGCCGCTCCGCAAATTGGTGAAAGTTTGCGTATTTTTGTGTTATCAAAAAAGATATTTGAAATAATGGATGAAGAAAAAGCTAGCAAAAAATCAAAAAGAGAGAATCTGGAAGAATTTGAAAAGCAAAAACCTGAATACAAAGATATGGTTTTTATAAATCCTGAAATATTAAAGACATCAAAAGAAAAAAAGATGATGGAAGAAGGTTGCCTTTCTGTGCGTTGGCTTTATGGAAAAGTAGAACGGTCACAAAAAACCTTAATTAAGGCATATAACGAAAATGGGAAGCTTTTTACTATGGGTGGCACAGGTCTCCTTTCACAAGCATTTCAACACGAAACTGATCACTTAAATGGAGTTATGTTTATAGATAAAGCCAAAAATTTAAAAGATATCCCTCCGCTTGAACAAAAGTAAAATTATGAAAATGGTATTTTTTGGAAGTTCAGAGTTTAGTGTTTATGTTTTGGATGAATTAAAACTTCACAATATTTTGCCTGTAATCGTGGTCACCACTCCCGATAAGCCAAAGGGGCGAAAACTAGTCATGACAGGAACTCCAGTAAAGATCTGGGCTCAAGAAAATAATATTGAAGTTCTTGACCCCTCTTCATTAAAAAATAATCCCTCTCTTATATCTAATCTCATATCTCTAAATTCTGATTTATTCCTCGTCGCCTCTTATGGCAAAATAATTCCAAAAGAAATTTTTGAAATTCCAGAGAGAAAAACTTTAAACATTCACCCATCTCTCCTGCCAAAATATCGAGGCGCCTCCCCCATTCAAAGCCAAATTTTAAGTGATGAAAAAGAAATCGGAGTTACTATTATGCAAATTGAAGAGACAATGGATACAGGGCCAGTAATTGTGCAGAAGACCTCACCCCTTACCCCTCTCCTAGATTTAGGAGAGGGGAAACATAGTTCATACGATAAGATTTCTAGTGTTTCTTCTCTTCTTCCCTCCCCTGATCAAGGGGAGGGTGGCCGTAGGCCGGGTGGGGTTTTAGGAAGAAAAGAACTAGAAAAAATCCTAGCCATAGAAGGTGCACGGCTCTTTGCTCACATTTTACCTGAATGGCTTATGGGAGCCATTGACCCAATTATGCAAGACGAGTCCAAAGCCACTTACTGTCAAAAAATAAAAAAAGAAGACGGTGAACTCCAGATTGATTTAGATAATATGCCGACAGGTGAAATCGCTCTTAAATATTTATGCAAAATAAAAGCTTTTGAAGAATGGCCTACTACATACTTTTTTCTCAACGGTAAGCGAATTATTATTACTGACGCCACTATCGAAGATGGTAATTTAAAAATTCTTAGAGTGATCCCGGAGGGTAAGAAAGAAATGTTTTTTGAAGATTTCAAAAGAGGAATTAAGTAGCAAAATAGCTATTTTTGACCTCTCAATCCACGGAGTAATTCCTTTATTTTAGCTCCACCGCGTCTGAAAAGACGCATGGTTTTTCTTTTTTTAGAACTAAGCTCTTGGGCTATATCATCTTTAACTTTATCAATAGAGGCGTAGAGATCTTCAGTTTCGGACACTGCATAATAAGTTTGGCCATTAGCTATCACTTGGATTTCTGCTCTAAAAAAATCTCCAGATTTATGATGTTTAGTCGTTTTACCCACTTCCACATTTACCAAAACTTCATCAATGTTATGAAAAAATTTTTCAAGCATATTTACTTTTTTCTCAACATATTCTGATATTGATGGTGTTAAAGAAATATTTGTACCCTTTATATTTATTTTCATTTTTTTATAATTATATTAATCAAAAATATTTATTAAATAACTATCTATTGTCCGCTGTTCCAAATCGTAAAAATTTTGCTTCTCTTCATATAGCCGTTTGGCCAAGCTTTTTCCTACAAAGCGCCAATGCCACGGCTCATACTCATAATATCCATTATCTTTTGGATAGGAAATGATAAATCCATATTTATAGGCATTTTGAATCAACCATTCGTATTCTTTAGTTTTGGAAAACCCAGAAAAGGTTGCTCCAACGGAGGTAGTGGTGAAATCAAATGTTGTTCCAAGTTGGTGCTCCGAAAATCCTTGGTCAGCCGAAAAGGTGTTGGCACCACTTCCATAGTTGACAGTGTAAGCTCCCTTCAAAACACTTTGTTCACTAAAAGAACGAAAGCCAGAAATTATTTTCAAATCAAGTTCGGCGTCGCTGGCCGCATTTAATAGACCTCCGAGATAGGGCAAAACTTTAGCGTGGGTCGAAATCTCCTTTTTGCTCTCATATAAAAACTCTTTTGGAACCAGAACAAGAGCTTCTGGGACATAATGTTCGTTAAGAAAATAAACTTTGGAATATTTTTGTAAAAGTTCTTTATCAGTTTTTGATAATTTATCTAGTTTACCAACTGTGCCAGATATTTCGCCAATTTGAGTTTCAAATATTCCATTTTTTTCTTGTTCTTTTTGAAGCGCATAGGTCAAGGTATTATTTTTATTTTCAAGTTTTACTATTGTACTATCCATTTCCAATATTTTTATTTCCAAATCAGCGGTATTTTGCTTTATTCCCTCTGCGGTCTGGTAATAGAGATAACTGCCACCAGAAAGTCCCGAAATTGCCAAAATCAAAACCACTAAAGTTATATACTTTTGACTTTTGTTAACTTTTTCAAGCATAATTATATTTAATACGTTCTATTTACGCTTTTTGCTAGCTTTTTTTGCAAGCATTTCTCGTTTTGTTGCAAGACGCTTTTTGGTCTTCCTTGAACGCGATGCTCTGGGTTTCCCCACTCCTGTTGCTCTTTTTGCCATATTTCACATTATACACCATCCGATTTAAATATGAAAGAAAAATGCCTGAGGTATTGTATTAGAGGTAGAAGGACTAAAAAGATATCTAATTAATCTTTCTTTAATAGTAATAAATGAAAATATTATGAAAAAATCTACATTGGGATTGGGTGCACTCACCCTTATCCTCGGAGCAACAGTTTTATCAACCGGTACAACACTCGCATACAGGGGTGACCCGACAGTAACTGGTCCAAATTATTCAATTGAACGCCACACGGCTATGCAAAAGGCGTTTGAAAACAAGGATTACACCGCTTGGAAAAATCTTATGCAAAATCGAGGCAGAGTGACTCAAGTCATAACCGAAGCAAATTTTGCGAAATTTGCAGAGGCGCACAACTTGGCTTTGCAAGGTAAAAAAGAAGAAGCTCAAAAAATACGAAGCGAACTTGGACTAGGATTGCAAAATGGTTCAGGTAGAAACGGAGGCGGTATGGGCAGAGGTTTTAATCGTTAAAGCCACAAAATCCAGTAAACTAGGCTCCGGCATTTGCCGGAGTTTAGTGTATAAAAATATAATATAAGATAGACTAATCACATGAGCGACATCATTAAATTAACTGATGAGGAGATAGTAGAGAGGGTTCACTCAAGCGACTCAAACCTTTATGCTATTTTAATTGAGAGATACAAAAATAAGCTCTTGCGATATGCGACAAACTTGGTGCATGATCAGGGTAAAGCAAGCCATATCGTTCAAGACGCTTTTATCAAAGGCTATGTAAATCTCAACGGCTTCAACACCCAAAAGAAATTTTCAAGCTGGATATATCGTATCGTTCACAATGAAGCAATAAATATAATCAAAAAATATCAACAAGAAGTACCGATCTTGGATGATTTTGATTTTGAAAGTGATGAGGATACTTTGAAAGAATTTGAAAGGAAAGAAGTGGCAGAAGATGTAGAAAAATGCCTAAATTCAATACCCCTTATGTATTCTGAACCGTTGAGTCTTTATTATCTGGATGAAAAATCTTATGAAGAAATAAGTGATATTTTGAGGATTCCGATGGGCACCGTCGCCATTCGTATTAGTAGAGCTAAAAAATTAATGAAAAATATATGTCAGAAGAGATAAAAAACATAGAAAATAATGTGATGGACCAGATTCAAAAGGGCAAATTGAAAATGCGCCCAAAAATATATTTTATTATTGGTTCAATTCTTACATTTATTGGACTCGTCGTTTCTATCGTCGTATCCGTCTTCTCTATTGGTTTAATCAAATTTGTTTTGCGCTCAAACGGAATTTTGGGTCACAAACTTGACCGCATCTTCTCTATCTTCCCTTGGTGGATGCTTATACTTGCCATCTTGAGTTTAGTGGTTGGCGTATTATTGGTCAGAAAATATGATTTTTCTTATAAAATAGATTTCAAAAAAGTAGTTATATTAGCAATTTTGGCTATCTTATTATCAGGGTGGCTAGTTGATACATTTGGATTTAATGATCTCCTTGCTCGTAAAGGCTTAATGCGAGGAATGATGCGAAATGCTCCCCAAGAAAGATCGCGTTAGTTTTTTGCTGCAATTTTATTTTTAAGCCACCAGCGCATCTTTTTATCTTGCAGATATACGAAATATGCGATTATTATGATAATCACCTCAAAGCCGATTGAAAGATTTGACCATGAAATTTTGTCATAACGAGCGATTATGAAATTGAGTATGGCATTACCTATTTTTTGATGAAGTAGATAGAGCGGATAAGTGATCCCTCCAAGTATGGCAAAAAAATGAATTACGCGAGCATTTTTTATAAAAACAGATAAATAAACTAAAATCGGAACAGAAGTAAAAAATAAAATATGAAGTAGTGTTATGATTTTCGTATCAAGTGGGTTAATAGTATAGTACGGCTCCAACGCTAGCGGGTGGATATAGGTAGCAAAAGCGGCGCTGACAAATAGAAGCACCAAATCAAAATATTTTTCAAATAAATTTCTTGCTTGCTTCGTAGCAAGCATCGCTAACGCGCCTCCAAAAACGAAGTACGAAGCGTGACGCACAAGCAAAAGTTTTACATAAAAATTATGGTCCATTCTGAATAGAAAAGCGATGACACTGAGTATGAGCCATGAGCCAAGGAAATATCGAATATTTTTACTTGAAAAAAAGTAAGTGAATATCCCAATACCAATATAAAAAATTAACTCCACCGTCAGTGTCCAATACGAAGGGTCGATGAGTCTGGTATAACCCACGATTTTGTTAAATAAGTCACCAAACATTGTCATACTACGCAAATATTCTGAAAAACTTACAGTACTCGTTTCAGGTATAGCGAGAGTTATGAGATACGTCACAGTACAAAGTATCCAAAAAATGGGAAAGAGTCGCAAAAATCGGTTGACCGCAAACTCTTTAACACTTTTACCATTTAAGGATTGGACTATAACAAACCCACTAATTATAAAAAATAGTTGTACTCCGAGGTTCCCATACCTATACCATTCCAAATCGCCAGTTTGATTGAATAAATAATGAAAATTCATTACCCAAAAAGCGGCAAAAAATCGTAAGACATCAAGTGTAGAGAAATGGGTTTTCATGTGGATGCTTTGTCAGATATGCCGAAATCTCCACAAACATGTTACAAAATCAGTTTGTGTAATCAAATACTATAAGCATCGGCATATTGTGTGTCTAATTATTAATTATAAAAATAAAAGCGGAAAAGGGTCGTGCTTTAATCGACGTAGCGCACGACATGATTTCGCAAAATCATATGAGTACAACAAATGAAGACCAAGCAAAAGCTCAAGCCGAGCTTGCAAATGATCAAGCAGAAAAAAGAGACGAATTACAAAAGAGTCAAGATGAGCAAACAGAAGATGAAAGAAAAAGACTTCAGGAAGAAGCTGATAAAGCTAACGCCGAAACGAGAGCGGCTGAGGATAAGGAAAGAGAAATAAACGACGATACCAGATCGTTGATTTAAAACTAAATTTTCTAATTTTAATAAAAAGAAACCGCCCGCCGAGACGAGTGGTCTCTGCGGGCAGTGAAACTGGTGCGGTCTAATCGGCGATTGCCAATATGCCGTCTAGTGCTGGATCTTCCCCTTTTCCTACTGTGTTGTAGGAAAACGGAAGAAATTGAAAAGCTTTGCTTGGGTATTGTTCTCGAATTTTGCGGACGTTTCCTGCAAATACAACTGCTGCTTCCCAGCGACCAGCTGTGATTCCGTCAGGAAGAGTCAGCATGAGAGTCAGAGGGTCCTCTATCACCACAACAATCTCATTGTTATCAGCCATGTGGCCTCCGATAAGTAAGATAGCACAACAATAATCCTGTGTCAACTAATTAAATTTTTTGGTATGTCACCCCTTTTCCCGTCTTTCCGACTTGTTTTATCTTCCCTTCTTTTTCCAAAACTTCCAAATATCTTGTCGCCGTGGCATCAGAGACATGAAGTAGTTTTTCCACTTCGTCGTTTGTCACATTTGAATCTTTGGAAAACATTGTAAGAATTTTATCTATCCTACTTCTCATCCTTGCCTGTTTTGCAGGGTTACCTTTGGCGAACGGCTCAAACCGCTCGGTTTGAGCCGTTTGGGTTTTGGGCTGAGCCGTTGGTTCTTCACCCTGAGCTTGTCGAACGGGCATAACTTCCGTTATCGTCACATCATTTCCATGCTTTTCTATAGTGATACCTGCCCGACTCGCCTCTGGCGAAGCTGTGGCGGGCGGGTTCGGGTTTACCTGTTCTAACGGTTTATCCTGAGCCTCGTCGAAGGGCTCATTTCCTTGATTTTGATCTTTGTCCAGAACGACCTCTTCCTTTGTCCCACCGAAGTCTTGTACGGAGGGGGAGGGGCTTGGGGATGCCTCCGGCTTGTCCAGCGAAGTCTTGACGGAGTTGGATGGGCTTGAAGGAATAGGTGTTTCAATGGTAGGCTCATCTGGGCTCACTGGGATAGGGTTTTCTTCAATTTTTGGACTTTCTGGTAAAAACTCGGGGGTTGCCTGCCCGACTAAATTTTCGGGTTTGTTTTCTTCAGAAATTTGGGCGGGTGTAATTTCGTCTGGCATATAAATATTTTAACAGAAAATATTTATATGCATTTTATCATCTGTTGACTACCTAGCACTTCCTTTTTATCAGCAATTTATTTAAACTGACAATTATATGTTAGACCGATATATAAAGATTCTTAAGACCTATTACAAAATATATTTTAAAAATGATTCATACAGAAGAACCATAAGGGAAATACTGCAATCTAAACCAAAGCGATTTTTCTATAATATTAAAATACTTACTTTTCACCAGCTAGTAGAACATGTAAGGAAAAAATCAGACAAAGAATTATCCAATGAAAAGGACATACAAGAAATGCTTGATACTCTGCCTTTATTGTTGTCCATGATTATAGCAACCAAAGAAAAGTGGTGTATAGGCAAAATTGTAGATGAAAATAACCCATTTGATATTTGTATGGCTCCAGCCAAATACATAGAAAGAAAGGAGAATGGAAGATGTAATATATTTGCTGGTAGCTATATTCAAACAAAGAGAATGATGGACTATCCCTTAAAAGGACTCACAAAAGATGAGTGGGTAGAAAAACTGCAAAATTTAGTTAATGAACATACTAAAAGATACGATCTTGGACATAATGGCGCGTTTCATTTCTATTGTTTGCCACCATTTTCAGAGCAAATGCTATTTAATGATTTTGAATTACTTTTCAAAAAAATAAAAGTTCCTAAAAACAACAAACTAGAAGCAATATCAGTTTCGATCCCAGTTTTTGATAAAAAAACAAACACCGAAACAGTTTGTACGTGGTTTATTTACCCACTAATTTTCTTTATCGGACCATTATCAGATCTTCTTCCTAAGGCACACATGTTGTATGTTGAATTAGATGTTTTGGAAATTATGCAAAAAGCGATAGATGATAAATAGCCAATTTTTGTCGCCTTTATCCATATTTTCAAAGGGTTTTAACGGCTTGTCGTGAGCGAAGTCGAACGGCTCAAAA
>MHWW01000019.1:224-376 GCA_001824275.1 Candidatus Zambryskibacteria bacterium RIFOXYC1_FULL_39_10 | reverse complement strand
CGAATTCGCCATAGCTTCAAGTAAATAAAAGTGTCAAACATCGGGTGTTTGACAGGTGTTTCTTTGAAGCTGTGGCGAAAGCCAAATACAAACAGCAGAGTGGCACATGTGCCACAAAGGAGGAAGACATGTCTTCCAACTTTTCCAGGGGC
>MHWW01000019.1:0-168 GCA_001824275.1 Candidatus Zambryskibacteria bacterium RIFOXYC1_FULL_39_10 | reverse complement strand
GACCCTTCTCGGACAGGCGGGACGTGATCGTCTCGTCGGGATTCGCGACTCCCTCCGACGTGGAGGCGACATCGTCTCGGCCATCATCGAAGGTCGGACGGAGCTCTGGCTACACGAAGGCCAGAAGGGGAACCAGTATCTGCGGGGTCGCGTCATCTACGCACGCTT
>MHWW01000018.1 GCA_001824275.1 Candidatus Zambryskibacteria bacterium RIFOXYC1_FULL_39_10 | reverse complement strand
GTGGCAAAGAGCAATCCATAAAAATTGAGGGAAGCTCAGGCCTTTCCAAAGAAGAAATTGAGAGAATGCAAAAAGATGCCGAAGCGCACGCCGCTGATGACCTCAAAAAGAAAGAGACAATCGAAGCCAAAAATTTGGCAGAGCAACTCATTTATACAACAGAGAAAGCACTCAAAGAGGCAGAGGGTAAAATAACTGATGAAATTAAAAAGGGCGTAGAGGAAAAAGTTAGCGAACTAAAAACAGTCAAAGACCAAGATGATTTGGGAGCGATCAAAACCGCAACCGAAAATCTCTCCAAAGAAATTCAAAAAATAGGGGAGTATATGAGTAAGAATCCAGAATCCAGTAGCCAGGAAGAAAAGAAACCCGAAGAGCCAAAAGAAGAGGAGAAACCCGAAGAAAATAAATAATGCTTGACTTTTGTCTTCACTAGTATATACTATATGTATTAGTGCCTTCGGGCTCCGAGAAACCTCACCTTAGACGTGAGGTTTCGATTTTATAACAAATCTTTTAATTTTTTATGAATCACTTTAAATTCTTGTTCAGATATTCTACCAATCTTACGCAATAATCGTTTTGTACTAAATGTCTTGATTTGTGATAATGCCACCCACGATACACCTTGATCGTGTGTAATTTTTTGATAAAACTCTCCAACTTTTTCATTGGTAGTTAGTGGTATTCCCCAAAACATATCTTTGTTAAATTTTTTGATTACCAATACTGGTCTCTCAAAATTTTCGTGTTTACCATCTGTTTCAACACCAACATTTACTCCAATAGCACACCACCATATTTCACGAGGATAATAAAAGAAGTTATAACCAACTTCTCGTTTATCAGTTTGTTTCTTTTCTTTATTCCAATTATCAAAATCTTTGTGCATAAAAATATTATAATATGAAAATCATATTTAAAAAACGAAAAGTGGGTTATTCTTGAATTTAACCCAATTTTTGCTATAATAAGGTCGCATTTCAATGGACGTTAATGCGACATGATTTCGCTAAATCAAATATGAAGAACTACTACGACATATTAGGTGTGGGCAAAAAGGCCTCAAAAGACGAGATCAAGAAGGCTTTTAGGTCTCTAGCACACAAATATCATCCAGACAAAAAGGGGGGAGATGCTGAAAAGTTTAAAGAAGCTAATGAGGCTTACAGCGTCCTTTCCGATGACCAAAAACGCGCTCAATATGACACTTATGGCCAAACATTTGCTGGTGGTAATGGTGGTGGCTTTAGTGGTAATTGGGAAGATATTATGCGGCAAGCCGGTCAAGGCGGTTTTGATTTCTCAGGTTTTGCAAACGGCGCGCAAGGTGGCTTCTCAGCCGAGGGCTTCGATTTAGGTGACATTTTTGGAGAATTCTTTAGTGGTGGCCGAAACTCCCGGGTAAAACGCGGCAGAGATATTTCAATTGATATTGAACTCGAATTTTCCGAAGCGATTTTTGGTGTTGACCGCGCTATCCTTTTAAATAAAATTTCAGTCTGTCAGACTTGTGACGGCACCGGTGGCAAAAAGGGGACTGAGCAAGTCACTTGCCAAACCTGCAACGGCAAAGGCAAGATTCGCGAAATGAAAAGATCAATTTTCGGTTCGATTGAAGTAGCTCGCACTTGCGAAACCTGTGTTGGCTCTGGCAAAGTGCCCAAAGAAAAGTGCCAAATCTGCGACGGCCTCGGCATTCTCAAAAAAGAAGAAGAAATAAAAATCAAAACCCCAGCCGGCATTGATAACGGCGAGATGATTCGTTACTCGGGCGGTGGCGAAGCAGTCAAGGGCGGCACTCCTGGAGACCTTTACATCAAAATTCATGTCAAAGGGCACAAATTATTCCGCAAAGAGGGCAATGACCTCATTATGAATCTCGATGTCAAACTTTCCGACGCATTGCTTGGCGCCAAAATTGATATTCAAACACTCGACGGACTTTCCACACTCAATATTCCTGAAGGTGCAAACACTGGCGACATTTTGCAAATCAAAGGCAAGGGTGTGCCGAGCGGCAACAGACGTGGTGATATCTTAATTAATCTCAAAGTCACTTTGCCCAAGAAGCTCTCCAAATCAGCTCGTGAAGCGGTTCAAAAATTAAAAGAAGAAGGTCTATAATTATATTTAAATGGACACCATTAGTTCGAAGGAAACTAAAAGCAAAAGTAGTTTAGAAAATTTTAAAAATTTATTTAGAAATACCAGTCGAATTTTCAAAATTCTTTTCCAAAACATGCCATGGCTTTTTTCGGCCATGATTTTTTTGACTATCATAATAGGCGTAGTACCAATTTTTTCGGCCCAGGCTCTCGGTACACTTATAGACAAAATAATTGAAGGGGTTGGCGCCCAAGATGTCTCCATCGCTTATCCGGCCCTTATTTTGTTTGCCGTTCTCACTGCCATACCGACAGTTATAAGAAATTTTATATCATTTTTAGACCGTCATCTGTTTTTAAAAATGCAAGATCTATTTGAATTAATGGCCCTCAAAAAAAGAGGTTCATTTGATATTGCTCAATATGAAGACCCTAAATTTCAAGACCGACTACAGCGAGCTTTCAATAACGGCATTTATCCTCTTATAAATATTGTTGAAAATCAGCTGACAAATTTGGAAGTTACTTGCGGTATTATTGTTGGTTCTATCGCCGCCGCAACAATCGATTGGCGCGTCTTTCTTTTAGTTTTCATAACCGCCATACCAAATTTTTGGATAGAAATCAAACACGGTGGTCGTATCTGGGGCATTTGGGCCAAAAATAGTACCGAGCAAAGACGCTACCAAGATTTGCGAAGATTTTTCAATCAGAAAATTTCTGTAATTGACGGGCGACTGTACCAAGCCAGTGGTAAATTTTTATCAAACATAAAAGAAATTTTACATAAATTTACAAACGAACAACTTTCAGCCGAACACTGGAAAACTTTGATGAAAACTGCCGCCAGCATCTTTGCCGCTCTAGGACTCTTCGTTGGTACCGCCATCATCATAAACGAAGCAGTAGCGGGCGTTATAGCTATCGGCACAGTCGTATTTGCTTTTCAAACTTTAAACCGTGTCAGCGGTTGGACTTCCAGCATGCTCTCTAGCACCGCCAGACTTTTAGAAAGAAATCTTTACGCTACCGATATTTTCAGTATATTTGACCAAAAATTAGTACTAGAGTATTCCAAAAATCCTCAGAAACTGTCTTTGGAGTCCGCTCCCACTGTCGTATTTGAAAATGTTTCTTTTAAATATCCTGGGCAGGAGAAGTGGGCACTGCAAAATATTTCTTTTACCTTAATGCCAGGTCAAAAAATTGGCTTGGTAGGCAATAATGCCGCCGGCAAATCCACACTGGTGCGCTTGATTTTGCGTATCCATGACCCAGTAGAAGGCAAAATCACTGTTAACGGCATAGATTTAAAAGATCTTGACATAGAAGAGTGGTGGAGTCGTCTTGGAGTTTTGCTTCAAGATTTTACTACTTACAATTTCACTGCCAAAGAATCAATTGCTATAGGTGACACGCTAGGTGATGTCAATATTGATGAAGTCAAAGTCTCTGCTCAAAAAAGTACTAGTAGCGGTTTTATAGAAGAACTTGAAAACAAATACGAACATATGATTGGAGTTGAATTTGGTGGCATTGAACCATCCAAAGGTCAAAGACAAAAGTTGGCCATCGCTAGAGCTTTTTATAAAGGTAAAAGATTTTTGATTTTAGACGAGCCTACCGCATCGATTGACGCTGAATCAGCTGATACCATATTTAATGAAATCGAAAACCTGCCAAACACTGTTTCTGCTATTTTGATTTCTCACAACTTCGCCACCATCAAAAGAGCTGATGAAATAATCGTCTTACACGAAGGCAAAATAGTAGAAAAGGGTAAACACCAAGAACTATTAGACTTAAACGGCAAATACGCTGCTGCTTACAACAAACAGAAAAAGGATTTTGAATAAAAAGGATGAATAATATGACCCCTTGACAAAAAAAGTGACAGGAATACCATTATATTCAGACAGGTTCGTCCTGTATACTTTGGATAGGAGGGTGATATAGCTAAACCCTCCTTGAGGAAAGGAGAAACGAGGTGATTCAAGAAGTAACAACAAAACAAAGTCTGTCCCAGTCGGTAATTCCGGCAGTGCCAGGCGAGTATTACTCCTATTCCGCGAGATTCACAGCAGAACAACCACTGTACGTTTTCATGAAGTGTAAGGCAAACAAGGTTCGTTCTATCGCCGACGCAAAGAGTCTCGGTCGCGAAGCTAATCTTCTCTTCTTGCTCGAAAGTTCATCCCAAGCGCAAGTTTGCTCGGTCAGGGAAGCGTGTACTTGTGGGCTATTGGGTAATTTCGTCAGCAAGGAACTGTTTGGCGAGACGTGGATTGGACGTGCAGGAATCACAGCAGAAAACTTCTGCGAGGTCCGCTCCCAAAAGGATGTGGCCACACTGGTAAAGATCTGCCGAAACACATGCTCAAAGCGCGAGACATCTATCGTGCTATCTAACGGCACGGTCATCGCAATGATGACCGACGGTGGGAAATACGGCATGTTTCTAGTAAATGATCTCACGCCAACATCGATCCAGATCGATGCCTGTCACATCCTGCTGTGACCTTTCAGGTTACAACATCGCCTGCCACCAGGGGAAACATCTCTTGGTGGCAGGTTTAATCTAAAATTACAGATAAAAAATACGAATTATAAAAACATGAGAACGATTTTTCCGAAAAAATTAAAAAAGGGTGATAAAGTTATGGTAATAGCGCCCTCTGATTCTTTGAAACTTATTTCTAAAGAAATTAGATCAATTGCAAACAAGAGATTCACCGAAATGGGATTGAGATTATCTTTTGCTAAACATGTCAATGAATTGAATGAGTTTGATTCCTCAAGTATAAAATCCAGAGTTAGTGATTTACACAATGCTTTTTCTGATAAAAGCGTAAAAGCAGTGTTTGCTGTTATTGGAGGCTTAAATTGTAATCAACTTTTAAGATATCTAAATTGGAATCTAATAAAGAAAAACCCAAAGATTTTAGTAGGTTATTCAGACACGACAGCCCTACAAAACGCTATTTATGCAAAAACTGGCCTAGTTACATATTCAGGACCGGCCTATTCATCTTTTGGTCAGAAATTATATTTTGATTATACGTTGGAATATTTTAAAAAATGCATTTTTGATAATAAAGGTTTTGACATATTACCAAGCAAAACATGGAGTGATGACAGATGGTATTCAAATCAAAAAAACAGAAAATTAATAAAAAATAAAGGATGGTTGAATATCAACACTGGAAAAGCGGAAGGTAGAATATTAGGGGCGAATATTTGCACTTTCAATCTTCTTCAGGGGACTGAGTATTTTCCGGATATATCCAATTCTATTTTATTTTTAGAAGATGATGCAGAATCTATGTTGGGTAATTTTGATCGTGACATGCAATCTCTTATACATCTTCCAAATTTCAATACAGTAAAAGGTTTAGTCATAGGACGATTTCAGAACGCAAGTAAAGTAAAGACTAAACACTTAATAAGAGCAATCAAATCAAAAACTGAATTGAATCGTATACCGGTATTGGCGAATGTGGATTTTGGGCACACTAATCCCATGATTACTTTCCCCATTGGAGGAAAAGCTCAACTGGTTATCTCTAACAAAAAATCAACCTTGAAGATAACCAAACACTGATTTTAAATCTTAAATTTTTATAAATCAAACCAGCATCTTAAATTCACCGTTTTTTGTGTTATAATTTCCAATTTTTCTTTGTCTGGTGGAATTCACTCTTTCCAACCAAAACCTTTCACGTCAGGACTGTGTTGAAATTAATTCTATTTTATACACAGGCTCACTTACGCTAGATACGATATGGTGATATTATTATTGTGAAGGATTTTATCTTTTATAATAAAAAAATGATGCAAAAAATTTTTTCATACAAGTATTTATTTTTAGGTTTATTAATCTCCGTTTTAATTCCATTTTCTTTTGCTCATGCTGACCCGGGAGACACTTCTATCACTATACCTCCAGACTATGCTGGCGGACAGGTAACCGTCACCGTCGAGGCGGTAGGTGGGCAAACAGCTGCCCTTACCGTCATTCTAAATCCTCCAAACCCCACGCCCTGCACTGTTTTAAATTCTTCACTTTCGGCCAGTCCGGACCCAATATTAGTTGGGAGTGGTGTTTCTACAGGTATAACAACAATTTCCGCTAACGCAACCTGCGCTTATGATATTAGAATAAATAGCACTTCTGGTTCTACCTTTGCTCAAGAAGGACCTGGCGCATGGTCAGGACCTACTGGAAATTGGGTATCAAACGGTACAGTCTTTTATTTACAAAAAAGAGGTGACTCAACTGCTGAAGGCACTCTTAAAACAGAGACTGTAAACCTTATAGCTATACCGACTGTCACTCTAACTCCCAGCACCTCTTCCATCACCCTTCCAACAAATTCTTTTACTCTCACTTGGACGACGACAGATTCACCGACCAGTTGTACTGCTTCTGGTAGTTGGAGTGGTTCTAAGATTACTACTGGCGGCTCTCAGACCATAACCGTCTTAACTGCTGGAACTTACACATATAATTTAACTTGTACCAATACGGCCGGAACTTCATCAATTAAAACTACAACCGTTGTGGTCAATCCAGTAGGTGTAGTGGCCCCAAACACCCCAACCGGGTTTTCAGCAGTTGCCAGCGTTTCTTGTGGCACTGGTCAAATCAACCTTTCTTGGAACGCATCATCTGGCGCCACTAGTTATACTTTAAAAAGAGATGGTTCAACTATATATACCGGTTCCGGTTTATCATATTCTGATACTGGTTTAACTGCCGGTTCAAACCATTCCTATACAGTTTCTGCATCTAATTCAGCCGGCACATCGGCCACAGCTTCTGCTTCGGCCAACGCTCCTGCCGCTTGTGTTATATCAGTGCCAAATGTAACTTTCACAGCTAATCCGATTTCCATGACTCTTCCTACTACAAACTCCACCACTCTTACTTGGTCTAGTACAAATTCACCAACTAGTTGTACCGCATCTTCCAATCCGGTCAATTCCAATTGGAATGGAGCAAAATCTACATCTGGTGGCTCTCAAGTAATTTCTGGCCTAACAGCGGGTTCAAAAATATTTTATTTATATTGTACAAACTCGGGAGGTAATTCGATTACACAGAGCCAGACCGTCAATGTCATTAACGCTGGCGCGCCAAATCCAGATCTAAAAGGCACAATATATGAAAACTGGACAGGAGATGATCGCACGGCAGTTTGGAATGCTTACAGCAACATAAACGGTCCAGTCAATGTCTACAACAAAGCCACTTATGCTCTGTCATGGCCCGCTGTTTCCAATGCCACTTCTTGCACCTTAGATGGTTCACCAGTTTCAGTCTCTGGTGGCACCATAAACACTTATATAGCAACTCTTACTTCAAAAACTCACACTCTATCTTGTACTGGAGCCGGAGGCACCACAGTTGACACTTTTGTTTTAACGATACCTCCAATGCCCACCAACCCAATAGGCACTTGCCCGACTCCCTACACCGCCGCGAGCCTAAGTTGGACCGCTCCTGCCGGTTATAATACTTTTTTCGTCAGATTAAATGAATATGTTAGTCCTACTGAAAATGGATATACTTGGCCACCTGATATTGCTACTGAAGTGATCGGCACTACATGGACTCCCGCCACTACCCCTGGCCAATCTTACACTTGGTGGATATCAACCAAAAATACCGGCAACGGCGCCTGGAGTGAAGATGTGGTTAGTTATAATCTTGTTTGCAATGTCGCAACCTTCCCACTCACTGTCACCAAAGCTGGCACTGGTACAGGCACCATCACTCCATCAACCGGAACTATCAGTTGGAGCGGAAACACTGGTACTGCAACATATAATTCCGGCACTTCCGTTACTTTGACTGCCGCAGCAACTGGCGGCTCAACTTTCACCGGTTGGTCAGGGGGGTTATGTTCTGGCACTGGCACCTGTGTAGTATCGATGACTCAAGCTAGAGATGTAACTGCGACATTTACCGCCTCAACTATGTCTGGCACCCTCACCCCACCAACCACTTCTTGCACTATTGCCTCAGGAGCAAGTAGTTGCAATGTAACTATGTCTTGGACTACCACCAACCCAGTCGGCACTTCGGCCATAACCTCAAATTATCCTTCTTCAGGCACCACTGTTGCTAGTGGAGACACCGGCACCAATGTTCCTTTGGCTGTTCCGTATTTATCCAGCCCTAGGACATTCTACCTCTACAATAATTCCGTTTTGCTTGCTCAAAGCACTGCCACGGCTAGTTGTATATCGGGGACTGTTTGGGATAGTGGTAGTGGCAAGTGTGTATTATCTGGAGGTGGCGGATCAGCTTCCTGTAATACTACTGACTGGTATGCAACTAATGGTTGGAATTACAGGAAGGTTATCGTTATTGATAAAACTAAAGTTTCAAGTGATCAATCAAACTTCCCCGTTCTTATAAGCACAACGATTGGCACCAGCCCCCAGACTAATGGAGAGGATATTTTGTTTACTAACTCAGATGGAAAGACAAAGTTATCTCATGAAATAGAAAAATACAACGACACAACGGGTGAACTCATTGCTTGGGTGAAGATACCGACTCTCTATGGTTCAGCTTCAGTCAATACAAATACAATATACATGTATTATGGTAATTCAGGCGCAAGCAATCAGCAAAATGTCTCTGGTACCTGGGATGCTAATTTCAAAGGTGTATGGCATTTGCCCAATGGTACGACACTTTCAGCCACAGATACCATTGGCAATGGGAATGGTTCGGTGGTGGGAACACCAACAGCTGGTACAGGCAAAATTGATGGTAGTATGGACATTGACTCAACGGGTGATTATATAAACGCGGGTAATAGTAGTGAGTTCAATTTTACTTCCAATGCCTTTACTATAGAAGCGTGGATTAAACCTCCAGCTTCTGGTCAAGCCAACTATCAAACATTTATTGCACGCGGAACTTACCTTGCCAACGGATGGTATATACAAACTGATAATTCTGTCAACAAGAACGGTGTATGGTTCGTTACTAACACAGCAGGAAGCAACCGATTAACACAGGCCGCCAACAAACTTACTTTGAGCGCATGGAATCATGTTGCTGCGGTTAGGAATGGTACGAGTGTTAGAATTTATGTTAATGGTACAGACCAAACGACCAGTGCTGGTTCTCATGTTGACCCTGTTTCAATTTCCACTAACTTAATAATTGGCAAATGGTTGAATGGGATGGATGAGGTAAGGATTTCAAATACCAACCGTTCCGCGGATTGGATAAAAACAGAATATAATAACCAATCAAGTCCATCCACTTTTATCAGTATTAGTGAGCAATGCTTACCGTCCAATTCATCTACCGTAACCATCAATGCCGGTGATACCGACATTCCATACAACACATCAACCACCATTACTTGGTCATCAACTGGTGCTACTTCTTGTTCTGTTTCTCCAACTGGCTGGACAGGTCTTTCTGGTACTCAACCTACTGGCAATTTGACTACATCAAAAACTTATACTCTCTCCTGCAACCCTGGACCCGTGACTGATGACGTCACCGTTAATGTTGAAACCCAATCGTCTTATGCTATAAATGTAATAAAATCAGGACAGGGGACAGTGGTCAGTTCTCCTGCCGGTATAAATTGCGGAACAGGATGTTCTTCTCAATCTTCAAACTTCCTTTCTGGTACTTCTGTTACACTCACCGCTAGCCCATCTTCTGGCCGAATATTTACAGGGTGGGGTGGTAGTTGTTCTGGAAATGGCACTTGCACTATCATCGTTAGTAATCCAGCTACTGTTTTTGCTAACTTTGCAATCGACCCAACTTACAAAGAATTTTAAAAGCTTATAAAAATTATTAAAATATTATGGATTACCAAGAATATCAAATAAAACAACCTTTAGCAGAACAACCTAAGAAGCGGATTGGTAAAAAAGCGTTTCTGAGTGTTTTGATTTTAGTCATTTTAGTAGTAGCTGGTTGGTTCTTGTATGAAAATTTAAGAGGCCCGGTAATCAATGATACATTGCCTGACGGCTACGTTTTCAACAATTTGGGCCAATTTCCAGAAGGTTTTCCTGTTGAACTTATTTTAAATAGAGACAGTTCGAAATGGCAGAGATCCGAAGACACTCTAAGTGGCGCAGGTGAGCGCATCCGAGTAGTTGAGCTTCTTTATCCAAATCCGTCCGAGACATTTGAAACTGATTTGGCAAAACACATCGAATCATTTAGCTGGAAAAGTATTGAAGCCAATGGTTCTGGAAATTCTTCCTACACTGTTTATGAATTAAGTGGCAACAGATTTATTTTGACAAGCACCAAGACCGATACCGGTTTATTTATAAATATGTCCCTTATTACTTATGTTTTAGAATAAATAATATGAAAATTTCAAAATTAATTTCAACAATCTTTATATTCACTCTTATTGTTAGCTTTTTCGTTTCTAGCACAGAAGTATCAGCAGCATCATGCCCCGATGACTGGAATTATACTCCGCAAATTGAAGTAAATATTGCTTCAAATACATTTTATAGCGATAGTGGCGGGTCAGTTAATCTCCCTTATGGTGTTTCAATACCATTTACAGTAGGGAGTCATAACCATCCACCATCATCCATCATCACAATCACTTATCCCTATGGCTCAGTGGCAACTTACCCAAGTCAATCCGACGGAACTTTTAGGTCCTTAACGATTCCGGCAATAAATGAAGCCGTAAACGGAGAGAGGTCATTAAATGTCTCTCTGAATCCCAATTGTACTTATGTCGTTGGTCTTCCACAGCAGGGAGAACCTGCACCTACAGTGAACCTCAATATTCCAATTTATGTTACCGCACCCTCTACTTGCACCATTGACACTTTCATTTGTTCTGTCGGTGTCCTTTCGTGGAGCACATCAAACTGCACCACTCGAAGCATAGATAATGGTATTGGTAGTGTCGGCCCCGCCGGCAACACTGCTGGCACTAATGGCACCACTTATGTCATGCAAGCTTCTAATTCTGGAAGTTCAAAAACCTCATCTGCTACTTGCCCAAATGCATCCCTTTCCGCATCTTGGAACCAAACCGGTACTACAAATTTGATTATAAACAATGTGACCCCTGGTCAGGTAGTCCCACTATCTTTCAAATTTTGGAAGGTGGGGGATGGGAGTTTGAAGTTTTCTAGATGTTTTCCAGGCTCAGGCGCAATACCCTCAAACAATATTTTGGTTATTTGTCCCACTCCATTTGGCGCAGAAATATCAAATTACCCTTAAATTAAGTATCGATAATACGGCTTTGTCAACTTGACAAGTTCAGGTTTTTAAATATACAATATATACGGAGGTACTTTGAAATGAAGTACGCACTGTCTGTCTTCTTCGTTTTAATGTTCACCTTCGCGGTGAGCATCGTTGAGGCCCAAGAGCCTCGCAATCTTTATAAGATGCCACCGGATTATAAAGAGCTTGTTCCGCCTGACAAACTGACTTCAGTCCAGACCCGTTGTCTGGAGATGGGACTTGGTCTCGGTCCATTTGGGGAATGTATGGATGAGTGGATGATCCCATGGATCGCCTACGGAAAAGATGGTGTGGATAGTGAAAAGTGGACTTCCATATTCCGGTGGACAAATCGCAAGATGGATGACTCTGCTCATGGGGGAGTCACTGTTCATTTGATCCTTATGGGACTGGATGGAAAAAGTGATATGGTAGACGGGCGAGTAACATCTAACGCCTATCTTAGGGACAACAAAAGCACTTCTGTTGTTCCCATCAGTGGGGTATCATACCCACTGATGCCCAAAGAATCTGTCGAGGCAGAATTCATGTATCCTGTCTCATACGATTCGGGGCTTCAACCTTCCCCCGACCCCAACCGTCTCGCTGTTGGAGGGCTGTGGTTAAGGTACACCATCCCAATCGGGGCTGAACCAGAAAACCTTCTTGGCCTCGTTCCCAGCTCACTGAGCTTCATGAGGCAAAACCCTCAGGGGGCCTATAGCTGGAACGCCACCATAAACACGATGAAGGCTGCGCCGTATTTGGGCTCGCAGTTCTCCGAAACCTTTGTTCTTGAAGACAGGGGGCAGGACTTCAAGATCACAAGCGCCGCTGTCGCCAACCCGACAGAGCAACCAATCTTCGTGGATATCACACTCCACGATGAAGAAGGAGCGTTTGTCGCTACTCGCAGGATATTTCTGCAAGCAAAAGCGACTAATGGGTTCCTGTTCAGGGAACTATTCGCCGATAACGCGATGTTCCCAAGGGGAAAAGACTTCACTGGTACTGTCACCTTCGCAGTGGCAGAACCGGGAATCTTTAACCCTGGACTTAACCCGCTAATCGTCGCCACCGTCTTCCATCGTTTCGGCGACTCGATGGGTAACCTCCAGGTTTACCCCGTTGCCAAACCCTAGGTGCTCATGATTTTCAAGGAGGACATCATGAGAGCCACCAAACCAAAGCCCGCGCGCAGGTTCCAACCAGAACCATCGCCCGGGCTTTTCACTTTATTGACAAAAAGATTATAAATTGGAGAATTCTGAAAATTCTTGCTATTATTTGAAAATGAATGAAAAACCAATAATTTCCATCGTTTTAGGAACTTACAATAGAAAAAATTTCTTAAAAGAAACAATAAAAAGTATTCGAAATAACAATATCAATGTTCCTTACGAAATCATTGTTATTGATGGCGGCTCAAGTGATGGTAGTTTAAAATATTTACTCAACCAAAAAGATATAATTACAATTATTCAGCACAACAGAGGAGTGTGGAAAAATAAACCAATTCAGAGAAAAAGTTGGGGATACTTTATGAATATTGCTTTTAAGGCATGCCACGGTAGTTATATTGTCATGTTGTCTGATGATTGCATAATACTACCTAATTCAATAATGAATGCTTACGAGATATTTCTTAATAATAAAAACAAAAAAATTGGCGCTGTTGCCTTTTATTTTAGAGATTATCCAATCCAAAAATATTACTCAGTACTCTATACCTTCAAACATACTTTATTTGTTAATCACGGTATGTATCTCAAAAAAGCCTTGGTAGATGTGGGTTATATTGATGAAGATAATTATGAATTTTATTACGCCGATGGAGATTTATGTGCAAAAATATGGACAAAAGGTTACAAAATTCTTGATTCTGAGAAATCAGTAGTGGAACACTTTTTCCACGCCAACGAAGACATCCGAAGCTCAAATTATTTAAATAAGTATGAAAACTTTGAAACATTTAAAAAGACCTGGCGTGATATATTTTATACACCTGAAATATATAATGTAAGAGCCAAAAAAAATCTCAATTTTGTAGACCCATTAAATACTGCAAAAATATTTGATAAAATATATAAGAGCAGATTAGATTATTATAAGGAACTCATAAATACATACCTCCATAGAGGCGACCGACTAGACCAAGAAAAGATAAGGGTTTCAATTGGGATAATTATAAAATTTCAAAACGAAGTTTTGTTAGAAAAAAAATACGGCAAATATTATCTACCAAAAATAGACAATCTGGACAGAGATAAATATGAAGATTACTTCATGAACATATTTGAAAAAAAATTATTTGAAACTGAACACACAACTAAATTGCTTGGTCAATCAGGCCTACGACCAGAAAATGAAATTTATTTTTTTCTGATCAAATTTAACAACAAAATAAACGTCAACTTGAATTCGTTAGATGTTTTTATGAACAATCAAAAAGATTATGAATGGACTGACATAAATCAATTAAATAATCAAAATACTAATCCCAACCACATTCCATTTATTAATATGGAGTAATTAGATATTTTTATTAATCACATCTTGAAAAATATCGTCTAATAGTTTAATTCGTATATCCCAATTTAATTTTTCAGCTACTTCTTTTTTTGCTAATTCTCCCACTAATTTTTTTTTGTTTTCGTCATATATCAACACCGAAAGAATATTGAATAGACCATTCACACTTTTGGGCTCAACAAGATAACCATTAACGCCAGACTCTATCACATCCTCACTGCCGGATCCAATAGTAGTAATTATCGGGCTACCAACAGACATTGCTTCCAAAACAACACCCATTAGGCCATCTTTTTCATAAGAAGGAAAAACTGATACATCTGCAAAACCAAAATAATCTGTCGGATTTGTAACTGTTCCGCATAAAGTAATTTGTTTTTCTAATTTAAACTTATGTATATATTCAATTATTTCATTTTTTTGTGGGCCATCACCTAATATCCATAAATGCACGGAACTGTCCATGAATGACACCAAACTGAATGCTTCTAACAAAGTCATTATCCCTTTTCTTTTTATAAGTCTACCAGCAAACACAATATTGTATTTATGTTTATGAGAAATATTATGTACTTTTACAGGATAAACTACCCCTGTTCCAAGTACATATTTGTTAGGAACATCTTTAATTTGTTCTCGCCATTTTTGTTCCACAAGATTACTAATCGAAATTACACTATCTACTTGATTAAGAAAAGATTTATACATATCGATAATGTTTGTTGGATATCCACAGAGATATACAACATTTTTTGATTGAAATGGCTTATTTAGAGCATCTGGAAGATAATAGCTGAGAATAACATCATTATTTTCCTCGTTAAGTTTATTAAAAATTAAAGTATTAAAAAAAAACGATTCTGTTTTCCACCGATTTTCGTCTCCGTTGGAGTCAGCCGCATATAAATTTTCAAATTTTTGAGGAACTACATGTTCAAAAACATTAAACCTTGGTTTTTTTAGATATGATTTATACAAGATACTTTTTTGTCCAGCAGGGTGCAAAATAGTATGCAGAGTAACATTATGTCCAAGCTTGCTTAATAATTCAGCATGTATTAATGAGATTTTCTCGGAACCACCAACATAATATGATGTTCTTGGCTGTATTATTCCAATCTTCATTTTTTGGTTATCATTTTTATAAAATCATTAAATTGGGCTCTTCCAGTTTCACTTCTACCCATCCACGGAATATAATTAAATAAATCTTCATAATAGACAAAAATTCGCTCTTCAGTTTCAAAACCATCTTTTAAAGGCTCAAATTTTTTAAAATTATCTACTACCGAAAAATAACGAATTTCCTGGTGATGTTTATCTTCATCATCTTTACCGTTGGGATTTATATACTCCAAAGATCCAAGCAAGACAGGGTTTGATAGTTGAATCTGTGCCTCCTCCAAACATTCTCGAATTAAAGCATTACGCGCTGTCTCACCATTCTCTATTTTGCCTCCCGGTAATGTAAATCTTTTTTCTTCTTTGTCCCTAACCAACACCACTAAATTATTACTTGTCATCAGAAACCCGTATACTTGATGTAAAATTACATTTTCTAATATTTCCCCAGGATGCCAAATAAACTTGACCTCTTGACCGTTTCTTATAACTGTTTCTGATGTTGTATTTGACATTATAAATATAATAAAGGAAATCGGCCGTGATGTAAATACTCTCGGCCGATTTAAATATCTGGATAGGGGACAAAGACGCCCTCACAATACCCAAGTTGTATCCTTTCTCCAGTGATTTCACGTTGAATTCTAGAGGCTACAGCTTGATGCGTGACGACAACAAGGAGATTATTGGGCAACCTTTGATCGTTATTGACCCTAGAAATAAAACGACGAATCCTAACAAGAAAATTTGATTGAGACTCGCCATATCTAATGAAAAAACTCTGTAGTAGTGGAAAAGTTGGCTCTCCATCAGTATTAACGATAGGATCTCCAAACCTGTAGTGAATCTGCCCATCTAGAATCTTGTTGTTAAAGATCTCCCATGCTGTTTCCAATGGCACATACCTTCCGTTAGTGAGAAGAGAATGATCAACGTGAAACTGACCCTGATAAAATTCTTTAATATCAGCGTCCTCTTGGAGATCAAGGTTATAACCAAATTTCGATAATGTGCCGGCCAAGTGTTGCGCTGTTTGACTTGTTCTCTTTGACGGACCATACACAACAGTAAAAGTAATTTCTGTTGAAAATATTACTTTTACACGAGAAACGATGCCTTCAATTTGATTTATCGAATCAGGTATCAACGGTTGATTCAGATTTGTGTCCAACGTATCATTATCTTGACCATGTCTTACCAAAAGAAACTCTTTTGATGGATCAGGTCTTTTTTCTATGAGGTTGTACATGCCCAACTCCTTTCTAAAGTTCTTCTAACTTTAGCTTAACCTATTTATAATATTTTGTCAAATTTAAAATAATTCCTTTAAAAGAGGAGTGGGTGACTCAATGGGGAACCTCAAGGTTTACCCCGTCACTCGACCCCAGTAGGCACTTATGATTTCAAGGAGGACATCATGAGAGCCACCAAACCAAAGCCCGCGCGACTGCGTTCCATCCGGAACCGCATCGCCCGGGCTTTTCACTTGCTTAAAAAACTCTAAAACCAACATTTAAAATCCCCAATTTTCTGTGTTATAATTTTGGGATGGATATATTAAAAAATTTCAATGTAACAAAATATGAAGGTAATCTGGTGAATGGGATAAAAATAACATTATTTTACCGTCCTGGTGCACCCATCACTACAACAGCGATCCTAAGATCAGGTTCTAAATATGACCCTTATGAAAGCCCCGGCATATCTCATTTTATAGAACATATGATAATGAATGGGTCTCCAGAGTTTCCATCTAAAGACCTATTGTCCGAGCATATTGAGTCAGTTGGTGGCAGTTATAGTGCATCAACTAATCAAGATTTTTTATTTGTAAATACAGAGATTTCTGACAAAGAAGATTATGGAAGAGTGGGTGATATTTTTAACGCGACTCTTTGTCGTCCACTTTTGGATAAAGAAAAATTTGAAAATGAAAAACAAATTGTAATAAATGAAATACGGAAAAGTAATTCTAACCCGAATCAAATACTTAACAATACTGCAATACGATTATTCTTTAAGAACACTCCATTTGGACATGAAGTAATGGGAAACGAGCAGAGCATATCAAAATTGGGCTACGATGAAATGATTTCCGAACATAAAAAACTATTTGATGAGTCCAGAATCACTTTTGTAGCCTCAGGCGACATATCCCTTGAAGAGATAACTTCTCATTTAAATAAACTTATTTTTTTGGAGGGCAAAACTTTTACCGAAACAAACAAACAATTAGAGCCAACTAATGCAAATGATACACTCGCGACTTTCCTTGATACACCACATTCTTACATCTGTTTTGGGGTGCCCGCGCCTGATTTGCTCAGTAAGGAATATCTTCATTTGAATCTTCTAGGTAGCATACTAGCGGGGGGTAGAGCTTCGAGACTTACAAAAATTCTTCGTTATGATAGGGGGTTGATATACAATGTTTCGCACGGGAGAGTAGGGGGCCTGCAACATGGTTATTGGAAAATAAACACCGATACAAGCGAAGATATGGTACAAGAGGTTATAAATATAATTATTAACGAAATAAAGAATATCAGTCTGGTTGGTATCAAAGACTCTGAACTCGATTTTGTAAAAAACAGAAGCCTAAAATCCTTAAAAAGAACCATGCAAACATCGGGGGATTGGGTAAATTTTCATTCAGTTGCCGAGACTCAAACTCAAAAATATGATATAAATGCATATTCAAAAATAGTGCAAGAAACAACAGCGGATGATATAAAAAAAGTCATAGATAAATATTTAGGGTTAGACAATTGGCAATTAGCTCTTTGTGGTAGAAACAAAGCCGAATCAATAAATATAAATTTATGAAATTATTTTTAGGAGGTGGGGGAGATAGAGAAGATTCAATTGAATTAGACAAAAAATTTGTCGCTAGTTTAGATTTGTCCAAACCTCTTTTGTATATACCAATAGCCATAAACACCGAGAAGCACCCATATTCTGGATGTATAGAATGGCTTTTCGGCACATTAGACCCATTAGGAGTAAAAAATATTGTTATGTGGGTTGAAGATGATTTAAAACAGAAACAAGAAGAAGATTTTGAACAATTTAGTGGAGTTTATATCGGTGGGGGCAATACTTTCAAACTTCTCAAGGAACTGAAAGAATTTGGAACATTTGAAATATTAAGAAAATTAGCAGAAAAAGATGTCCCAATTTATGGTGGAAGTGCCGGAGCCATAATTTTTGCCAAGACTATTATCCCAGCATTATCTGCCGATGAAAATAATGTCGGGCTAACCGATTTTTCTGGGTTTAATTTAATTAATGATTACGATATGTGGTGCCATTATGAAGATACTTATGACGGAATGATAAAAGATTATATGAATAAATATAATCTAGGAAAAATAGCTGCAATACCCATAAATGCAGGACTTTATGTCACAAATGAATCTACTGAAACTGTTGGATCTCAGGTTAAGGTTTTTGAAAGAGACAATATAATAATATTAAACCCAGGTGACTTGATATTATAGAATTTATGAACTCCTTAGACAACATAATTGAAAGATTGAAATCAAATAATGAGGTAGATGCAGTTTTTTTGACCGGTTCGCATGGAACTAAAGAATCCAAACCATATAGTGACATAGACTTGGTGGTAATCCTAAAAGAAAACAAAAATAATCTTTACTCTTTATACCGCTGGATTGATAGCATATTTGCAGAGATTTTCTTTTTTGATTTAGCTGATTTAAAAAGAATCGCCTCAAGCAATACAATTGATTCGGAAAATTTTGACGCTATTTTGCTTGATTGGATAAAGAAATCAAACATTTATTTTGACAAATCTGGTGTTTTGACAGAGTTAAAATCTAAAGCCCAAGAAATTGATACTTCACACCAATCTGACAAATCTAAAAAAGGTTTTTGGCAGAGGATAAATCATAATTATATTGCTGATAAAAGATATTTTGATTCAGAAGAAAAACTTTATCACGAAGCTCTGGAAATAAAGTTGTTTTATAGTATGGAGCAGGTAATTTGCGCATATTTTGCTTTTAGAGATATTCCATGGAGAGGAGAGAAAAATGCAGTTTTGTACCTCAAAGATAAAGCTCCTGATTTTTATATTCTATTTCAAAATTACACATCCGCTAAATCCTTAGACGAAAGATTTGAAGCATATTCACAAATGTTTGAGGCTGTATTTACAGATGAATACAAAAAATGGACAGAAACTGACGAAATAATCCTCAAGAGAGATTTTTCAGTTGCTGTTCCAAATGAATCCGCGACGACTTACATTAACTCATTATTTTTGTAATAATATTAATTAAATGAGAAAACACATTATCATAGCAACATATGATGGTATTGGGACTCACTACAGCGGTGTCGGTACTATTGCAAAAAATTTAGTTTTTGCTTTAACAAAACTCTCAGATAAATATGATCTTCGGGTAAGTATTGCCTACATAAATGTAAATAAGCAATCCAAGGTATTTAATGAGCAATGCTTCGAGGATAGCTCCAATTTGGTTAATAAAACAGGAGGAGCATTGGTACCACTTTGTAACTCTTCAAAAGGAGAGAGCGAGTGGGATATGTGGCGTAGTTTTGAGGAATGGGATTTCGCGAACGTGTCGCTCGTTACCTCATTAAATCTTCTACTTAATAATGATGAAGAAAATATTCTTATCTTGAATGACACACCATTTTTGATGTTTGCCAAATTTAGAGAACTTTTGAATGTTAAAAATATAAAATTGTTTTACTTTCCACTGAGTACAGGTATAAATCATAATTTCGGCCCTGATCGTTGGAGGAATAAAAGAATAAAATTAGAAAAGGATTGTTTTGATTTAATCTCTTCGGATACTAACTCCAAAGTTATAGCTTTGGGTAAATGCTTTGCGAATAGAATGCATCAAGACTATGATCTCAATTTCACCGAAAATGATTATCTCCAAAATGGTCTGTGTTTTGAAAAATATCAGGATTATCTGAATATTAAGGTTGATAACAACGAGTTAGAAAAATTCAGTATCAAAATCGAGCCCGATAAAAAAATAATTTTTGCATGGGGAAGATGTTCGATTGCAAAGGGATTCAGAGAATTGGCTATGGCTTGGTCTAAAATTTATAGCCAACTTCCTAATCACTATTTGATAATTCAAATGCCAAATAATTCCGGAGAGATGGATTATTTTTTACACATAAAAGATATTTTGAGCAATATACCACAATCGATAGTTTTGGATGATTTTAATCCTGATATATGGAAGACTATATTGAGGACAAAAAATACTGATGTCGTATGCATTCCATCGCTTATGGATCCATTTCCTCACACCTCAATCGAGGCAAAACTATTTTCTAAAGATACAAACTATATCACTTTAATTAGCAATACCGATGGAGCAATAGATGCATTTGGCGATGATGAAGCTATTTATGCAGATCCTAGAGATATAGACCATTTTTCATCTAAAATTATTGAAACCGTTAATATGAATGAGGTGCAAAGGAAAAATATGGCAACTAAAAATGCTACAACAATAAGCAAATTTGATTTTGTGAATATATTTGAAAATTTTTTAATAAATAATTTATGATATTTCGATGGTCAATTTGGGGAGTGCATAAGGAAAAAAATATCGAATTATTAAAATATAGCATTCGTTCTTTCAAGTATTTTTTTGGTAATAATCATGAGTATTATGTATATACAGATGATGTTACTAGTTTAAATAAGGAAATAAGTAGCATTGCACTTGTGCGAAATTTTAACGAAAATGGGTATAGTATTTTTAATATTAATTCTAAAGCTACGTGGATGAAATGGTGCCCGAGTTCTAGAATTAACATAGAAGAGACTGAGGTATATGCAGATTCAGATGTTTTTCTATTGAAATACCCAAAAGAAATTGATAATTTTATTAATGACCCAAAATTAAAATTCTGTATTATGAATGAGTTTAATGGCCAAACATGGCAACACGGTGCCATGAAAAGAAAAGCTGATTCCGATACTCCTTTTGTGAACGCTGGCTTTTTTGTTCAGAAAGCGGGATATGATATTTCTCCTGACTTAATAAAAGAATTTGAATGGTGGAAAAGAAACATAAAAATAAGTGAGCAAACTCACCACGACGAACAGGGAGCGTTAGCGATTGCTCTTACAAAATATTTAAAAAACAAAGAATTATGCATATTACCCAAGGATAAATACATACTTATCGGAGAGAACGAAAATACTGAAATTAAAAACTTGAGTGAAATAACCTTACTTCATGCCGTTTATCCAGATCATCCTGCTTTTTATAAGTTCAAAGATTATATCGACAAAGTGATTAGTTGACTAGTTTTAAAATAAGACCATAAATGCTACCATTAGTCACATGCAAAAGAGTAATACGACCGCGATTCTTATGTCTGTTAGAGATGAGGAATCTTATATAGATTTAAATATTTCATACCATCTTGATCTTGGTTTTGATTATATTTTCATAGCAGATCACTGTTCAGTAGATGGTACAAAAGAAATACTTAATTCCTATAAAAATAATCCTAGAGTTGTTGTAATTGAAGAAAAAGACCCTATCTTTGATCATGCCAGGATAGCAAACAAACTTCTTAAATATGCAAAAAATAATTACCAGATTGATTGGTTTATTTTTTTAGATGTTGACGAATTTCTTTCTATAAAAGAAACCAATGTTCATGAATTAGTAAATCGTTTGGAAAGTAACGGCATTCCATATGCGACTGTTGGCTGGGCAAATGCATTGTTCGATTACACTTTTTCTGACTATACATGTTCACCAACAAATCCTGTAGATACCACAAAATTTTATTATCCCTGGACAGAAAGAAAGTGGCAAGAATACGGCCACTTTAGAAAAGCCCTTGTGAAAAATCATGCTAATATGGAAATCGTCGTTGGTGGACACTATGTCGAAACTGGAAATAATAAAGAATTTTTTGGTGAATATCATTGGAATCCATTTATAATTCCAAAAACACAAGCAAAGCTATTACATTTTGAATTTAGAGGGAAAGCCGAGAATATTTATAAAAAATGGGAAAATCTGGCCTTATTTGAATACGACTCCACTTCTAATCCAGAATCACCTTGGATGGAACGAATACGCACTATCAAAAAGTATGTTGAGGATTTTAAAAACAATATTGATGGGATAAATAAGAGATGGTTTTCAGAGCACAGAACATTCTGGGGAACTACAATACCTGAAGACAGAATTGTTTATGATCTAACATTAGTAAACTGGCACAGAAAGTACCTGCGGAGAAAAATAGATAGTGGAAAAATAAAATCAATTTGCTTGGTTCGAAAGGGTCACTTGGGTGATATAATTATGTCAGAACCTATTGCACAATTTTTATCTAAACGCGTGGATAGAGTCTGTCTAGCAACGGAAATAAAGGGTGCTAGTCAATTATTCAATACCTACGACATGATTTATGAATATGACAAAGTTGTGTCAGGAGAAATTGATTGCGATGCAATAATTAGATTAGTATATGAGTTAAGCGATAATAAAAAATCATATATACAAGGCTATATGGAATCAGTAGGTTTTGGCGATACGGTTATAAATGATATCCCAATACTGAATGAGAATTGGAACAAGGTTGTTGAAAGAGACTACATCCTCATCTCACCCCATACGAGTTGGTGGGAAGAGAAAAAAAGAAACTGGGGGTACAATAAGTTTATTGAGTTATCTAAGTTATTAGAAAAAGAATATGGTATTAAATGTGTAATACTCGAAAAACAACATTCCTTCAGCGATATGATGTCTCTTATAAAAAACTCGCAGTTTTTTATCGGCAATGATTCGGGGCCGGCCATTATTGCTCAGAGCTTTGATAAGAAATCCTTTATAATATTCGGCGCAACTAATCCTAAATATTTACATCTTTCTAAAAATACAGTGCCTATTTACGATAAGAATAGACATAAGCTATGCAAACACAATTCAAGGGAAGAGGAAATAAATTGTTGTGAAGAATTTTGCATGGGTAGGATAAGGGTTGCTGATGTTTTTAACCTAATTAAATTAAATATATGAACGAATCAAGATTAGAAATAAAATTATCTTTTATTACTGGCCTAAGAGAAGTTGTTTTGGGTGAGATAAGCAAGTATCAAGATATTCATATTATTAGGGAGGACGTAAATTCTCTTTATTTAGATTTTATACAAGATTTCACTTTAATCAGACACATGGGAAGTGTTGCTAGAGCATATGTTGTTATACAAGATTCCAAATATAATCCGCTTTATATTTCAAATCATAAATCAATCCTGAGTAATCCTATAGAAATTGTTTTAAACGGTAACGAAGGCAGATTCAAAAGTTTTAAAATAACTTGCGCAGGTTCTGATTCTTTCGAAGTTAGAAGTATTGCCAAGTATATACAGGAAACGTATGAGCTAACCGAAAAAGAAGAAGCTGATATGAAAATACATATAATAAAACTTGATGAAATTTGGGAAATGGGTATTCAAATTACACCACGTCCACTATCTGTCAGGGATTATAAAGTCAGAAACATGAGTGGCGCTATGGACCCCACAATTGCTTATGCAGTAAATTCATTCTGTGAATTAAAAAAGGCGAAATCATATCTTAATATTTTTTCGGGTAGCGCTACTTTGCTTATAGAAGCGGCTCAAAGTTATCCAAACATAGAACATTTAATCGGTTTTGATAACGACAAAAAACATCTTTCATTGGCCGTACAAAACATAAAAAAGGCAGGATTAATCAAAAAGATACAGCTTAAAGAAGAAAATATTTTTGACAAGCCTAATCTCGGGACTTTTGATGCTATCACATCAGATTTGCCTTTTGGTATGTCTGTATCAAAAGGTGAGGATTTGAAAAGATTATACAAATGTTTTATAGAATACTGTGAAAATGTACTGAATGAGGAAGGGAGATTAGTTGTTTATACAAGTGAGTATGAGATATTAGAAGAAATCATTTCAAAATCCAGATTTGATATCTTAAAAACACTTGAATTAAAACTCATGACAAGTGTAAATGCATATTTGCGACCCAAAATTTTTGTTTGCAAATTAAAAAGATGAAAGAACTTGATCTGAAAGATTTTTTAAAAAATTACGAGAACAAATCGGTAGATTTTTTCAGATTTCCAGGTAATTATGGTGATTCGCTTATTTGGCATGGGACAAAAATATTGTTAAATTCACTGAACATCAAGGAGCATTATGTTGAAATTTCGTCTCCAAAATACAATGATGTTTTGTTTATAGATGGGGGTGGAAATTTTGTCGATTATTATACTGATGTAAAAAATTTTTTGCTTGAAAAACCATCCTTATACAACGAAGTAATTATTTTACCTCATACAATTTTTGGTGATAAGCAAATTGAGATTCTCAATAATATGACCAGCGATTTGACGATTTTTTGTCGAGAAAAAATATCTGCTGAATTTGTAGATAATAATCTTAATCAAGGCAACACATATCTATGGCATGATTGTGCATTTTATAACACATTTACACCAATGTCCTCGGGAGAAGGTGTTCTAAATGCTTTCCGTTCAGATAAAGAATCCGTATTGAATAAGCTTCCAGAATCAAACAATGATGTGTCATATAACGGCTATGCTCAAAAACCTCTGGATGATTTGGTAAATATGTTAGGAAAATACAATCAAATTAATACAGACAGACTGCATGTAGCCATATGCGCTACTTTACTTGGAAAACAAGTTAAATTATTCCCGAACTCATATTACAAAAATAAAGCGGTATTTGAGTATTCATTAAAAAAATTCAAAAATATTGACTTCGTGGGTTGTAGAAATAAAATTTTTAAAGGAGTATAATAAAAACATGCCAATTATTATCGTTATAGGATTAAGCCTAGTAGGAGTATTAGGAGATTATTTTTTGAAGTTATCTGGCAATGGTGAAAAATACATTGATTGGAAATGGTTTATTGTAGGGGCAATTGTTTATTCATCAACAGCAGTTGGTTGGTTTTTTGTCATGAAGCATATAAAGCTAAGCACACTCGGTATTGTTTATGCCACAACTACAGTGTTAGCCTTAACATTAGTTGGAATTTTAGCATTTAAAGAATCTTTAAGTGTGTATGAAATAATAGGAATAATCGCAGGGCTTTTATCCATTATATTACTCGCGAGATTTGCCTAGAGGACAAGATATATGAACAAAGAGATTTCAGCAATACCATATAGCAAAAAAATCAAGGTTGATAAAAGCAAAATTCACGGGCTTGGAATAATTGCTAAAAGAAATATTAAGAAGGGGGAAATTGTTTTTATAATAAAAGGAAAAGAAAAACATTGGCAAATAAAGAGTGAAAAAGATGCTCTTTATGGAGATTGCTGGATAGGTATTAAAAAAAACTTATGGATTGATCCAAAAGGCTTTGGGCGTTTTATAAACCACTCTGGCAAACCAAACTGTGGCATAAGAGGAAAATTGCTAGTTTGTGCAATGAGAAATATTAAGAAAGGGGAAGAGGCAACAATAGACTATTCTACAACCGAAGAAGAACCTCTTTGGTGGATGAAAAACGGTATTGATGGAAAAATTGTAAAATCAATCCAGTCTATACCCCTAAAAAAATATAAAAGTTACCTCCCATTCGTCCCAAAATATTTCCAAATGGTGTATAATAGCTTTCATAACTTAAAAAGACGTGAATAAAAAAGATCGTTTTTTATATCTAGTATTTATATTGGTGATTATATCGGCAGCAATATCATTTGTGCGTTATATGGTCTTTTTTGATTTCAGGGTATACACCGACGAATCTGATATTTCCGAATCAATACCTGACCAGTTTTATAATGTTTTAAATAACGGATTATGACAATAATTGACACATTGGGTTGCGGCTGGACATCCTCTACCTTTTTGGTTTTTTCAGCAAATGTATTTGGGCCCCTGGTATATTACTCTCATCTTTTTTCTCTAATAACTGCTTTTGGGCTTGGTCTTTTTGTTTTTATAAAAAATTATAGGTCGCGTCTGGCAAGATTATTTTTTGGCATAACATCAATTTTCAGTTTATGGGTTTTTTCTGATATTGTTTTGTGGGCCGATGAACATGCTGCAAATATAATGTTTTATTGGTCACTTACAATACTGCTGGAACCAATTATTTATATTCTTGGACTATATTTCTTAATGATTTATGCAACCGACCATGGTGTCAGTAGAAAAACAAAATTTATATTACTTTCACTCATAATTCCAACATTGATTTTTGTACCCACCAGACTTGCAATATTAGGTTTTAATTATACAAACTGCGACAGAGAAGTTGTAGAAGGGCTACTTGTGTATTATGGATATCTAGTTGAAATGATCATTGCTTTATGGACAGTAATTTATTCCATTCGTACATATAAGATAATTCCTAAAGAGAAAAAGAAACCTTTTATATTCGTTTCCTTGGGTACTATATTATTTTTCTTGTGTTTTGCATGGGGTAATATTGTTGGGACAATATCTGAGGATTGGACATTGGGTCAATACGGCCTTTTCGGAATGCCTATTTTCCTTAGTTTTATTACCTATGCCATAGTTAGATTTAAAACATTCAATGTAAAAATGATTAGCGCTCAGGCACTAGTGGCGGCTCTCTGGATTACACTTTTTGCATTACTTTTTGTCAGGAATATAGAAAATGTAAGAATCATTGTCATTCTTACACTTATTTTATTCCTAATAATTGGAATAATTTTAGTACGCTCCGTTAAGCGCGAGATAGAGCAGAGGGAGCATATTGAAAAGTTGGCCAAGGATCTGGAGGTGGCAAATGAAAAGCTTAAAGAGCTTGATCAGTTGAAATCCGAATTTTTATCCTTGGCGACACACCAAATCAGAGCGCCGCTCACTGCCATCAAAGGTTATTCTTCAATGCTTGTAGAAGGCGATTTTGGAATATTACCTCAAAAGGCCAAAGATTCAGCTGAGACAATTATGAAATCCTGCCAAAACCTAATCAACATCGTCAGCGACTTTTTAAACATTTCCCGTATTGAACAAGGTAAAATGGTTTACGAAAAAAGTCTCTTTGATGTAGGGGGATTAGTTAACGAAGTAATAACCGAAATCAAACCAAATATTGACAAGACTGGACTTTCTTTTGGCACAGATATTCCAACAGAGCAAATAAGAATCAGGGCTGACCGAAGCAAAATCAAGCAAGTGGTAGGCAACATCATAGACAATGCGATAAAATACACACCCAAGGGCAACATTTTTGTCTCGGTCTATCAAAGCGAAGGTAAGGCCAAAATATCAATCAAAGACAATGGAGTCGGCATCGACCCGAGCGAAATAGGCAAACTATTTAATAAATTCTCCCGAACCAAAGACGCCAATAAAACCAATGTCATCGGTACCGGCCTCGGCCTTTACATCGCCAAAAAGATGACTGAGGCTCATGGGGGCGACATCAAAGTCACCTCAGATGGAGTAGGCAAGGGTAGCACTTTCACCATTGAATTGCCGTTATAAACAATAACATTTGACAATAAATGTCAAAGTGTTAATATTTTTTTGGAAAGGAACACAGTTGGCAAAAATCAAAATTATATCCGTGCCAAAAGGCGCCGGAACTAGAGCAATTCAAGAATCTTGGCTAGGTGTTGTAATGCAAGTGGCCACCCCAGAAGAAATCAAAAAACATCCACCACTTAACAGAGCTCAAATTGTGCCTATGTGCGAGGGCTATATGGTTTCTCGCATTACCGCAGTTGAGGCACTAAAAAAAGCTGAGAAAACTGCGGCAGCGAAATTTTGGGATGACTCTCAGTGGGGACGTTACATTGTCTTTCAACGAGACAACTGCCGTGCTTTTTAGAAATGATTTTATAAGGCCGTCGCGACATCGTCGCGACGGCCCTCTCTTTTTATCAACAACATACTCCCATATTATAAAAGTGATTTTAATAAAATCTGCTACAATGCCCCCATGATCCCGTAGTGAATTTTGGCAATAATTCCTACGGAATTCTGTTATTAATAACATTGCCAAAATCTACTACGGGATGACCCAAAAAGAAGCTCTAGACATTCTCAAAACAGGCAGAAGTGTCTTTTTAACTGGCGCCGCCGGCAGTGGTAAAACCTATGTTTTAAGGGAATATATTGAATATTTAAAAGAACTAGGCGCTGACGCGGGAATTACAGCTTCTACAGGCATTGCAGCCACTCATATGGGAGGAGTCACTATCCATTCTTGGAGTGGCGTCGGCATCAGAGATAGTTTGAGCAAAAGCGACATTGCCGAGATTGCTGAGAAAAAACACGTGAGGAGCAAAATAAAAAACGCTTCTATATTAATTATTGATGAAATTTCTATGCTTCATCATTTTCGACTTGATTTGATAGACAAAATAATTAAAGAAATTAAAAATTCCAATGAAGCCTTTGGTGGTATGCAAGTAGTTTTTTGTGGCGACTTTTTTCAATTGCCACCGGTGAGGCGAGCAGAGGAGCCCGAAGTGTATTTCGCATTTCACTCCAAAGCTTGGCAGGAACTCAATTTAAAAGTTTGCTATCTTTCCGAACAACATCGTCAAAGCGATATGGAATATTTAAAAATATTAAACGCAATCAGGGAAAACTCGGTTTCAGATGAAATCGTAGAAATATTACGAAGTCGGTTTAATCAAAAGTCAGATTTGGACTCAACCAAACTTTATTCTCACAACAAAGATGTGGACGCCGAAAACGACTCCGAACTTTCAAAAATTTCTGGCAGAATCTCCGAATACGAAATGCAAAGCCGAGGTAAAAATCATTTGGTTGAAGCTCTTAAGAAAAGTTGCTTGGCGCCCGAAACCCTGAGATTGAAGGTTGGGGCCAAAGTAATGTTTGTCAAAAACAATTTTGAAGAGGGTTATGTCAACGGCACCCTTGGAGTCGTTGAAAAATGCGGCTTTGAAGAAATCACTGTCAAAACCCTGTCAGGCAAAAAAATAGAGGTGGAGAGAGCGACATGGGTCATTGAAGAGGATGGCAAAATAAAAGCCGAGATAAACCAATACCCTCTACGATTAGCCTGGGCTATTACCGTCCACAAAAGCCAAGGGATGTCACTAGACACCGCCTTAGTTGACCTCACACACTCTTTTGAGAGAGGGATGGGTTATGTCGCTCTTTCGCGAGTCCGCTCGCTTGAAGGGCTTTTTCTCAAAGGTATCAATGATATGGCTCTCAAAGTTAACG
>MHWW01000017.1:25143-31262 GCA_001824275.1 Candidatus Zambryskibacteria bacterium RIFOXYC1_FULL_39_10 | reverse complement strand
CCAAAATAAATTAGCCGAGGTTTTGCGAAATCCTTTCCCCAAAAAATTGTTTTCGCAAAACCGAGTCCGAATTGAAGCCCCGCCACACTGCCTGAATACTTGGAAGGCAGAACCCCAAAAAGAAAAATGTCCTTTCCTTTTTTAGAAAAAATCAGGCACGCGCAAATCCGAAAAGCAAGGAACATTTTTTCTTTTTGGGTTTGCCGAGTGAAGCGAGGCGGTGGCGGGGCTTTCGTCGAGCGTACGATTCAGTTTCAAGTCACCACGCGCTCCGCGCGTGAACTATTCTTTGAATTTATTTTGGAAATAAGTTCGAGCAAATGATATAATGACACCACCAAAGAAGAGTTGTCTAATTGATTTAGCTCAAATACCCTTAATGGTAGGGCTAATTTAGCGGTTCCAAATCCCTTTCCTCGTTCATAAACTATTCTGTCAGTGAAAACCAATTTCAGGACCAAGTGTTTTGATGCTAGGTCATCTTTTTTCCAATACAAATAAGGGTTTTTTAGGAATGTGAAAGTTCTATCTAGGGCGGTTCCAAAATCTACACTTCTACCTCTGATTACTTTGACTTGATTCTCCAAAACTAGTTCTTCATTTGTTAGTTTTTCAATTTCCTTCTCGTAAGTCTTAATCATTGCTTCATTTTCAGTTTTGCCGATTCTGTCTAAAAACATTCTCATCTTTGCTCGGACCTCATCCAGCGCATTCTCGTGGCTCTTTCGTATATCATCTACACCAATAATTCTCTTATTCCACACATCAAGCAGTATTTCCTTTGTAAGGTTTAAAGTCTTCTCCTTGGGCTTTATAGAGCGTAATATGGCCTCAAATTCTTCCTCTAAGTCTTTTCTCTTAATGGTTTTACCTCTCATAACACAATCTTTAGTCTTGCAATGATAGTAAGGGTGTTTGCCGTTCCTTCCTGTGGTCCAACTTGCTGTCATCGGCTTTAAGCACTGATAACACAAGACAAATCCTCGCAAAGGAAACTCTATATTGTTGTCTTTTCTTGATAAGATTTTTACTTTTCCGTTTAGCTTATCTTGAATTTCTTGAAATGTTATTGAGTCTATAATCGGTTCATGGTGTCCAATTCGTCTGCCTACTTTCCATTCCTCATATTCAACATATCCTGCATATACAGAACGAGTCAAAAGTTTTTTTACTGAATCTAGTGTTACCGTTTTTAAATTTCTAAATTTTTTACTTTGTAGAAATTTTTGGACATCAATTTGATTTTCAAATCTGCCAGTAGCAAATCCTTCGAGGGCTTCTTTGAGAATACTGGCTTCTGGTTCAAATCTTTTAAGTATTTGTCCATGAATAGAATCTTTCATCATTCTGTATGCAGGAGGGGCCACAAAAGCCCAATATCCTTTCTCAAGTCTAGCTTTGTGCTTTTGTATAACCTGTCGCTGATTTTGTTTTCTTTCTAACTCACCCTGAGCCGCAATTATTGTTTCAATAAATTGACCTTCTGGTGTTTCTTCAAAAGTAAAGTTTGGACATCCCACTTTTGCTCCTCTAGCATCAAGCTCACGCCTCAATTTGAGATGAAAAACAGTATCACGAGCAAATCTTTTTAAATCATCAAAGACGACAAAATAATTAGTTGCAGGGTCTTTATCTAGAAAACCTAAAAGAGCGGACATTGCTGGCCTATTCATAAAGTCTCCCTCTCCTGTAAAGCTATCTCTAAAGACTTTTATGACATCATAGCCCTTCTGTGTGGCATACTCTCGACAGCGATGTTCTTGGCTATCAAGGCCGTGTCCTTCAGAGCTTTGTCTTGTGCTGGAGACTCGGCAGTAAATGATTGCTTTTTGCATATATCTATTGTAGCAAATTCTTCAAAATAATTATCTAGTATTGATTCGACCATAGCGTAAAGAGAATCCCGAAGTCTCAAAACTTCTGAATCTGTCATATCTTCACCCAGTATTTCTTTACACCTTTCAACACTAATCATGGCTTATGCTAGATGGACAGGTGAATCAGCATCTATTAATTTTTTCTTCTCATCTTTCCATTCCAAACCTTCAACCCAATCGCCAACTTTAAATTGACTCCAGATTTCATAATTTCTGTATTGTTTGCCGGTATACATAAGGGGATAGTTTTTGCCTTCAAGCCAAAACAGAAAAGTAATAAATCTATCTGAATCCGTAATACGAATTATTTTTGCTTTCATAATCTTGAACCAGTAATTAATAAAGCCCTTCTTGGCTTAGCAGGTTCCATTGCGAGGCGACCTGCAAACCCAAGAGGGGCTTTGCAAAAGCAATGGATTTAACGCCAAACAAAAAACGGCATGATAGCCGTTTCTTGTTTCTTTTTTATTTACTTCAGATTCAACTCTAGATTATATATGTCGAATTGGTAACTAAATAGAAACGCAAAAAAGCGTCTATCAAATTACCAACTCAACACATTTCCTAAAACAAAACGTAGTATTCATTTTTTCTATTGGTTAAATGATAACCATGCACACTTCATTTTTACAGAATGATAACTTAATACATTATTTACTTAGAGGTTTTCTTCCTCCGTATGCTATGCCAACTTTAGCTGGGTCAATTATAAAGATAATCTGACTTTTGCTTGAAATACATTAATTGGTCATTGATTTGATAACACAGGCCCTTTTTAATTCATACCTGTTATACCAAGGCAATTTTTATTTATCACTCAAAAAACAATCTACTATAGATTATACACCCACAAAATAAATAATCAAGTATATATATCAAGACTATCAATATTCGTTTATTCTAAGAAGTAACATTGTTAGCAGAATGAGATGCTAAATATCTTGCAATAGCCTCTTTTGCCTTTTTTCTACTTTCCTCAAAAGATTCTCCAAAGCCAATATTTAAATTGTTTGTGGGAATCTTAATTTCTTGTTGTGGGCGGCCCCAAGCGCGGTCAAACAACTCTCTTATAGCTTTTATATCCCCCTTCTTGGCTTGAGATATTAAAACCTCGCTGATAGGCTTAATTTCCTCTACTAAACGCTCTGAAAGCAACTTTCTAGCCTCCTCTGCGTTTTTAGCTGCAAATCCTTTTTTTCTGCCTGCATTTTGTCTGAATCCTCCTCTCATATTTTGATAAGAATCAAATAATCAAGGTTAAGTATAACATATTTAAGGACATCTTGTTATTGAAATGGTTTCGGAATAATTTGTTAAAGTTGAGTCTGCCTTGTAGACAGGACTTGAGGGTGATTCTGTAGATGTTGTAATTTTAAATGTGTAGTTTCCAGACACATTAGGTATTGTCACATACTTCAGACCATTAGGGTCTAAATTATTCATTTTAGGAACATGGGTCGAATCACTAATTACCTCTACCACAGCATATTTTCCACTGATTCCAGTAAATGTAATCGGAATAGTTATACTAGAGTATGGGCCATTTCCACATATAGGACTGCCTATGGAGATTTTCTTCTGTTCTGTAATTGTATTACTAATATCAGAATCTACCGAAACAGATTTTACATCAGCAAGGTTTGCTTTGCATGTATTTAATTGTTGAACTAAATTATTATATGAGGAACTTAAAGAACCAACCTTTGTTTGTAGGTCAATATTTTCCTTTAGCAATGCGTTTATTTTGGTCTGCAATTCTGGGTTATCGACCTGAATAGTTTTTGTTATTACTGTTGGAACCTCTATTTCTTTCTTAATATTTTCTTTAATGTTTAAATTATTATTTTCCGTTACTTTATCTAGTTTACTTTCTAATTCACTTATTTTTGTCTCAATATCTTGGGTTTTAGGTGCAGTATATGTTTCTTTAGATTTAATCCAACTAAAAGGGTTCCACCAAGAAGCAAAGACGACTTGAGGTATCATAACAGCGGCTAATAAAACTAGGACCGATATTTTATTTTTCATATTACTAAATTATTTATGCAAAAAGCCCACCACGGGTAGAGACCGAAGTCTCTCATACCGGTTTCCCGATATGGCCTTGGAAGACGACCCCATGATGGGTTCTTTATCTTCCAAGGACTTTTTGCCATGCCAGCGACCACTGGTTTAGGCTATTCTTAACAATATAAACACTACCATACTTTCTATATTATTTAAATACAATCTTGTGATACTAAATTCATACAGAATAAGACTATTTTAAACAAAACTATGCTGTTGAAGTGTATTGTAGCTATCAAATATAAAGCTTTCTAACTGGTTCCAACTTTGATATACTATGTCCACCAAACAGAAAAAACACCAACTGCTTGGTGTTTTTTCGTGTGTGTGGAAGCCGGAACTATGTTTTTCTAGCAAGAAAAACAAGTGAGGCAGGGTCGTGAAAATTTTCGAGCGACGGCGAGAAAATTATTCCTGACCACAACTTGATTTTTCTTTTAACTATTCCTTATCAGTAAATACCACTAGTCGTTCGGAATAACTTTTAGAGACTTTATCCCAATCTCCCTCGCAGGTGATAAGGTTGAGGTGTGGCTTCCCATCATTTGAACCAAATACATATGATGCGTCTGCTGACGGGTCATATCTCCGAGTTTCGCGCACCACAAAAGTGGTAGTCGTGCCGAATTCATCTTCAATATATAATTTATCACCTTTGCGTAATTTATATAAATTATCAAATACCGACGCTTTCTTACCGCCATAGTGTCCGGCCATAATAGCACTGCCATTTTCCCCGGGACGGGCCCCTAGATTAAACCACGCTACATCAGCAGGATCCTTGGGTACATCCATGGCTTTGTCAGATGTAAGACCCACATATTCAACAGCAGCATCAACATCAATAGCCGGAATTTTGAGACGCACCGGCAATGGAGACTTCATTTCCTGTTCATAAAGAGCAGTAGTGGCTGTAGCAAGTTGTATTGAGCCAGCTTGGATCGTAGAGTTTTTAGAAATAAAATAAAAAAGAAAAGCAGTAGAGAGCGCAAATCCCATAATAACAAATATTAACAATGTTAGTTTTAAAGATGTTTTGGATAAATTCGTACTCAACTGGTAGTCCTTCAGACGCTTTTTGACCACGGCAACAGCCGCTCTCGGCGTTTTGGCTTGGCGCAAGTTGCCTGCACATTCCGAGTCGCACAGCACTCCCTCAACCCAGAGCGCAAAGTCATTTTTATAACTTTTAACGTGGTGCGAGAATTGCATTTTGGTCATGCTTTGAAATGCACGCAAAAGGTCGGGTAAATTTGAAAGTTCTGGGCCGTTAAATACCCGGAAACATTTCTCGTTGTACGCCGTTACCAAGGGGCGTTTATGTGCGTCTTCTTTCGTGAACATCTTGAATATTTTTTAAGCACAGATTCGCTGACTCTTTTCAATGTTTAGACTAGTGTTTGTTTTCTTCGAATAAAGTAGAAAAAAATTGAAACTGTAGAGAGTCCAACCAATATGAGAGCAATATTTAATGAGATATTTTTCTCATCGGGCGCAATCCCTGAATTCGGCAGGCCCGGAACGACAGCGGCAACCACGACAGTAGCTACTGCTAAATCTCTGACCGTCAAACCATTGGCTTCACCGCTCGCTATAGCAGTGTTCGTCGTGGTTTTGGCAAGATTTGTTTGGCAAGTAAAACTCCAGGATTCATTACTTTCAAGCAAGTTATTTTTATTAATGTCTCCCGGGTGTCCCAAGACGCGACCCGGTAGACCGGTACATTTATCATCAGTAATGCTGACATTACTCAATGGCGCTGTACCAGGGTTGGTTACGGTATAGGTATAGGTGACTGGTCCGCCGGGAGCGAGAAGAGTGAACGTACTAGGTTTTTTTACCACATGAATCAGTGGCGGCACAATCGAGGCTCCCACAACAACTGTGGCGCTAGCAACATCAACCGCGCTTACACCATTAGCCCAACCGGTTGCTGTGACAGTGTTGGTATGAGTTTGTGAGAGTGTTGTGGAACAACGGTAAACCCAGGTTTCGTTTACATCAAGCTTGGCATCAGTATTAGTGTCGCCTGAAGCAAGAGTTATGGGGATACAAGTATCGCCAACCATTGTGATATTGGTCGCTGGAACTGTTCCTATGTTACGAAGTGTATAAGTGTATGTAACGGACCCTGGACCAGTCGGCAAAGCCAGAGGACTTGGCACTTTCACCACA
>MHWW01000017.1:0-25135 GCA_001824275.1 Candidatus Zambryskibacteria bacterium RIFOXYC1_FULL_39_10 | reverse complement strand
GGGTGGCACTGGTGGGACAACTACAGACGGACCGATATCATCATTGGTAACAATACAAAACTTAATATCACTCGGGTTTAGGTTCAAGAGACCATTCGAGTCACAATCACCAGAGAATGTTTGAACATAGTTAGAATCGGATGTTTCGGTTATGGCATACGGATAAAAAGGTGCATGAAAACTGTTGGTTATGCCCGAAACAACTGGTATGCCACTGACAAACAGTGGAAAATCAGCAACAGTCTTGGTGCCACCACTGTCGTTGATAACACTTTTAACGACATTGATCGTGCCCTCACTTGGATATTTATATCCACTTCCGCCACCTGTTGCTGGTTGGGTAGCAACCACAACTCCAGTTCTTGAAATGGTATTGGCATCGAGTGTCACTTGGGTTTGAGCCAACGCTCTACCATTTAGTACTGCGCCGGTTTGTATTCTAATCTGCTTGGCGCTCAATATAGTTCCATTAAAGGTAGAATACGTTCCGAGTGTTGCACCATAATTTGAACCAGCAACTTGCCAAAAGACATTTGAGGCCAGGGCTCCGCCAGTAAGTAACACACTTTTAGCGGAGGCAATAGTGAGGTCTCCCGATATCTGGAATATCCAAATATCGCTAGCGTTACCGCTCAGAGTGATGTCGGTTGGTATGGTAACGTCAGAAGTCCATTTGTAGAGTCCTGGTGTAAAGGTTTGTCCACCAATAATTCCGTCATACAACTCGGTACCATCTGGGTTTGGTCTTCCTGCAGCGTTATTGTAGGCGGTCAACATATTACTTATGGCTGTGGTCATATTAGCGGGAGTTGGAGCTGTATAGTTGGCTGCATAAATTCTTCCACCCACCAAAGCTGATGTGGAAAATGTACCTGTGCCGTCCAATGTTAGCCCAAATCCAGTCATAAAAGTTGCAGCCGCTGGACTGATTCCAATATCTCCAGTTACATAAGTGGCGCCAGTAGTTGTGATGGCTGTTTCTCCCAAAATATCAAAATCAGCTGCCGCTCCTAAATCAACTGTCAATTCGGGGTTACCCGCCAGGACATTAATTGGCAGAGTAAGGCCGAATACCAAAAAAGTGACCAGAGTAATTAATGTTATTGAATTTTTATTAAACTTTTTCATATACATATATATATTAATAATTATTATGCTTGGATTAAATTAGTTGTTTTCTTCGGGCTAAATAGAGCGAGAATAAGACAACTAAAACCCCAGCTGAAATAATTATGTTCAAAGCATTGATATTTTCGTCAGGAGCAATGCCTGTATTCGGAAGGCTTGGAACAGAGATAGGGGCGGAAGTTACAACAGGAGTAGGAGTTGGGGTGGGAGTAGGGACGGGAGCGGTGATAGGTGTCTGAGCTGGAGTAGGAGTAGAAACCGGAGTTGGAGTTGGAGTTGGAGTAACCGGAACTGAACATACTGGTGTATTAATAGTATCGGTATTGGTTGTAACCGTTCCACCAAAAGCTAGTGCCCTGCCTGTCCAAGTAGTATTGGCGCCTACAGTAATACCAGCGTCATCAATGTTAGTTCCCACGAATGTGGTATCCGCGCCAAGAGTGGTCGCAGCAGTTGGGGTCCAAAATACATCGCAAGCTGATGCGCCATTAGCTAATGTAACATTTGAGTTAGCTACTGAAGTAAGTGCACCATTTATTCTAAAAATGTACGTTCCACTACCACTAAGAGTAATTCCCGCAGTCCCAATAGAGGCAGCGCTTGCAGCTCCGGTGCAATAAACTCCTGGAGCATAAACTCCGATTGGACCGTGTGTAGTATCGGTGGCGAGATCAATTGCTCCGTTTGCAAAAGTAAATGTACATGGCTGACTATTAAGATTAGTTAAAGCGGTGCCCTGATCTATGCCCGCTGTAGCATATGGAGCAACGCTTCCGTAGTTTGTATGTGTGCCTTCGGGAGCTACTGCTGGTCCAGTGGTAAACCCAACACCTCCATTGATTAGAGTGCCTGCTGCGGTATTAGTGTAAGTGCTACCAAGAACACTGTATGTCACTGATGTTCCCAGGGTTGGTGTCTCGGCCGCGAGTACGGTAATTAATCCAGCCAAACCAAGCATGAACACAACGGCCACAATAACTGCCGAGACTTTACTAAACATTTTCATATTTTTTAATTTTTTTAATAATCAATAATCTAATATATATTTTAGCACTTTCAATAACATTATAATATCAGCCCCTGTGCACAAGTTTTAATATCATTTTAAAGATTGAGTCATCGTCATCACCTTGCTCCACTTATATAATTCCCCATAATTAAGTTCCAATAGAGTCCTAACTATAATTATTTCTTCAAAGTCTTGGAAAGGAGGTGGGAGAGAAATTCTTTGATATTACCACCGACTGCTTCAAGAGATTTTACAAATGAGGAACGGTGGGTAAGTTCGGGCAAAGTATTTGTTTCCAAAATAAAGAGCCCGCGTTTTGGGTGGAATATAAAATCAGAACGAGAATAATGCCTGAGACCCAACGCCTCATGCGCGAGAGAAGCCGCTTCTTCTATTTGCATCTTTTCCTCACTAGTGAAGTCACCAGGTATTTTGCACCTTGATTCTAGATTATTATATTTAGAATCATAATCATAAAAAACTTCTTTTTTACTTTGCTTAATTTCTGCTGGTAATAATGTATAAATATTTTTACCCCTAAATCCTTCAATCACTCCACAAGTAGCTTCTTTGCCGCTGATAAACTCTTCCACCATTAAGGTAGGAGAGTGCTCAAATGATTTTTGAAGAGCAGCTTTGACATCTAAAATTTTATTTACAAATAAGATGCCGATGGAGGAACCCGAACTCACAGGTTTTATAACAAGTGGAAATAAAATATTTTCGTTGATATTTTTGACAAGGTCATCTAGATCTTGCCCGCTGTTTACTAATATATGATTTGGAGTCTTGAGGCCAGCGAGTTTGAAAACATTTTTGGACATTATTTTGTTCATACCCAAAGCCGAAGCTATAGAACTGGAGCCAGTATAAGGAATGCCAAAATTTTCTAAAAATCTTTGGACCGTTCCATCTTCACCATAATGGCCATGCATCGCATTTACTATCACATCAACCATTTTTAAAATGTCATAAGGATTTTTTTCTAAGCCCATTATGTGCCAAGCTCCTTCTTTAGATATAAAAATATCTAAAGGTTCATACTCTTCAGGGAGGTTAGAAAGAATTGTTTTGCCAGTATTTAAAGAAACCTCGTATTCAGCAGAGGGTCCACCCCGCAAAACACCAACTCGGGTTTTTGTAAAAAATGACATGATTTTATTTTACCACAATTATAGTATAGAATGGAATCATGGAAACTACGTTATATAGAAAATATCGCCCTCAGAATTTCAAAGAAATAAAGGGGCAGGAGCATATTGTCTCAGTCTTAGAAAATGAAGCCAAAACAGGCAAAATTTCTCACGCTTACCTTTTTTCGGGCAGTCGAGGCACCGGCAAAACTTCAGTCGCTCGTATCTTCGCTAAAGCATTGGGAGTAAGTAGTGAAGATGTTTATGAAATGGACGCTGCTTCAAATAGGGGTATCGATGAAATTCGTGAAATCAGGGACGCTGTCCACACTTATCCATACTCATCAAAATACAAAGTTTACATAATGGACGAAGCCCATATGCTCACCAAAGAGGCATGGAACGCATTCCTCAAGACATTAGAAGAACCGCCCGAGCATGTCATTTTTATAATGGCTACGACCGAACAGCACAAATTGCCCGATACCGTAGTCTCACGTTGTGAATGTTTCGTCTTTAAGAAACCAACCCATCAAATTTTGGTTGAATCGATACTTATGGTAGCTAAAGAAGAAAAATATGAGATAGAGAAAAAATCAGCAAATTTGATCGCCACTTTGGCTGATGGTTCTTTCCGTGATGCTCTTTCGGTTTTGCAAAAAATAATAAACTCTTCAAAAGATAAGAAACTGTCTCACGAGGAAGTGCAAAAAGTTTTGGGTGCACCAAAAGAATCATACGTATTAGAAATTTTGGATGCCATAAAAGACGGGAGTGCCGAAAAAGGGATAGGCAGTATAAGGAAAGCCAGCGAAGAAAATGCCGATATGCAGGTTTTTTTGAAAATGATTTTGCACTCTTTGCGTTTTGTCTTACTTTTGCGTTTTGCTCCTGATATGAAAAAGTTGGTGATTGATGAGACGGGGGAGGAAGAATTTGAAAAACTGGCTGAGATAGCTAAAACAGCAAAAAATGTTAATTCTAAAACTTTGCTCGCTTTCCTTGAAGCTTACTCTCGACAAGTCTACGCAACTATCCCCGAACTACCCATCGAGTTAGCAATTATAGACTCCTGTACTTTTGAAAATAAATAAAATAATCTAACCCTATTCGTACGAAAGGTACCAAACATGAAAGAAATTAATATAGAAAAAATATTGAAAGCGACAGCAAGCAGAAGGAGACTTGCTATATTTAATTGTTTGCAAGGGAAAAAAGAATTATCGGTAAGTACTATCGCCAAGCAAATTAAACTTTCTTTTCGGTCTACTTCCAAACATCTCTCTATACTTTATGCGGCTGATTTGCTAGAAAAAGAACAGAGAAGTGTATTGATGTTTTACAAATTAAGTACAAAAGGACAAAAATTATTTTCAATGATTTCGGATATAGACTCCATTGTTTGACTTAAATATTTAATATATACCTTATTCGTACGAAAGGTACCATTGAAAATGTACTGATGATGACTGATTTTTAAAATTATGGTATAAATAATCATACCGGTCTTCGCTAGAAGCTACGACCTGGTAAATTGGGAGATCGTCTAATGGTCGGACAATCGCCTTTGAAGCGATGAATCTAGGTTCGATCCCTAGTCTCCCAGCATTTCAGATAAAGTGCCATTTTTGGGTGCTTTATACATCACATCAAACGGAGTTTTAAGTTTAATTTGAGCCACATTTTTATCTTTGAAAGAAAGGTTCCAACATAGATTTTCTACAATATTTCTTTTTTTGAAATTATCAGCGTCTAAAAATTCTTTCATGGCTCTGTTGCCTTGTATAAAAGCATTTTTAGTCGGTTCCAACATAGAAGCAGGTTGTTTATTTTTGAACTCTTGAATCTGTTTATTAAGCGATATTCTTTCGTTGTGAATATCTAACGCTTTCTGGTCGTATAATTCCTTTGAAATCTGATCAGCAAGGAAAGTATCCAGTAATTTGCTTTCTTTCGTTGTAAGCGATTCTAGCGAGTTCTGGAGGGTTGCCAAAGCATTATCGAAGTATTCGCTATCTATACCAATTTTCTCTTTAGCCGACTTATACATAAGATCTATTTTCCTTTCTGAAAAAGCCAATGATCCAAAGATATTGCCGAATATCTCATAAAGGTAAGTTTCTCTCATATAGCTTTTATGCTCATCACATTTTTCTTTTCTGTTGGTGCAGTAATAATAATCATGACCTTTCTTGGTAGAAGAAGTTAAAGCACAACCGCAATTTTCACACTTTAAAAATCCTCTTAATGGGAAAAATAATCTTTGAGATTTTGGTCTTGATTTGTCGGCTAAAATTTCTTGAGCTTTATCAAAATCAGATTTTGAAATTATGGGTTTGTGATTGCCGTTATAATATTTTCCATCTCTAAGCATAATTCCACAATAAAATGGATTACTTAACATTCTTTGAATATGGCTTATCAAAACTTTTTTACCCGAGGATGTGCGAAGTCCTTCGTCATATAAAATTCTGGCAACATCTCTAAAACCATGACTACTAGTTAAATACAATTCATAAGCTCTTTTTACATACTTGGCACGGACAGAATCAATGACAATACTTTTATCAACTTTATTATTCAAATATCCAAATGGTGCATGATTAGGCCATTCACCTCTGGCTAATTTTTCTCTATTTCCTCTTTTTACATTTACACTTAAATCTCTGATGTATTGGTTTGCCATTCCCATTTCAAAAACCATCATCAAAATATTATCGTGAGGAAAATAATCTCTCTCAAAAGTTTTTATATTTTTAATTACTCCATCTTGCAAAAGCGATTGAACATAACCAGTATCAATCGGGTTGCGAGACAAGCGGTCAAGTTTCCAACACAGCACACCATCGGCTTTTCCAGACGATAACATTTTGAGCAACTCGTTAAAAATTGGACGACCAACTTTTTTGGCAGACTGGCTTTCTTTCAAAATTTTAACAATGGTCAATTTCTGCTTTTCCGCCATAGCCATTAACTCATGCTCTTGCGAATCAATAGATTGCTCTTGTCTATCCTCTGATTCTGATGATTTTCGGCAGTAAATAATGTATTTCATAAATTTTTATCGTTTGTTATTTTAAATAAACGGAAGTGTCCCTTGCCAAGCCATCTTGTAAGATACTCTTTTTCTACCACAGGCAAATCATTTTCGTTAGTATACTTAAAAAGATAATAAATAGCTGATGTATCCGATTCTACAACAGGTCTCTCAACATTCCAAGACGAGACATACGCTTTTTGATTCTTTAACTTTTTATCAGTAAAAGCTTTAGCCATATATTTAGCCAAATATCCCGATATTTTTTGGTCTCCATCAGTCTCTTTAATATCCACAAAACCATGACCCCAAATTTTAGCAATGGTTCTGTTTTCAATTTCAGATTTTCTGTTTATTTCTTTTGGCAATCTCCAAAACAAAGCGTGAAAATGCACAGCCCCTCTTTTTTGAAACTCTGGCACAGCGATATATTTAAAATCTTTTCCAAATTTATATTTCAAAGCTTGCACAAAAGATTTGTAATTTCTATAAGCAATATGTATATCTTGCATATTTTCGGCATAAGTGAGAGACAGAAGCAAAGGTTTTTCTTTTCCTAAATTGGCAGAAACTAATCTTCGGAAATTTCTTTTAATTTGATAAATATTATCTTGTCTCTTTTCGTATTTCTCATCTTCTGTGGGTTTTTCCTTGTCGGGGTCTCTAACTCCTTTCTTATGAGGCATAGGCAGATGTTCATACTGGTATATTTCCAGATTATCTCCATATTTAATAATTTTTACATAACTCATTCTAATTTTTATTATTCTTATTATGTTAGTGAATTATCAAGTCTCTTAAGGCATAAGAGTCTGCAACGCATTCCGCCCGCCCCTCCTCAAGGAGGGTGCGGGCGGGCGTAATGTGTCCTGCGAAAGCCAAAAATAAACCAGCCATACCATTGAGATATTCATTTGCTTGTTCTGGAGACAAATTTAAACCATCTTCTTCTTTGAAGACTTTAATGGTTTCGTCAATAAGTTGTTTAGAAAATGAAAATACCACTTTCAATAGTTAAATTTTTAACTACCGACAAGTGGCTCGGGATTTCTCCTCTGGACAGCTCACTAAATATTAAACATATTATATTCCCGTAAAAATAGTTTGCAAGTTCCTAACAATTTTTAGTCATGTTATAATAAAACCACAATTAAATAAGTTAAAAGTAGCCTAAACCAAATACTTGGCATGGCGAAGAAGACCTTGGAAGATAAAGAACCCATCATGGGGTCGTCTTCCAAGGCCATATCGGGAAACCGGTATGAGAGACTTCGGTCTCTACCCGTGGTGGGCTTTTTGTGTTTATAAATAATTAAAAAATATGAATTTAAATAATTTTTTATCTAGTGAATCTTTTATATTTCTTTTGGTCGCAATAATATTTTTTATTATTGTTAGAGAAATATTAACTTGGTATTGGAAGATAAATAAGGCAATTAGAATTTTAGAAAGAATTGAAAGAAACACACGAAAAGATGGAGTTAAATATCCAGATGAAGAATTTGATGAGGAATACTTCAAAAGAAACAATATAAAAATACCTAACGAAGACACTACAAAAGAACAAAAATAGAAGTAATATTATTTCGGCAAAAGTGGTATAATCTAGTGTCATGGTAGTAGCCGAAAGAAAAATATTATCCATAGTCAGTGATAAACCATACTTTATAAATGGCAATTTTGTGCTATATCTCGGGGATTGTTTAAATATCCTTTCCCAATTACCAGACAATTCTATTGATATGATTTTTGCCGATCCTCCATATAATCTTTCAAACGGGGGATTTTCAGTTCATGCTGGCAGAATGGTAAGTGTGAATAAAGGAATTTGGGATATAAGCAGAGGATTTTTAGATGATTACGAATTTCATTATCGCTGGCTAGAAGCATGCAAACGAGTATTAAAACCGCACGGCACACTTTGGGTAAGCGGAACATATCACTCAATTTATCAATGCGGACATGCTTTGCAGTCTCTCGGTTATCATATCTTGAATGATATATCTTGGTTCAAACCAAACGCTTCGCCAAATTTAAGTTGTAGATTTTTTACTGCCAGCCATGAGACGATTATTTGGGCAAGAAAAGAGAAGAAAGCTAAACATGTTTTCAATTATGATCTAATGAAAAATGGAGATTGGACAGAAGACAAGTTAAAAAAACCAAACCTACAAATGCGGTCTGTTTGGTCTGTTAATCCACCAAAACCAGAGGAAAAAAAGTATGGTAAACATCCGACACAGAAACCCCTTGATCTTTTGAGAAGGATCGTGTTATCCAGTACTAATAAGGGTGATGTAGTGCTTGATCCTTTCGCTGGCAGTTCTACCACTGGGATTGCTTCTGCTTTGAACGATAGAAAATTTATAGGTATAGATATGGAAAAAGATTACTTGGAATTATCAAAAAAAAGGTTTAATGATTTAAAAATATGATTAAAGGAGGAAAAGGTGGTGGAAATACTTTAACAGGTCTAAATTTTGAAAGAGAAAAAGATGTATTAGATTTATTTTCTAAAACTAAAGGATATTCGGTCAAAGGACATGTAATTTCTTATAACGGAAAGGAAGTTGCTCGCAGTTATCGCAAAGATAGTCTCTACAAATTCCTTGCTTCTGAAGGAGTGAACTACACTGAAATTTTATCTAAAAAATTACTACCCGATGAAGCTCTTTATGTAATCGTGAATAACACGATGTATATTTTGGAATTAAAATTTCAAGCAGTTGCAGGATCGGTGGATGAAAAATTACAAACTTGCGATTTTAAGAAAAAACAATATCAAAGACTTTTTGCCCCTCTAAACTATGAAGTAGAATATATTTATATTTTGAGCGAATGGTTTAATAAAGCGTGTTATAAAGATGTTTTGACTTACATAAATTCTGTGGGTTGTCAGTATTACTTTGGATATTTGCCTTTGCAGAAATTAGGATTACCAGTGCCAAAATAAAGATAGGAGCAAATTTCTAATATATTACTTTAAACAATTAGATAGTCCGTTAAACCAAATGCAATTTTTAAAATCTATTATTAATTTTATAGTTTCTTCTTTCGTGTAAAAATCTTGAGTCTTGTCAACAAATTTTTCATACCTTTCTTCATTGTATTTCCAGTAATCAAGGGCTATAAAAATAGTTGTTATAGCAAAGATTCCTGCAATTACGCTAGTAATCCACATCATAAGATTACTCATGTTGCCTACATTTTTTTCAAGCCGATCAAAATTTGTTTCGGTGCTTTCAGCTTTTTTTTCTAATTTTTTTATCTTTTCCTCTAAAACACCCAAACTCTCAGATTCAGAAGTTGGTATGGGAGAGGCTTTACTAGTTTCTGGATTATTTATACTACTTGGTTCTGTTATTTTATTTTCCATATTCGCTATATCTTTTTAAGCTCAAAAAGATGATCTTCTTTGTTTGATAAGATATTTCCACTAACAGACACCCTAAACCAATATTTTCCTTCCTTAGGAAAAACCGTATTAATAAAATTACCTATAAAATTACTTGCTCCAGCATTTTTTATTTCAGCCTTACCATTCACTTGGGCAATCAATTTATCATCATCAACGGATACAATTTCTATCTTTTCATCATAAATACCATTGTCCCCACTTATACTAACCAATATTGATATTTTTGGATGCATAGCGGGAAAAGCATTTGATGTAATTGTTGATACAAGATTAATTAAACTTGGTTGACCATTAAACGATACAATGACGTTTTCACAAATAAATATATTTCTTAATTTTATATTTGCCATATTTTTTTATTTCCACCCCTGTTCCACTGTACGCATAACAACCTGTTCTTGGGGAACTTGGATAATACCTTGCGGAGTTTGTTGAGGAATCATTACTTGTTGGCGTTTAAATTCCATTGTTAGTTTATAAACTTTTGAAAGTATCGCACTCTCAACAAATGCAACTTTGTATTCTTTATTATTTTGGCTTGCATTTACACCAATTTCATTTTGGGGATTCCAGATAGTATTTTGTAATTCCATTTCATTTGCATATTCGGAATAAAGATTAGACATCAAATCTGAAAGCTCTGAGTCTGCTTCAATAACTGATTTTACTCCAAGATCTTCTTTTGCTTCTTTTCTGCCGACAAAATATGTATGTGAATATAAGTCTTCAGTAAAATATTTTACAACTTTGTCTATCTCATCATCTTTCATTCTGTTTTTATGACTCTTGAGAAGTCGTTTTGCAATCAAACGGATAAGATTATGTGTGCGATTTACATTACCAAGAGAAAGTGGATGGATTTGAGGATTTGCTTCTACAAATTTATTGAAAATTTTTGTTAGATCCTCATCATTTTTAATACCAAACTTATTTTTTGCCAAATCAAAATAGGCGATAACATCTTCAACTGAAATTGGAATTCTATTTTGTGGATTGGCTGGATCAACAGGATTGAAAACATTTGCAGTAGATGGGTCAATTGGTGAAATTTCTGACAAATCACTCATAACTATCTCATCTGCACCCAAAGCGATCATTGTACCAGCACTATGGGCTTTGTAAGGAATGATAACGGAAAAAGTATCGCAATACTCACGAATCATAGAAACTAAACGCCATGGAACCATAGTATCTCCACCTGCGGTGTAAAGAAAAAGATCAATTTTATCAGTTTTGCCTATTTTACGAAGTTGCTCACTAACAATAGGAATAATATCCATGGCTACCCGAGCACCCACTGGGCCTTGTCTATCACTTGTAATGTAAGTAATGACTTTTGAATTTCTCTTTGCTTCAATTTTTTTGATTATTTCTAGTTTGCTCATATTGCAATAATACCATACTTTTAGATTTTTTACACTAAAAAATTAGTGTATAATATTAATCATAGAAGTTCCAACTTCGTACCAGACGGCCAGCCACTCAGGAACAGACGCTACCAAAGTAGCGTTTTGTTCTTTTATAGCAACACTCTTTTTAGGTTCTAACCTAGAATAAAGCTCTCTTTGTGATCGGAGTTCATTTTCAATGAGTAAATAAGGATGTAGCTGTTCAATAAAGAGCTTTTTACCATTTAATGTTAGGTTCTGACCGATAGTAGAAAATATCTCTCTTTTCCTTTGTAAATCGCCTTTATTGAAGTTGTCCTGTGCTAATCTACAGAAATTAAATACCCTTCCGCACACTTCAATACTTTGATCAAACTTTTCTTTTGTGCTTCCCATTTCATCTTCTAGTTTTTTTCTTTCGGCCATTAAAACCATTTTTTGCTCTCTAAACTCTTCTGGAGTATAAATATCATAATTAGAGTTTAGTGGTGAGATAAATTCTTTACCTAAGTTCAAAAGGCGAGTCTGACACTGGTCATATTTACTTTGCAAAGACATGCGCATTGCTTTTTCTTCTCCACCAGCATTCTTTTGTTTATCACCCAAATATTCTAGAGCAAGCTGTAAGTATTCATCATCAATCTTTATATCTCCCAAAACTTTATTAAATTGTGATTCTAAATCTTCAATACGGATTGATTTTTGTGTGCAAGACTTATTTTTCTTTTTAGTACAGTGATAGTAAACATAATTCAATATTTTAGGATTTTTCATTTCAGAAATATCCGTTGAACATTTAGGGCAGGCTGTCTTATTTTCATAGGCAAATTTATTCTTACATTTGGAACATATGATCTGATTCTTTTCTTCAGCAGTAATCATAGAATTACACTCTCCACAGTGCATAAGTCCCGTAAATGCAAACTCTCGTGTTTGAGGTTGTGATTTTCCTTTATTACCAAGCAATATTTGTCCTCGTCTATATTCTTTTTCGGTAATCATTGGTTGATGACTTCCTTTATATAATTTTTTCTCCCCAGTCTCCGGATCATTCCAATAAAAATACCCGTAATAAAAGGGATCATTAAATATCTTATACATGTGGCTCAGCGATAATGAATTTCCACCAATCTTACGGTGAGAAATTGTTGTTAAATGCCATTTTTCTGTAGCAATTTTGCGTATCTTTGAGACCGAATATGTTCCAGTCAGAAACAGATCCCACATCTTACGAACAATCTCAAAACGCTGGGGATCTGGGCCAATTATATTATTTCCTTTTTCATCTTTAATATTTATATAACCAATGGGACTACCGGATGGTCGCCACCCTCGTATAGCTTTACTGTTTAATCCACGCTTAACATTTTTTGATAAACGCATTACATAGTCTGTAGCTCGTCCACCTTCAATACTCATGAGAAGTCCTGCGTCTTCGGGGTAGTAAGTGCGACTAGGAGTCTTTATGGCCCTTATAACACCCTTTTGTAACATCCATTGTAGTCGCCCATTGTCTATTGGATTACGGGAGAGGCGATCAATATCCCAACAGATAATAGCGTTTGCTTCTCCCTTTTCAATCCTGTTAAGCACATCATTAAATATTGGCCTTCCGGGGTCCTTGGCACTCTTTTCTTCAGTAAATGGTGGTTTTACCAAATTTAACTCCTCATGCTCAACCAAGAACTTTAAAACTCCTATCTGATCGCCTATAGAGGCAACCTGTCTTTGCGATGATTCCTCGGAGCTTTTGCGAGCATATATAAAATATTTGAAAATGTCTTTTGTTTCTTTAGCCATGTTGTTTAAATCATATAATACTACTTTTTTCATACACAGACATACAATTGTGATTTCGCCATACATTTTAGGTATTATTTTGGTGTATGTTATTGTGTATCTTTTGGTGAAATATACATCCGATGATACATTCAATAAACCACCTAAAATGTAGACTGTATAGGTGTTTTTTCTTCAATGTATGATGGTGTATCTTTTTTATCATTTTCTGCAAAGTAACTGTCACGAATCTTTTGTAAATGGTCCTTGGTAAATAAATATCTTTCACCTTGACTATCACGCGTAAGTTTACTTGTCGCCAAATTAAACTTATTAATTGCTCGACCTACAACGGTTGATCTCTTTTTTTGACTCATAAATTGATCTTCTTCCTCAAACAACTCAGAATCAATCTTTTCCATGATTTCCTTTGGATGAAGCACTATATCTTCTTTATCTTTCATTAAAGAAATAATAGTATCAATTACGGCACCTTCAATTTCGGTACTCTGATAACTTGCAAACTCATAGCGAGACAAAAATCTTTTTTTGCTAATTTCAATTTCCTCCTCTGGTACAGATAAACTGCTAAGTATTGTCTCAATAGGGAGCCATAGCTCAAGCTGTCTACCAAGCAGACTTCCATTTTCTTTATATTCAATTTTTTTAAATATATGAATACTAGAGATATACTGAAAATGGTTGATAAGCAACGAATATAATTCACCCCTTATTTCTTTCCATATAGTATCCTCTTCATTTATTTGCGGATGATTTTTTTTGCTTTTAATCAAAGGTATGACAATACATCTGTCTCGTAAATCTTCTGGAAGTTGAGCAATGGAACCAAAAGCTTTTGGTCCAAAAGCATCAAATTCTTCTACCGTCCAACCCCTCTTATTTGGAATCATTTTTCTAATTCCACCCCCACCTCGTTTGTAAGAATCAGTGAAAATATCCAGAATATCTTCCATATTAATTCTGTATAGACAATCGGCCTGATCCAAAATATATGTACCTCGTAATGAGTCTACTGTGTCCCGTAGTGCCGGAAGACTTGCACGAGCTTTTACAGCATTAAAAGCTGTCTGAAGTATAAAATTAAGACACTGACTTTTACCAGATCCTTTTGGTGCTTTTATGTGAATATAAGGATAGGCACTAAACATTGGGAAAAGATACGACCCAATAATCCACGCTGTAAGTATTGAATAATCTGCCTCATTCTCAAACTCTACGTATAGTCTCAAACTATCTTTAATTTTATTGTACAAACCTACCTTTGGTAACTGTTCACCAAATGGATCCTTTACGGATTCCATAAATTTATTCAATCCATTTGCGCTCCATTTTTGTGATAACTTTGCAAGTAATCTCTTCTTTTTTTCAATGGAAATTGACGTGCCATCTTCTAAATTAAATCCGGGTATTTCAGTTATGTACACCTCATCTTTAATTCTATGAATATAAATATCAACATCTTTACCGTCATCCTTTTTTAATCTGAACCCTAATATCAAAATATTATCTTTTATGTCCAGAGATGGATGAAGTGTTCTTGTTTCGTTTTTGTCTACAATTGTCATGTTAGTTGTTTAAATTATTAATTTTATCTTCTGGTACGGGTCTACAAATTGCATCTACCAACGTCACTAATTGTTGAAAGTATTCCAAAGCTTCACCATCAGAAAGAACCTTGCCGGTTTTTTTCTGGTATATCTCTTTAAATTTTTTTATATATTTGGATTTATCAACCATCTAAAAACCCGTCACAAGTTTTACGGACCACCTGAGAGTAATCCGTAAAACCCTAAACAGGTTTTAAATTCTCAGGTGTATCAACACATATAAAAACAACCGCCCTTCTCAAAGCGGTGTTGATCCAATAGACGAAAAATAGAAGCTCCTCCTGGCTAAACTATTATGTTTTCCATCAATTGGCCCGGCATTTGACAGGCTAGTTTTTTGCTGTGAATGCCTAAGTTACTAATGATGGGTTTCTTTATTTAATTGATACTAGTATATTCTCATCAAAAAAATAAGTCAACTAGTTTCTTACTCCTCATCTCTATTTGTGTCCAAATTTTTCATTAATTCACCCTTGAGCTGATCTTCAAAGATCCTTGTGGCTTCTCTTATTTTTGGATTATAGAACAAATTGTAATTAACTTTGGTTTCCTCTTTTCGTATATCCACAGCCTGTGCCGGCTTTCCAATCCTTTGTTCAATAATAAATTTGATCATATCCTTATCGCCATTCTCAATCCATTCGTCCATTTTACTCACAATAAGGGGCCATTTCTCGTCCACAGCTACATTAAAAAGCTCTCTGGCCTCAAATTTAAGTTTTGGCTTCCTACCGGCGCCAATACGGGCACCACCACGTTTTGAAATAGCCGTAGTTTTCAAAATTTCAATGCTTGTTGGGGAGATAGATGTATTCATGCACGTATTATAGCCGTTTTTTGGCGTTTTTGCCAATACATTTCCACATAATTCAAACTTGTTGTTTTATATGATAGTATGTTATTACAACTAAATATTGAGAGTAGCCTAAACCAATGAGCAATCATTGGCATGGCGAAAAACCTGTAACAGACAAAGAACCCATCATATGTGGTTACTGTTACAGGTCCCTACAGGAAACTGTAGGTGGAGGGCTTCGGCCCTCACCCATGTGGTGGGCTTTTTGTATATAAAATTTAAAAATATGAAAAATAAAATATCTATATTTGTCTTGTTAGTCACTATCTTAATACCACAAGTTGTATCTGCCTCTTGGTGGAATCCACTTTCGTGGAAAATTTTTAACAGAGAAAATAATAAAACTCAAATACTAGAAAACCGTATGCAAGAGCTTGAAAATAAATTACAGACTGCTACTACCTCAACAAAACAATCAAATTTAGAAGCAACGACATCCGCAATAAAAAAACTTGAACAAAAAAAGACTACTCCTGTCGTTGATAATTCGACTGCCATACAAGCCGAGGTCCAAAAACAGGTCCAGGCCACCCTCAAGGCTAAGACTGATCAGGAGGCTTTAATCGCTAAACAGAAAGCAGAAGAACAGGTAAAGATAGAAGCTACACAAAAAGCAATTCACAACGATGAGCAAAAGACTTTATTTGAAGAATCAAAAAAGACAACCTTAAATGTAGGCAATATATCGTGCACATTGAGACCTGCTGGGGAGTATTACTTCCTTCCATTCACAGTAGATGGAGAATGGGTTAGTGGATGGATTCAAGTAAAAATAACAGATGAATATGGCAGAATAATAACCAAGGGTCTAGATTTGGATAAAAGCAATATAGACGATGGGTTTATCTTTAGTCAGGCTGGTTATTCTGGTTCTAACACTAAACTACAGGCTGATCTTAAAGGAACTTATCAGATAAAAATATATAGCGTGGTACCAAGATACGTTAGTGTTAGCGGAGGTCGGGTTTCCCCCTTTTATTCTACTTCAGGTTTAGTAGCAGAGGAATCAGGCGTGTTTAGCTTACCTGATTGCTGGTAAAGAGATAAAACATGAAAAAAAGAATTAAGCAAGCATACGATAGTGCAAAAAAATCAATAAAAAAGTCGGAAACTAGCATTGGTTTTACAAAAAAAGACTACCTGTACGGATTTATTTGGACTTCATTGCTTTTAATTATTGGCTTTTTCTTGAACAACACTTTTGGTAATATTTTAATTATTATTGCAATATTCATATCACCATTTGTAATATGGCTTCAAGGGTTTTGGATGTTTGTCATATGTTTAATTAAACCGGAATGAAAAAAATCTGGGTATATTTTTTGATTTTGGGGGCAATTATAGATCTGTCACTGATCATTTATATTAATTGGCCAGACAACACCCCCAAACTTTCTTACGATGACAAATTTTACGCTTCCTTCAAATGTCCAGAAGATTACGTGGATGAAGAAACTAGAGTGGCTGATAATGAGAGATTTATTTTTTATACCGCAAATACCCATCCAAATATGACGATCGATCAATTTATGGAGATCAGGGCTAACTTTTTGATAAAGAAAAATTGCACAGAGACTCTACAAAATATGGCAGAAAATGATGAAGCTGAAGAAAAATACTATGCGGATATGGAAAGAGAATTATCAATTCAAGTAGTGTCCGCAAATTCATCCTCTACTATTATTAACAGGTGGGAACAGTAGTGTTATCTATATAAACTTTTAAATCTTGCTTTTTTATTAAAAAAGAGTGATAGTAATGTTATGAATTGGTTAAAAGAAAATTGGTTTAAGTTGGGTATATTGATTCTTTTGGCAGTATTAGCTTATCAAATCTCCATATTTCTTAATCACTTAGCTTGGAGTTCAGCTTATGCTCAAAGAGGAGAGTGTTTAGAACGAATTTATGCGAGAGGAAACAATGACTCTTTTGATAGTAAAGCTAATTGTTTTGACATCATATATAAAGTTAAGCAATAAAGTTTTTTATAAAATGTATGAAAATATTAACTTGGCATTTAAGAAAAGATTTGAATTTACGAACTAAATGGTGGCACAGATTATTGTTGGTCGTTTATGCTTTTTTTCTTATTTTTTTATTCGGTATATTTTTTAATAATTTGGATTTTAAAATATTTAACTATCCGCAGTGGAAAATGGTCAGCACAGTTGGAGAAAGAATAGATTCAAATCTAAATACATTAAATCAATTAACTCTGTCTGGAGAAAAAGTCGGTGAGATTAATTCATCTTCATTTTCATTAAATATTCCAGTCAGCTCATCTGCGTTCAGTGATGAGTCTAATAAAAATATTTACTGCTCAAATAACATAATTAATTATGTTCAAGATATTTTGGCAAAAAGGAGTATTAAAAATTTATCCTTAGGGAGAAAAGATTGGGCTTCTCTAGAAGAATTTAATTCCTTTTTAATTAAGACAGATGACAAATGTGTTTTGATAGATTCCTACACAGTTTATGATAATTATGGATCAGAAATTGGTAAGACGTATTTTCTTAGACCAGATAAAACCCTGCTAATGGGTGAAACCTTATCGGAAAACTATGGTTTCCATAAAATATCAATCTTTTGGAGCGGATTATATTTTGTTGGAGATCTTGCTTTCTTATTATTGCTAGTGCTACTGGTGGCATATATTATTTCTTTTTTTTATCACAAAGTAGTTCTCTATATAATTTTTGGTAAGTATAATATTTGATAATATGAAAAATTACAAAAGAAATTCCATAATTGTTATTAGTTTGATCTTTCTTATACCACTATTTACAGAAGCTCATCCGGGCCGAACAGATTCTTCCGGTTGCCATACTTGTCGTACAAATTGTCCTAGTTGGGGTCTAAGCACAGGAGAATATCATTGTCATAATTCCAAAGGGGTTTCTCAGCCCGTAGAACCAATTAAAAGCACTTATGGAGAGAACGGGACCGGTTATACTACTCCAGCCCCAGAATATAAAGGACCTGCACCCGCCACCTCAAAAGCTAAAGCAACCGTAACCCCCAAACCAACAACATATAATCCCAGTCCTACTTCCGAGGTTAAATTACAGACAACAGAAAAGAAAGGTTGGCTTAGTAGATTATTTAGTTGGTTTAAATAATTAATCATGAGCACTAATTCAAAGAAAATTTTAGCTGGTGGTATAATCGCTGGAGCTCTACTGACTGGTGGATACATGGTATCTAAAGATGACACATCTACAAATCGCATCACAACTATCAAAGGAGACAAAGATTGTGCCGACTTTAAAACACAGCGCGAAGCGCAATTGTTTTTTGAAGCGGATGGTGGACCAACCAATGATCCTCATAATCTAGATAGAGATAAGGATGGGGTAGTTTGCGAAAGTTTAAAATAAAGTGTTTTATTAGAGATTATTTTTGAAACAAAAATGAAGAAGGTAATCAACAATCTGAACGATTTAAAAGAAATAATTTCCTCTTCTTCTATATCAGAAACAGTTAATAGTTATATCCTTGCTAGTAATCCAATCTGTTTTGATGGAAAAGATAATATTATCTATGAATTAAGGAAGTCTCTATCTGATCACTTTGATGTTCATCTAAAAAATATAGAAATAGTTGGTAGCGGAAAGATTGGTATAAGTTTAAATCCATCACCAAAGAGATACGGCAAAAAGTTTGATAAAGATTCTGATATTGATTTGGTAATCGTTTCAAGTGAATTATTTGATATAGCATGGCATGAATTAATAAAAAAAGAAGACAAGTTGTTTGGAGAAGAAGAAAAAATGACTTCGTGTTATAAAGATATTCCCATGGGTATCATTAGCCCGAACAAACTACCAATAAAAATGGAATTTTCTGAAAAATGGTGGGATATATTTGAATCTTTATCTTCAAATACAAAATTTGAAAGTAGAAAAATCAGAGGGAGACTTTTTAAAGATTGGTGGTTTGTAGAAAAGTATTATTCAATTCAATTAGCCAACTTATCAAGATAATTATATGAAAATAAATCAAACAACATTCCCAATTTCATGGTTTAGAGATCGTAAAATTGATGGTTCATTAGTATTAAAACCACCATACCAAAGAAAACCTGTGTGGACGAATAAACAAAAGGCCTATTTGATAGACACTATACTTGGGGGCTATAACATTCCAGAAATATATATGCACCGCGAAACAGATGAAAATGGTACCACTAAATACAACATTGTTGATGGGCAACAAAGGATAAGAACAATATTGGAGTTTATTGATGGAGAATTTTCTTTATTGGAAGAGTATACACCCAATTATGCTGATTTTATTTTTAAAGATCTTCCATCTGAAGCACAGAAGAAATTTTGGGGTTTTACAATATTTGCAAGAGAAATAGTGGATGTAAAAGAAGAGGATGTTAAAAATTTGTTTAGAAGAATGAATAAAAATGTTGTCACACTTAACGCACAGGAATTACGACACGCCACATATGATGGAACGTTTATAAAACTAATGGAAGAAGAAGCTGAAGACGCATTTTGGTCAGAAAACAAAATAGTAACGCCAAATGAGATAAGGAGAATGACTGACGTTCAATTTGTAAGTGATATTTTTGTCTCTATGATTAATGGTATTCAAGATAAAACAATAGAATTAGATAGGTATTATCAATTATATGAAAGTGAATTTGCAGACAAATCTAAATGGAAAGATCGTTTTTTCACTATCAAACAAAATATACTAGAAATTGTCCCCGATTTAAAGAATACGAGATGGAAAAATAAATCTGATTTCTATACTTTGTTTATATCCCTGAATTCTCTTATAAATGAGAACAAAAATATTAAAAAAAATAAAATACCAAAATTACAAATTGCATTAAAAAATTTTTCGAATCAAATTTCAAAGGCTGTACAAAAAACAAGTAAAGGCAAAGGTCTGTCAAAAGATATTGCAAACTACTTAAACGCAGTAACAAAATCAACTACAGACAAGGATAGGCGAATGACAAGACATAAAATAGTACTTAATATACTAAAAAAATTTTACGAATAGGTCTATTAAACGATGGTATATATAAACCATCATTACTTGTTCCACCTAGGGCTCTCTATAGCCCCCCACCCCTAAATTAAATTTGGTACATAAAAGTCTTCTAAGTTATACTGTATCCAAGTTCTAATAGCCTCAACCGTCCTCAGCTTGCAATTTTTTGTGCATATGCTATAATTTTCAGCAGATTCAAATTCCTTTTGGAGGTTCTATGGAACAGACGGTGACGATTGTGGAACGGAAACCATTCCACGAAGCGGTAATTAGCATGATTCAGCAAGCATCCCGTGACGAACTCGAAACCATTGGGACACTTCTCATCAAAACGAGGATTCCCAAGGGACACGACGAAATCGTCGAGGCTTGGAGGGCTCGTTGTCTGGAGATGGGTTGGGCCGATGTTTCAATCCGATATGTCGAAGAAGATGTCCTCTTGCACAAGAGGCAACTCGAGACAGCGAAAGAGGAAAAAGAGAGCAATCCTCTCGACCGTTTTCGGTTCGAAGACGAGAAGAACGCCTGACCTACACAGACGCCACTGGGCGGCATTATCCTACAGGAAATGCCGCCCTTAACTTTATCTGAATTTTTTTAAAACTAATTCCAACCCCTACAGGACTGCGATTTGTAATCAATCACTTTGTTCTTGAACAAATCGGGAGCTTCGTACCAGACGGCCAGCACTGAATTTTTAAAAGTTTGATATAATTTAAATATGAAAAAATTTATAAAGAAAAATTGGTTCAAGATTGTGGTTGTAGTTATTGTTATTATTTTAATTTCATTAATACTATCATCAAAGTTTTCAGTACAAAATAAAGACGAGACGGGCACACGAATTGCAAACCCCGCATCTGTAAATTGCATTGAAAATGGTGGTAAGCTTGCTATTGTTGATAAACCAGAAGGACAAATCGGAATGTGTACATTTTCAGATGGAATAGTCTGCGAAGAGTGGGCGTATTTTAGAGGAGAGTGTCAAAAAAATTAGAAGTTTCAATCCTCGTGGCATCTCAAAAATACCCAAACATATGTATTTTGTTTATATAATTGAATGTAAAGATAAATCTTTGTATACAGGGATTACAAACGATCTTGAGCGTCGTTTTAGTGAACACAAAAAAGGTAATGGGGGACATTATACCAGCGCCAAACAAGTCGAAAAAATTGTTTATAGCGAAGAACATCCAGACAGATCTTCGGCATTGAAAAGAGAAGCTGAAATAAAAAAATTGACTAGAGCCAAAAAAGAAGCACTAATTAAGGGAGACAAAAAGTGCTTGACAGCACCTGTATAATATGCTAAGATTCATATAGATCTCAGATACAGATTTGATTCGTACATTTAAAACAAAAAGGAGCTTGGACCATGAAGACAACGAGAATTCCCGTCAACACAGAACGATTGGCTGCAGAGCAACCGGACATGTTGAGTTGGGTAATGGGTGGCGCACCACACAAGATCGAAGAGCAGGAAGCTCAGGGCCAGCAGTCGTTCGTCAAAAGCGAGACGCTGCCGACAAATATGGGGCGCTGGTGCGATTACAACACGAAAACGATCCTCGAGACGGCCGGCGTGAAGTTCGTCTGCGAAGTTCCCGACGATCCGATGTTTCAGATCGTCGAACTTCCGACGGGCTGGAGAAAGATACCGACCGATCACTCCATGTGGTCGAAGTTGGTGGACGACAAGAGTCGTGTTCGAGCGCGCATTTTCTACAAGGCCGCCTTCTATGACCGCAGCGCCAATCTGTCTCTTTCTTGTCGTTACCAGGTGTCATTTGACTACGGCCGTTCCGAAAAGGAAGGTGTCGGTGTCACCAACATCACTGACGGCGGCAAAGTGATTTTTAGCACCGAACCCATCCCGGTTAATCGCGAGAAAAGCTGGAGGACAAGCGAGCAAACAAACAAACTCGCCGTCGAGTGGCTCGACAAGAACTACCCGGACTGGAAAAACCCCGGTGCCTACTGGGACTAACCAGACCAAGGACTGAGCAGACCTACTGCTTCCGCTTTCGAAAGGAGGCGGTTTTGTTTTGTCAAAATTTTAAATTTTGTGGTATAACAAGAACATGGATTACTACATAATATTTGCAGGTATGATAGAGCAGAATTTTGGCAATAGATTGCTCGTTGCCATTAATGATGCAATACAAAAAAATGCTACAAAAATTATGTTATTACTATCATCTGTTGGTGGAAGTACTCAGGAGGGATTCACATTAGCCACTATTATTAGGAACTGTAAAATTCCAGTTGCAATTCATGCAACAAATAATATTGATTCGATTGCAAATGTAATTTATTTATCAGCCAAGGAAAGAACAGCGGAATCCTACGCAAAATTTTATGTACACGGAGCAAATACACAAGGGGCTTTTGATGAAAAATCTTTAAAAGAACAATTACTAGCTGTTAAAACTGAAACTACAAGAATTGCTTATTATATATCCGAGAATTGTGGTTTGAATCTTCCTGAAGTTCAAGAAATGATGGAAGCCGGAACAAGTATTACAGCCCAGAAAGCTTTGGAATATGGTATAGTACAAGGTATAAAACATATAGAAGTACCACCAGCAAATATCTATAGAGAAGATATAGTATTTATAAATTAAAATGAACAAAGAGCAAATAATAAAAAAAATAGAGGAAGCTTTAAAGAAGATGGGTTGCACAGAAATTTCATTTGATGACTCTAATTCCGAATTGATTATCGCTACTTTTAATTGCAAAGAGCTTACAAGTTTTGTAGCCAATATTCCTAATTGGACATACTCTGGCACCATACTTGATCCAACTAACGAAAGACAATACAGAATAGATTTTAAGAAAATTAATTAAGATTTGCATGGATATAACAACATTCGTTGAAGAAACATTGATGGGAATTAAAAATGGTCTCGAAAGATCTAATAAAAGATCAAAGGGGACATATTTTAAAATGATGATGAATGATCATATAGATTTTGATGTTGCTCTTACCGTATCAAACAAGAAAGGCAAAAGTGGAGGTGCTGAACTTGGAGTTGCTCAAATTATCGCCGGAGGAGCTAAAATGTCATCTGAAAAACAGGACGAAAAAATATCCAAAGTAAAATTTTCAGTGAAAATTGGTTTTAATGAATTCGGGGGAGTTAGAAATAATTAATTCCGTTCGGATACTCTCCCAGACGGCCAGCATGAAAATTTTGGAAAATAAAATGTTAAAATAGATTTAATAAACTCACTATAAATAAATTTATGAAAATATTACCAGGTATTCGTCCGAAAACATGGTGGGAAGATTTTTGGAAAGATCCGATTTGTGGTTATGGTGATCCCGGCCAAACATTACCTCGTTTTGCATCTGAATTTTATACAGATTTGATTAAACCTAACTATCAACCAAAAGCAGTGGATATAGGTTCGGGTGATGGAAGATATGCAGTAGCGTTAGCACAAATTGGATATAAAACTGATGCACTAGAATTAACTGATAGTGGAGTTGATCGTATATTGAAATTGGCACAACAAAAAAATGTACAAGTTAAAGCCGAACAAGGTGATTTTACTAAATTATGGAATACAGAAAAAAATTATGATGTGGTTATAAGTGCGGGGCTAGTAGAGGAGATAGACCCAATAAGTCATGAGAATATAATTCAGGGATATAAAAATTGGACTCGAGTTGGTGGATATATTTTGCTGAAATATTGTTTAGAAATAGCTGGGCGAGGAAAACTTATAGAAAGAGGTTTAATTCCTAAACTTTTCACAAATGAAAAATGGAAACTAATTTTTTGGGAAGAGGGGACTGAAATGCACCCATCCCGCGCCAAGTATACGACTGAAAATGGCACAGATTCTGCTGTCATGACAGGAACTTTAGTTGCTCAAAGATTGTCTTGAGAGTCTAAAATAGTTCCAACCCCTACGGGACTGCGAGTGGGTCGAAAGCTAAGGCTTGGCAAAGCAGACGGCCAGCCAACTCGTGCGTAGCTCGAGACGCGTCAATATAACACTTTTTAAAAAATAAAGTTCATACACCTATTGGCCGATAAGAAAACATTTTACGCAGCCTTTGGATATTCCTCGTGAGATTTCTCATGATCTCCCAAAAAAATATTAGGGTAAGATTTTATCATTTTATCTAGAGATTCAACATCTCCTAACATACGCAATACTTCCGCAAATAAACGTTGATCACCCATTTGGCTATGGTGATGCTCAACTTCCTTTGGTTTAAGATCACTACGCAATATTGCATAGAGTGCGATTTTTTGATCGATAGCGTTTTCTGTGTTATGCAATTCAATACCTACAAATCTAGCAATGTTTTCTGCTTGTGCGATGCGAGTTTTATCAAGGATAGTCGTATTCTCGGCCATCATAAGGGCGTTAGTATAATCCTTCTTATTTATAATACCACCCAACTCCTGATACTCTCGGTAGGATTTTTCATTTGCATCGTCTGGTCCAGTAGGGGCCATTTCAATAATATTATTCATAATTAAATAATATCATGTACGCTCAGAACTGACAATAACTTTAACAATTAATAGAGTGAGGATGTCATTTTCGTTCGGATACTCTACCAGACCGAAGTGATAACGAAGGTACTGAATATGTAATTATGAAGTACGGTCAGCACTTGACATATTTACCAGTTAGTGTATAATGTACCGTACATTATGCACCCTCCCGCTACCCCTCAAGTAGGACAGATGATAACTCATAATAATAACTCGTTGGTAT
>MHWW01000016.1 GCA_001824275.1 Candidatus Zambryskibacteria bacterium RIFOXYC1_FULL_39_10 | reverse complement strand
AGACAAATGACGATATTTCTTTTTCATGACAATTAAAATTAAATTTTTGCTAAAAACTAATTATAACTGTCCTACTTCAAAGGTATCTGGGGGAATGGCCCGTGTTCATATACTATCAATGTTTTCGGCCGTTCGTTGGTCGCCGCACGAAATCATCACGTCCCTTATGGGGTAAAACCCAGCGACCACGGCGGTCCAAACGAATTTCAACACCAAGGCCCCTCCTAAAGTAAAAACGGAGGGACCGAGAAGTGACCGAAAGGAGAAGGAACGGTGAGAACGTTGTTGAAAGTTGGCAAACGCGGCGGGTGCGACACCCGCCGCTTTTCTGTCTTCCCAGGAAACCCCGCCCGAAATATTCCCGAACGCTCGTGCCCCTCTGAACTCTGGAGGGCGGGGATGAATGGGCAACCGAGGGCTCACAGAAGCCTTGAGACATGTTAAGCTCTATCCCATGAGGATTCGTAATCTAAATCACTCTACATATCAGCATCAATATCATATTGTATGGGCAACCAAGTACCGAAGGAAGATACTGAAACCATATGTACTCACAGAATTAAAAAAGATTCTCTATGCCACAGTTAAGAAATATCCGACGCTCTGGATTGAAAACTTAAACACCGATCAAGACCATGTACATCTGCAAATCGAAATACCCCCAAATATCGCAATCTCAGATGCCGTCTCGGTACTCAAATCAAACTCCTCTAGATATCTACGCTCTAAATTTAAATTTATACGTGAAATATATCTTGAAAAAGACGGCATCTGGAGCGTCGGGTATTTCTCCTCTACAATCGGGTTAAACGAAACCCGAATTAAGCGATATATCGAATGGCAGGGAAAAAAAGATCATTCACATAATTCCAGATTATTCACTTAGAATCCTCATGCCGAGTTGGAAACCCCGTGCGCAGCGTAGCGGAGCGCGGGGAGGAGGTCATTTTTTTTGTGACAAATGTGACGACCGTCACATTTGTTAGGATTTATAATTCTCTAAAAAATTATTTTTAAAATCAGGGAAAGTATTATTCAAAATTGACTCGCGGATTTGAGACATCAGGTTATTTAGAAAATATAAATTATGAATACTGGCGAGAGTTGAAGCAAACATTTCTTTGGCACGAAAAAGATGTGAGAGGTAAGCAGTCGTATAGTTTTTGCAAGCATAACACTCACAACCCTCATCAATCGGCTCAAAAATATTTTTGTATTTTGCATTCATAATATTTATTTTGCCGTGTTTAGTATACAAAGTCCCATTGCGAGCCATCCGAGTCGGTGCCACACAGTCAAAAGTATCGCAGCCGTTTTCCACACCCAAAATCAAATCAATTGGCTCCCCCACTCCCAAAAGATGCCGAGGTTTCCCCTCCGGCAAAATTTCATTGACCCATTTCACCGCTGTCGCCATATCTTCTTTCACAAACGAGCCGCCCACGCCAAACCCTTGGAACCCGCCTCCTCGGCTGGCCAGATCCATCTCGCCAATCACCTTTGCACTCTCAACTCTCAGATCTTCATATCTCCCGCCTTGCACTATACCAAACAAAGCATTCTGCTTTGAATTTTTAATTTTCAATTTAGAATTTTCAATTAAGGAACGCTCCGCCCAGCGGTGAGTTCGTGCAGACGCCTCTTTCAAATATTCTTTAGAAGCATGAGGTGATGTACATTCGTCAAAAGCAAAAATAATATCGGCGCCAATATCATTTTGAATTTGAATTGATTTTTCTGGAGTAAAAAAATGCGTGCTCCCGTCTATAATCGATTTGAACTCCACGCCGTCTTCGGTGATTTTGGCCTTCTTATCTTTTTCTTCGGCATAAGCTTCATCAATTTCTTCTGGCTCAGGAGACTCTGCGGCAATAAATTTGCTAAGTTTGTTGCCATAAGCAACACCAAGCGAGAAAGCTTGGAATCCACCAGAGTCAGTCATGGTCGGTCCCTGCCAGTTCATAAATTTGTGAAGTCCACCCGATTCTTTAATTATTTTTTCACCAGGCTCAAGATAGAGGTGATAGGTGTTTGCCAAAACTACTTGAGCGCCAGCCTCTCTCACTTGTTCTGGGGAAAGTGATTTGACTGTCGCCTTGGTCCCAACTGTCACAAATGCTGGCGTCAAAATATCGCCATGTGATGTCGAAATCATACCCGCTCTCCCAAGAGAGTTTTTAATTTTGTTTTCTATTTTGAAATTCATTACTGAACAGGTTGAACCGGAGCATCAGAGACCTCAACTAATTCAATAGTAAAGATAAGTGTTGAGTTTGCAGGAATCGGCCCCGCTTGATTGGCACCATAAGCTAATTCGGGAGGGATGATGATAGTGCGGACACCGCCAACTTTCATACCAGCAAAACCCAATTCCCAACCTGGAATTACATCACCTGCACCAAGAATAAATTTAAACGGCTCTCCAAAATCTTTTGAATTTTGAATAATTGCACCATCAGATAATGAAAGTATGTAGTGGACGGAGACCAGTTGGCCCGCTTTAACCTCAGCACCTTGCCCAACCAAGACATCACTTATAATTACCCCATTGTTGTTAAACGAATCTGCGACCGCCGCTGTAGAATTTTCACTCATTGAATTTTGTTGAAATAAGCTCATAATACTTCCGCCAAACAAGGTGTAGCTAACGAAGACCACTGCCACCGCTATTGCTACCCACTCCTTTTTAGATAATTTAACTGCCATATTTTTTATCTTAATTATTAATATAACACAGAACTTTTTTGCCTTGCCCCTAGAATAGCATATTGCCTTATTATTTAAAACCATTAAAATGTGTGTATATGCAAAATAATAAACCCCTGACCCTGCTTGAAATAAGTGAGGCTGCTCACAAAAGAGTGATGCTTATATCCACGGAATTTATGAACGGTTTTGAGTTTATAAAAAACTATCCCCGTTCAGTCACCTTTTTTGGTTCCGCCAGGACAAAAGAAAATGAGAAATGTTATGAAAGAGCTCGGGCCTTGGCAAAACGCATCGTCGAAGAATTGCATTATACAATCGTGACTGGTGGAGGCCCCGGAGTGATGGAAGCGGCCAATCGTGGCGCTTATGAAGGCGGTGGCAATTCAGTTGGTCTCACTATCAAATTGCCCAATGAACAACTAGACAACAAATACCTGACTGCCAAAGAAGATTTCCATTATTTTTTTAGTCGGAAGGTTTGCCTATCTTTTTCTGCAGAGGCTTATGTATTTTTCCCAGGTGGTTTTGGAACACTCGACGAATTCTTGGAAATTTTGACTCTTATTCAAACAAATAAAATTCCAAAAGCGCCGATCATACTCGTCGGTTCATCGCACTGGAAGCCACTCGAAAATTATTTTAAAGAGGTTTTGGTGAAAGAGAAAACTATAGAAGAAAACGATCTTTCTTTGTACACAATTACAGATGATGAAGAAGAAATATTGAAAATAATTAAAGAAGCGCCAATACGCATTGGTTTAAAATACAACGATGACAAATCATCGGATAATCCTGGCAAATCACCCAAAAAGTCTCTCGGCCCCCTCAGCACCCTTTCCAAAAAGTTTGGGTGGTAAATTTTTATGTGAGGAAAGGTGGACAATCGGAAATCCGACTGCCCACCCATAAATCTGAACTAATGCCACGCTCCGCATGAGCAAGGCCCTCGCAGAACATCACAACCTCGGCTACCATTGTAGCCAAAGCGACCCTCAAGTTCCTCTATTTTGGAAAGATCAACCCCTTCTCGGGTGGTCGCAAAATTCAAAACGCTAGCGAAGTCGTGGCCGACAGTGAGCCGAGTATCTGACTGTTCCGTCGGATCAACTTCACTAGATACAGGCCGTTTTTCATTCACCAGCTCACCTCACTTTCTGTTTATTATGTTGCCATACATGATATAAAAAAGTCAATTAGGATCAAAAAATATGTTATAAAAAGACATTTGGCTAGTGGACTCACGGGGAGTCGGACCCCGAACTCATCCATGCCATGGATGCGTATTACCGCTATACTATGAGCCCAAATTTATTTGCATATTTTAACATAAAACCTCACAAAATCTATACTAAACGCTGAGCGTCTAATAATTTAGCTATCCACAGAGGTAGTTGACAGGAATTGTGGGTATGGTATAATTAAGAGTAGAAGGAGGAAAGCATGAACATCAAGACTCGCTTGAATTCAATGGCAATCGCCGTTGCTAATTTGATGAAAGAGGACGGTCAGAATTTTTACACCGCCTTTGACACCGTGTTTGCATCCTCAAACTTTCCAGAGCATGAAAAGGAGTGGGTGCAAAAAAATGTGGGGGCCAGAATGAATTGGCGTCGTCAAATGAAAAGATGCAGATCCAGTAAACCTGCGCCGCCAAAATCTGCACCACTAGTTCGAACGCCAAAGGCGGTGCAGGTGCAACTCATGAATATTCATGGCTACCCAGACTAGAATTAGGGCTGACCGCAAGGTCAGCCCACACTTTTTATAAAATTTTGTATTTTTCCATAATCAGCTTTTCAACCTCCTCACGGGGTTTACCATATTTGAGATATGACATTTCTTTGAGCTTCTCTAACTTTTCCGCATCACCTCTTGGTGGAAATGGCACAAAAATATTGAAAGGTTTGACTGGTTTGCCATTCACCAAAAGTTTCAAATAAGCATTTAAGTTGTCTACATTCATTAAATCGCTAGAAGAAAATGTAGGCGCGAATTGTTTTTCCAAATATTCCGAATCTTCAGCACCAACCCTGAAGGCGCAGATGGAACCAACGTTGCCAAAAACGGAATCGCGAATCCCCTCTTCCAACTGAGCGATGAATTGGTGAGCAATATTGAGTGAAAGTTTATACTTCCTCGCTTCGGAAAGAATCGTGGAAATGGAATCAGTGGTAATATTTTGGAACTCATCAATGTAGAGATAAAATGGCGGGAAATCCTTACCGAAAGAATCGGTGCGTGACAGCGCCGCTATCAAAATTTTGCCTACCAAAATAAGTCCAATCAAATTGGCATTTATATCGCCCAACCTACCCTTTGAGAGATTAACGAGCAGGATTTTTTTATTATCCATAATGTCGCGGAAGTTGAAGCTAGATTTCTCCTGAGCAATAACCGGCCTCATAATATCGTTGGCCAAAAATACATCAAATTTGTTGGTGACATATTGCACATAGTTGGCGAGCCCCTGCTCCCCAGTCGTCTTCTCGGCATTTACCCAAAATTGTTTGACTAAAGGATTTTTGCATCTAGAAATTTTGAGGTCTCTGTAAGTTTTATCCGAGAGTGCTCGCGACATATCAACTAGAGTGTTGCCCAGCTCAGGGCTATCCATCACCAAGAGCGCGGAGTTTCTGAAGTATTGTTCAAAGGCCGGACCCATTGATTCGGGCACATTGCCATAAAGTTTGCGGAAAATACTAAAGAGTTCATTAACCACAAATGTTTTTTGTTCGGGAAAGTTTTCGTCATATTCAAGCATATTGAGAGCCATCGGCCGAGCAGTGTAGGCAGGATCAAAATAAATCACATCATCATATCTTTCAGGTGGCACATTCGCCAAAATCTCTTGAATATCGGAACCATGAGGATCAATCATACAGACACCATGACCCATTTGTATATCTTGAATAATCATTTTTCGGAGTAAAGTAGATTTACCGGTACCGGTCTGGCCGATACAATAAAAGTGTCGAAGCCTATCATCTTCAGTCATTCTTATTTCAGTTGGAGTATTACGATGATTGTTAATGCCGAGGAGTATTCCTTCTTTGCCCATATCGAGCGGGGCCGGAGCAGTCGCACTTCGCGATTGTCGTAAGCCCTCGGAGGCAGAGAGGGCCTTGGTATGAAAATGCATTACGCTCGTTACTTCGCGGAGGTTGAGTGGTAGTGACGTGTCATTGTCAAAAATTCTAAAACTGAAATTTTTAACTAAATTTCTCAAATCCCCCTTCTCTGTATTTTTCCATTTCAGAGAATTACCCAATGTATTATCAAACTGATTAAAGCTTGATTTTATATTATCCAATATTTCATCGGCTTCAGTTTTGGAATTTGATGAAGCGACGAGTCTCAGATTGCACAGAACAATTGGGGTAGAGATTTTGCGTTTTATTTCTTCAACCGCTACCTGATCGATTGGTTCTGGCTTCTTTTCTTCTTCGCCCTCTTTCTTTTTTGCTGGAGAAAACATGTCCTTGAATGTATGGACTATTTCCCCAGAGACACTGTCGGGGATATCAATCGCCTCTTTGAGTGGTGTGCCTTTTTGGATTTTATCTAATGCGCCTTTATATTTTTTGATATATTTCTCACCGACTGGCGACCAAATAAGTTGAATAGCCGCTCCCTCACCGTCACGATTAACTTTTGAAAATGAAGAGAGAATGACATTGAGCGGATCATGTACAAAGGTCTCATAAGTTTTGAGTGGATAAATAGGATTTTTAACAAATGAGGCATAAGCTCCGGCGGTGTGGCCAGTTTCGTTGAAGATGTTGTAATCATCAGGTTTTTCGGTAATTTTGGCATTGTGAAAAATTGAAAGAATTTGCTTTTCAAAAAGGTTCTTCCGAGCCTGTGGTACCGCTACATAAAAAATAATTTCTTGAGAAAAATTGGCGTTGGCGATCTCAAGTGATATCCAGTTTTCTTCCTGCTTATTTGAGTCAGAGATAGAAGACATGCCAGCATAAAACTGCTCCATACCAGAAATAATTTGTTCTAATGTTTGGTTTGCTGAAGAATTATTCTCAGAGCCGGCCTCTTCAGGAATTAAAATTTCATACAAGGCCATATTTAGTCCTTTGGATAATCGGTCTTTGATATTTAACCCAGGGATAGTGAACCCTTCTTTCAAATATTCGGCCACATATCGGTGGAAATCATCTGTGATATGAAAATTGCCCATTTTTTCTACTACCCCTAAAGCATTTTTAATACCTTTTTCTTTGGCAAGCAATACTAATTGAGAAATTTGTTTATCGTGCTCTTCGGGAGTGATTTTGAGAATTAAATCCTCTACCTCTTCCTTTTTCATTTCATATTCAGAATGGAGAGTGGTGCTCGCTGGTGCGACTTTGTATTCGGCCAATATTTCACGAGCAGATGAGAGACTCTCTTTCCTCAGACCGATAGTTTCAAGTGCCTTCTCCTTTTCCGAAATCAGTTTGCGCAAATGACTTATCTCTTCCTCAGAATTTTTAAACGGCAATTTGGGTGGGGAAAATTTGTATTCCATTGACATATTATACAGTAAACAAAAGCGCTCCAGAAGAGCGCTCTTGTTCATAAAACAAATCTAAATTCAGAATTACATCTGAGGCATTACTGGTGATGATTTTGGTTTTAGCATTACCAAAGCTGATAGACCAACTAGGACATAAATAACTCTTGAGATAAGAGCTGTTTGTCCACCAAACAATTCACCAATATCCCATCCAAAAAGGCCGACTAGAAGCCAGTTCAAGCCTCCAATCACTAATAGCCAATGTGCTGCTTTTTGCATAATATTATTTTATAACTTCTTATAAAAACGACCCTTTATTTTACCCCTAAATTATACAATGTCATCTTTTGTAATGAAATAGCAAATTGTGTATAATCAAAACTCGAGGCCTCATCGTCTAACGGTTAGGACATTGCCTTCTCAAGGCAAGAATCAGAGTTCGATTCTCTGTGAGGTCACAAAAGCGGGAGGGATTTTTGAAATTAAAATAAAGAAAAAGGGCGTCGTTTCTCGGATGAACCGAGGCGTGCGCCCGTGTACTACAGCCTTGCCATTCTGAACTCTACTCTGAACATCTCACCGTACTGTTGAGACTGGCGAAATGCCGGGTAGCCGACAGGAGGATTGATAATAGCACCGAACTCGTTCGAGACACCGAGGCTGGCGTAGGTACGTTTCTGACTTTGCCATCGCTCATGCTCTACGTCCAGATGCATCCCGACAGTCATATATTCTGTTAACGACTCCGGGTGTGTTCTGAACTGCCACGTCGCAATGTTCTCTTGCTCTTCACGAGTGAAGTGCGAGAGCACATCCTTCTGGTTGGCTTGAACAAGAAATAAGAAATGCGCGAGACACTCGATTTCTTCTCCACCCTCCTCCACGCGTTTAGTTTTGCTAAACGGGAAAGGGGGCGAGATTTCAAAATGGTCGTTGTACTGTCCGAATCCAATCGCCATCGCATCGAAACCCTCCGGCACAACAAACTTACGGAGAACATCGACTTGATATGCGTATCCAAGTTCCCATCCTTCGTAATTGCCACACTGATGTCGCATGCGCGATGCCTTCTCGAGACTCGGAAAGAGTTGAAACAGTTCGCTGGTTTGAATCTTCTGTCGCTCACTGAAGAATTCCTCATGGCCGAGGTAAGCATCGAGATTCATCCAGTGGCACTCGAGGATCCAACGAACCATGGCGAGTGTACGCTTCGGATCGAACATCACCAGGGTTACTGGCACTGTCTTTTCCAAGGGAACCGTTTCGCCAGGAAAGATATAGAGCGGATCAACAAGGGATTCCCTGAGAACCTCTAAGGCTTGGGTTTTACCGTCCCGCTTGAGCGTTGCCATCAAATTACCGATGACACGCAACTGGGCGGAGAGGTCGTCCCATTTTGTGCAGAACTCCGTGGGAGTCGTGCTGTTGTTAAGGGCTTGGTCAATTGACCCGAGCAGAGAACCCGATTGTCCGCGTAGCTGACCAAAAATCTGGTGGCCGCGCAGTTTGTCTTGCAATTCAAAAACTTGATCGTTATTTGTATTTTCAGGCACTTGCTTCTCCTTTTATTTGAAGCACTTCTGAATGAGATATCCCATGTGGGTTATCAGTTTACCTTGCCAGATCGCTGACAAAGCTATCTCCTGGGAGATATGTAAAAGAGCCCCCCAGATACCTTTGAAGTAGGACAGTTATAATTAGTTTTTAGCAAAAATTTAATTTTAATTGTCATGAAAAAGAAATATCGTCA
>MHWW01000015.1:7075-9136 GCA_001824275.1 Candidatus Zambryskibacteria bacterium RIFOXYC1_FULL_39_10 | reverse complement strand
AATGACGATATTTCTTTTTCATGACAATTAAAATTAAATTTTTGCTAAAAACTAATTATAACTGTCCTACTTCAAAGGTATCTGGGGGAATTTCTTTTCCAAAAATTGTAACGAATTATAGCGCATAACGGCTATATTATTGATGATTTATTAATTATTATAAATTAAATCATATGAAGAACATTATAATTTGGTCTGTTATCGTAATAATATTGGCAGTCGGCGGATTCTATTTCGTCAAAAATTTTTCTGATAATGCGAATGTAACAGTAGACACAGAAGGTGAGCAGAACACAAATGCGACAACTACAATAGAACAAAATAAGACCGAGACAGTCATCGGTAAATCAGTAGAGAGTCGCGATATGATTGCGTACCATTTTGGCACGGGGAGCAAAGAGATCCTATTCGTCGGTGGCGTGCACGGTGGTTATGGATGGAACACAGCGCTCGTCGCTTATGAGCTTATGGATTACTTGAAGGCAGACCCAACCATTATCCCAAGCAACATAAAAGTGACAGTTATCCCAGTAGTGAACCCAGATGGTCTCAGCAAAGTCGTCGGTACTACTACGGGCAATTTTTCAGCATCAGATGTTTCTTCATCTCAAACTACTGTCGTGTCCGGACGCTTCAATGCAAATAATGTGGACCTCAACCGCAACTTCGATTGCGACTGGCAGACTACTGGCAAATGGCAAAACAAAGACGTAAGTGGTGGTGGTAGCGCATTTTCTGAGCCAGAAAGTTTGGCAATAAAAAATTATGTGGAAGCAAATAAACCGAGCGCAGTCGTAGTCTGGTACAGTGCGGCCGGCGGTGTCTACTCATCGAGTTGTCACAACGGCGTCTCAGCTGAAACTGATACATTGACCGAGACATATGCAGACGCTTCAGGATATTCTGCTTATAAAAGTTTTGACTTCTACGCGACGACGGGGGACATGGTAAATTGGTTTGCCAAAAACAACATACCAGCGATCAGCGTACTCCTCACAAATCATAATGATACTGAGTGGACCAAAAACCAAAAGGGAATCGAGGCTTTGCTTAAATACTATTCCAAATAATGTGCCCAATTTTCAAGAGGCCGATATTCATAATCGCCATCCTCACTATAATCGGTGCTGGTATTTTGGCATTTTTCATTTTACGAAAACCAGCTGAAATAAAGCCGATTGAAAATACTAAAAATTTGGCGGTCGTCGAAGTAATCGGCATGTCCGCGGAGGGGCGGGAAATTTTGAGTTACAGTTATTTACCGAATGGAGAGGCAAATGGAAACGGGGGGAAGAAAATTGTGTTTGTCGGCGGTATTCATGGTGGGTATGAATGGAACAGTGTGCTCCTCTCATATCAGATGATTGATTATTTTGATAAATACCCAGATTCAATCCCAGATGATTTGACTGTCATCATAATTCCAAACGCCAACCCAGATGGGGTATTTGCTGTAACTCACAAAGTTGGCCGTTTCGCTATTGCAGATGTCTCAACCAGCACAAAAATACTTGCGACTGGGCGCTTCAACGCAAATGATGTGGACCTCAACCGCAACTTCGATTGCAGGTGGCAAGCGACAAGTACTTGGCAATCAAAAATAGTTAGTGCCGGCACCAAAGCTTTTTCTGAACCAGAAAGTTTGGCCATCAAAAATTTCGTTTTGAAAAATAACCCAAGCGCTGTCATATTTTGGCACAGCAAATCAAATGCCGTCTACGCATCAGAATGTGAGGAGGGGATATTGCCTGAGACCCTCAATATAATGGATGCTTATTCCAATGCCTCAGGCTACCCGGCCATCAAATCTTTTGATGCTTATGTCATAACTGGTGATGCAGAAGGGTGGCTGGCTTCGATCAATATCCCAGCTATTACCGTCGAGCTCAAGACTCACGACACAGTAGAATGGTCACAAAATCTCGCTGGTATCAAGGCTATATTTGAATACTATGGCGATAAAAATTGATAAATTATTGTAATAATTTTAAATTGAAACGGCTTAATAGACAATATGATAATACTATTTGTATTTGGATTATTACTTGGAGCATTAGCGGT
>MHWW01000015.1:2304-7064 GCA_001824275.1 Candidatus Zambryskibacteria bacterium RIFOXYC1_FULL_39_10 | reverse complement strand
TGCAAAATATTGATGTCATCACGATTGTATTTTTTTCATGGCATTTGACCGGCTCACTGTCTATCATATTACTTATCACAATGTTGACGGGGGTTATAGTCACACTTTTAATTCTTCTACCAAAAAGTATTAGTGATTATTTTATGTATAAAAAATTAAAAAATGAAAATGCCGGACTAGCCGAGGAGCTCCGTAAACAAAAAGAATTAACTATCTTCGCCAAAACGACTTCGCCAAGTCCCGAAACCATCAAAAAAATAGAAGATGGAGCAATTTCTCACCCAGAATTAGCGTAATCAAAAAATATTGAGTATGATATAATAATGTATTTGAAAAATATTCAAGAAGTTAAAAATCTTTATCCCGAAGTTGAAATCAATCTTGATGGTATTAACGATGCCTATAGAGAAGATTTGCCCATAATTGAACGCGACACTCTAGCAGTCATAATAAAACACCCGAACGAAGATTTGTATCTTATGGCAAAGTGGAAGAATGCAGATTGGAATGGATTTTTAACGGGTGGCATTGAAGATGGAGACACTTTAGAAAAGACTGTAAAAAAGGAAATTCATGAGGAAGCAGGTTTTAAAAACGTTTCAAAAATTATGCCTTTAGATTTTACTGCTCACGCTTTGTTTTTTCATACTGTTAAAAATGTTAACCGGTTAGCGCATTATCATTTAGTTTTTGCACAGCTCGCTGATTTAACCAAAGATCCTGTTTCCGAAGAAGAACAAAGTATTGCAGATTTTGTATGGGTACCGAAGGATGATGTACTCCAAACTATCTCCCGAGATTCCATGAAATCTCTGTGGAATTTTTATCTAAAATAATTTCAATTTCATGTCAAAAAGAACATCATTAATAATTTTGGGAATTACATCTATCGTATGCTCGAGGACAATGTTTTTGTTATTTAATGATCCTGAGGGGCCAAACCTACTCATAGTTATGGTAATGGCAGTAATCTTATATTTCTTATCTTTAGTTGTCTATTTACTTAATCATTTAAATACTGGCCCAAAAAGACTTCTGTCAGCCATTTTGACTCAAATTGTGATCGCCACCGCCTTATATTTTTTCTTGAACTAGAGATTCTGGCTTCATTAATGAACATTCCAAATTATTGTTAAATATGGTAAGATGATGACTTAGTATTAAGCACAAATATATGATTACAAATAGAAACAAACTCATTGGAGTAGTCGTGGTTTTAATAGCAATCGTGGGATTGGTTTGGTTTTTGGTTAAAGGTGGAGGAGAGCAACAAGTCTCAAGACTTGATGCTGCTGATACCGTCGGAAATTTTTATGGGGAGTGGCTCACAGCTGTGAAGCAGCCTGAAACTGCAGAACCAAATATCAAAACTTTGGCCAAATCGCCAATTTTGAGCAAAGAACTCAGAGACAAGATTAGAAAAGTACAAAAGGATTCAAGTAACACGATTGACCCAGTTTTGTGTCAGGCCACCATACCGGAAGAAATTTCCACCAGAAGAGTTTCTACTGGAGAAGATGAAGTACAAATACTCATTACATCAAAAGATAAAAATGTAACAAATCAGGCGCTTGTCACGGTGAGTAAACTAAATGAGGGTTGGTATATAAATGATATTGCATGTTCGCTTGGAGAATTTGCGCCTGAGAGAGAATTTAGTTTTGAAAAAGAAGGATTTCTGCTTAAAAACTCAATTCCAAAACCTTACAATCCTGAAAACTGGCACTTGGTTTTTGAAGACAATGGCGCACAAGGAAATGTCGTACCACTTTTCTTTGATAAAGAAAGTCAGTGTACCAGCCTAGATGGAAGCAAATCAGTATGCGTGCCTAGTCAATTTGCTGAAGCAACTAAGGTGCGTGTCCGCAGCCAAATGACCGAACGCGGCGCTAGTGTCAAACAATTGGAATTTGTTAAGTAATTATTTTTCTTCCTCATCTTCCTCGGCTTCTTTTTCGATTTCTTCCCATCGCTCTTTTAATTCGTCACGAAGTTCTTCAGCTTTTTCGGTGCCAATTTTTTTCAATTTTGAATATTTATTCATAACTTCGTCTACTATTTCATAATACTTATCTCTGGACAACCTTTTGATTTTTTTTAATTTGTTCATAACATCCGCTTTTGCATCTTCAATACCATCTTCTACTTTTTGCCTATTTTTCCTGGCATTTTTTGAACCAAAGAGGAAGTAGCCACCGATAGCAGCAGCAACAGCAATGCCTGACAAAAAAACTCCTACATTACCTTTTTTGTTATGTTCCATATTTTTATATTTAATTATTAAATATTCATAGCCGATGCCGTTCTAGCGTATGATTAATTACAAATAGTCTGGGTTAAAATTATTTATTGTTTAACGAAAGTGGACTTATGCCCTTATCAAGAGCAGTCAAAATACCTGTATTTCTGCCCATATAAAAGATCACGATATTACTTTTCACATACACATGCTTAACATTTTTCCACTTACTTGTCGCTTCGCTTCCAGTATATTTTTGAGCAAATTTTGACCCCTCACCCAAAGCAGTAAGGGAATCAGGATATTCAAAAATTTGTATATTATCTTTGCCGAGCCCAATCAAAATTCCTTTCACCGAAAATGGCTCTCTTTTAATTTTCTGAATTATAACTGGTTTAAGACCGGCGCTTTTAAGTTCATTTATAAATTGTTCTGTTGCTACGCCTAGTTCCAAATCAGCGCGAGTTGAGGCGGCCAAAGCAATCGCCGCTTGAGAATACGAACCAGTATCTGAAATAACTGTATGATTAATAAATAAAATAAATGCAACGATTTCAAATAGTATCCCTAGGATAATAAGACGCATTATCAAAATTCTTCTTTTTGAGAGAAAATCGAGGAGCGATACAAACTCCCATGATATACGGTTTTTTGATATTACTATTAACATTGTCAATTATTAAATTCATCTTTTTACGCTATTATGCCGAGACAGGCAGCAATTTGTTGCAAAATCCCCCAATTTTTATATATAAATTTACCCTTGACATAGACCCTATAATTTGTTAAAAGAATGCTAGTTTGTTCATTGTAAAGAAAGGAATAAGGAATGGAAACCGACAAATATTTAGTCGGAAAACTGCTTGGAGAGACGGACGAGTTCCGACTTTACCAATGCAAACTTCCCGACGGGGGAGTCGGCATCCTTAAAATTGCCGTCTCTCCTGCTCAAAACGGAATTCTTGATCGCGAAGCCTTTATACTGCAAACTCTGCGGGATGAAGCTCTCTGCTGTGAGGAGGATTACCAGAAAGAAAATTCTGGTAAGGTCCTCAACTATCAAATTTGCTTTCCTAACCTGATTGAGAGCTTCGTCTCTCCAGATAGGGGCGATCGTCGGATAAATATCGTGAACTTCATGAATATCTCCGACGACCTGAGCCGGCTTGTTCCGATTGACCATGTGATTAATCGGGATCAGGTACGCGTCGACCCGAGGACTAGTGCCTGGATCATGGGTAAGATCTTGAAGCTCTTGAGCTTCGCTCATGGCCAAGGTATTTCGATCGGCAGAATCACAGGAGAAAATATCCTGCTTGAATGCGGTATGCATTACATTGTCTTCTTTGACTGGAGTCATGCAATGTTGCACCCAAACAATGAGGTGCCAGTCGATGTTGCAAGCAATGAAATTTCGCAGGCGGCCAGGATTGTGATATCACTTTTGGGTGGAGATCCTAATACAGGAGAGCTCCCTCCCGATAATCAACTTGAGGATGACCGCTATGCACGACATTTGCTTAGACTCTCCAAAGGAGAAGAAGGCAATTCCTGTCGAGCACATGAAGAATTCTACAGACTCATTCGCTCTACTTTAGGGTGGCGCGGATTTCATCCATTCACATCATACAGCTTAGAAAGGAGCTGAATATGGGACGAGGCGTATTATCAGACGCTGCCTATAACAGAGTGGCGAGCAAGGCGAAGGCTGCAGGTTCAGCCACTCATGCCGGCGAAGAACGCCGGAGAATGGGATTGGGTCTTGACCCACTGGTTGATCCAGCTGGTCACGGACTCATTCGAAGATCACTTTCGTGGCTCGAACCCAAGGACGATCATTTTATTCTCTTGCGTGGCGTTGCCATACTCGAGGAAACTCGATTGGATACCACTGGGTCAATGGGCAATAACGTAGAGATCGCAATGAAGGTTTTACCAACAACCTACAAGTTGTTGGCGACGGGTAAGAATGCGGTTCTCCAACGTTACGACACCCAGATGATCACTTCGATCTTTGGGGATGAACAGGATGAGTGTCTACTTGCCCGTTCTCAGGCTGAAATGGACGATAGAATCGCTGAGCAAATGACGCTTATGCCACCCAGGAATAATGGGTGGGGAAACGGCAAAGAGGATCCACAATACGGACTCTTTGCTGGAGCTTATTTAACCCAAAACAGCATCAACGATTATGAGCTGAAGGGTTATGACTTCACCATCTCCGACGAACCGGTTCCGGATTACATTGATGAGGGCAACCTCATTCGTGTGTTCGGTCCCACGGTTTTTGAGAAGGTGGTCGAAAACGGCCACTCTATGAGCAAGAAAGAAATTCCCAATACTAAGCAGGTTGTCACTGACCTACTGAAAAGGGCACATGCTTTCTTCCTCTACGTCGAAACCGGACATCACTGCGCCGGAGTCTGGGAAAGATTGTTTGGGAGAGAAAGGGTCATCACGATTCCAAACCCTCAATTTCTTCCCTATGTCAAAACTGCCGCCATCGGTCTCACCGAGGGCG
>MHWW01000015.1:0-2211 GCA_001824275.1 Candidatus Zambryskibacteria bacterium RIFOXYC1_FULL_39_10 | reverse complement strand
TTGTGATAATCATACCGTTGCGCGGACATGAATTCCATGAGAGAAACATAAATACCAAGGTTTATATCTTTGACTCCACTGTCCGTCATGAAAAACTGTTTCGCCATTTCTTTTTCCTGCTGGGGAGATACAAAGTAATGGCCGCTACCCGGATCGATTTTCACCCACCAGTATTTGTTGCCTATTGTGATTTGATGTCGTTTGGTTTTTCCCTGATTGTTCATTCTTCCTCGATCTTGACGAAGTGGGTGTAGCCCTCGGCGTGGAGTTCTTTGTGCTCAACCAGGTTCCCGGCAATGACCCATAGGTTAATCATGGGATTCCAATGTCCAAGAACGTAGGGGTGTTTTTTGACGTTGGATCGCTTAAAAATAAACCAACAACCTTGTTCTTTAGTCATGGGTAGTTTTTTGACGGGAATGAATTTCATGAGGCATCCTCCTTCTCTTTTTCCTCTGCGGTTTTTGATCGTATAGGGATGTCGTTTTCCCACACAATATCATCGGGATAATAGACCACCCCATGCTCATCGGTAAAAAATAAAGTCCCATCCGCAAAATAATGTGCATCTAAATTCATCATGAGTTTGCCCATTCTTGATTTTCAAGTTCTTTAATTTTTCTAAATACGACATCAGGAACGGAATGCGGATCAATAAGCCATACATTTTTGTGAAGCCAATCCATCGCCTGGTCAAATGTGAATTCCTTATATTTTGTATCGGGGCTGCAACGATGATCGGGATTTACCAAAATCCATCGTTTGTTTTTTACAAAGTAAAGAATTGGAGGATGGATGTGGTGAGTATATTCTATCCAGTTCCCTTCCCAGTGGGGAGAAGCGTACAAGGTCTGCTCATCCATATATTGGCGAGTTACGGGTACACCCAAATAGATTCTAGGCATAATAATTTCCTAATTAAAATGTGGCGGGCTAGGCTCCACCGGTTACCATCCCGCCAGAGCACACGGAAAGATCCCGACATTCACCCGCCACGCTCGACCATATTGTTAACGTCACCGATATGGTTCTCATGAGGGAAAGGGCACATCGTTTTTTATCGGCTCAGTCCTTGCGACAATCCCCTTCCCCAACGCCTTCGCCTTCCGCCCTCGCCTCTTTTTCTCTGGAACGGGCGTCGCTTCATCGTCAACGGGAGGGTAGATGGTGCTTAGCGCTTTGAGTTGTAATTCTTTTGCCGCATAGAGCCGGTTGATCTCTGCGTTGATCCGGGTGATACTCTCAATAATTCCAAAGTCATTTTGAATCGTTTTCATCGCCGTCTTCCTTTCTATCCTTTTTAAATTGTCTCAACTCGTCCCACGTCGGGCGGATTAAAAATCCAAGCGCAAAGCCAAAAAACAGACCAATTAAATAGTGTAAATGACTCATGGCTTTGCCTCCGGCAAGCGGAGTTCTGCAAAGGCGATGACTTCATCTGGGTGGTAAGATTGTCCCTCGCCACGCCATTCATCTAAATGCCAATCTGCAACATCCGTCCAAATATCCTGGCCCTTTTTATATTCAATAAGGATAAATAAATCCCTTCCATCTTTTGGCGCTTGGCTCATATCATAGTTCCACGGTCCCGCCGCGCAAGACAAAACCCCTTCATCAATCCCCCGCCGTCGTGCCTCTTGTACATCATAAAAATAACGATATTGTAAGGATGAGTTGCTCATGGCTTTGCCTCCTCATGAATAAATTCATTTACATATTCCAAAATTATTGTATTAAAAACAACCCCATGCTTGCTATTCTCTTCAATTTGAATAATTAAAGATTCTATTTCATCTAATTTACTCAGACATCCCAATATAATTAAATGGTTTTTAACACGATCCATTTTCTTCTCATAATATTCTGCCCGTTTTTTTAATTCTCTTATAAGTGATGCCGCGTTGTCATTCATGTTTTGTCTACTCGATCGCTCGGAGTATCACGTTCTCCGCCTCTTTTACCGTATGGCAAACGTGGATCTTGATGTTGTACTTCTGTTCCACCATCTGCCGCCGGTCGGCCTGGCGCGGGTTATGATAATCCGTCCAGGGGCCTTTCATATCAATAATAATATTTAAACAAAGCGGACCACAATTAACTAGAAAATCTGCTGTATATTTACGTGGATCACCTTTTTTATTTTTAATAGGTAATGTAAATTCCGGGTACTGTGCTGTCCATAAATTTACAATTCCTTCACGCTGCATTAAC
>MHWW01000014.1 GCA_001824275.1 Candidatus Zambryskibacteria bacterium RIFOXYC1_FULL_39_10 | reverse complement strand
AACGATCCAGACACTTGGTTCCAAAAGTATTTGAAATTGGGTACCTAAAATATAGCTAGAAACAAGGATATTTTGGGAGGTGTGGATAGTTACAAATTAATAAGAAAATCAATTATCCTTATTATAATCCTATAAAATGGCCTAAAATAAGGATATATTGGATGAGGTTATGAAAAAAAGAAATATCTAAATTGGAATAGGATCAGGAAAATTATGAGGAGATACCAAGTGATGAGAATTGGGAGATGATATTTGGAAACAAATTGGAAAAACGATGGAAAAAATTTGAAATGATCCTCTCTCCAATTCCAAATAGTAGTGTAGAGAAATATTGGCCAAGTGACAGCCCAAACTATCATACAATAAATACAAAGTGAAGCGATGTTATAAACGCTTTGGTAGAAAAACCACATTACGAAAATCATAGCGGCGAGAGTGCCCACATTTACTAAAAGCCAGAGTGGGCGGCGAGCACTATTTTCTCCGGTCACTTTATCAAGTAGGGAAGAGTTGGAACCGCCAAAAAGCAACATTATGCCAATCGCTAGAAGCATCGCAAATGCGGTGATTCCCAAAAGGGAATTTGGAAATCCAAAAACTGAAGCTTGCTCGGATGTGGCTACCGAAGTACAACTAATAAAAGGATTTAAATTGCATGGGAGCTCCACATCAGGATTGGCCATAAGCTTGATAACGTCTAAAGTTAACACAAAAGAAGCCAAAAAACCGATTATTGAACCGATTATTAATATGTATGGTAGTGATTTTTTAATTGTCATACTTGTAATATTATATCACAAAACTAGTTTCTATTTTTCAGCGCATTTTTGAGCGTGTCTGCGTCAGTGTATTCAAGCTCGGAGCCCATAGAAAGTCCTTTGCCTAAATGTGAAATCTTAACCTCGTGCATAGTGACTAGCGACTCGATACTTTTTACAACATAATCTGCCGTATTTTCTCCCTCAGGATTCCAATTTACACCCAAAATAATTTCTTTCAGCACAAGGTAACTCTCCCCTTGCCCCTCCATTAATTTAAGGGAGGGGTTGGGGTGGGTTAGTCTTTTTTCAATAAAATTCTTGAGCTCTTTAATTCTGATTCTTTTTTCTGGCTCCTTCTCTAGTATTGGCACCGAGCCACCAAGGACAAAATAAATACCATTATATCCACCATTTTTTTCAACTGATTCCAAATCAACATCTCTTTGAACAATCATAAGTGTAGTTCGGTCTCGATTTTGATCTGAGCAAATTTTACAAAGTGTTGTTTTCTCATTTTTCTTCTCGTAAAATCTGCGGCAATCATCGCACATAGTCACATCATTTTTCAAATCTTTAATATTTTGGGAGAGTTCTTCCAATGTGCTACCACTTCGAGTAAGTAAATAATATACAAAACGCCGTGCTTGCCTTGGTCCAATCCCCGGAAAATTGGAAAATATTTGAATGAGTTTTTCTATAGAGTTCACATATAAAATCTAACACATTTCGTGCCACTTATCATTACCATTGTAATTTTTTTGGAATAGTGTTTAATATAATTGGAGTTTAGGTTTCAAGAAAGGAACTGCATGCGACCACTATTAGTTTTTAAGAAGTTCAGAGGAGCCAGATTTTTTGTACAACCGTATACTGGCAGTTCTGAGGTGGGAGAATTTCTCAGCTTTATTGCTGGTGGAGACGACAAGGAACTTACCGTCGAGCAGTTGAAGCGATGGTACGACCTTATTGCGCACACTGTAATGAGCTTTTATTCAGTACAAAAGACAAGTACTAGCGTAGCAAGGATTGCTTACTATCGGTCCATTTGGGCTGATATGGAAGCTGCAGAAAATCTTGAACAACTAGTCAGAGCGCTTGAGCATCTTCGTAGCGCAATCAAGTATGATTGATTTAGAGTTTGGGTGTGTATGGATGAGTCTATACGCACCCTTTTGTTTTGGTTTTTTTATTTTTCCCCTCACCTTCGCAAGGTGAGGGGCAGTTTTCAGTAAGGAAAACGGGGTGGGGTCTTTAAAATTCGCGGAATTCTGATTCAGCGCCGGCAAACTGAGCTTTTTCGAGCGGTAGGAAGGTCGCCTTCTTTTCATCAAAGAATAACTCTACTTTACCTGTTGCGCCATTTCTATGTTTCTCAATCAAAATTTCAGCAATGTTGGTTTTTTCGGCATCATTTGCTCCTTTGGCCTTATCTTCACGGTGAATAAACATAACTACATCAGCATCTTGTTCAATAGAACCTGAATCTCGCAAGTCGGAAAGTTTAGGTTTGCCACCGCGTTGTTCAACAGCACGAGAAAGCTGGGAGAGGGCAATGACTGGCACTTCCAATTCACGCGCCAAATTTTTAAGAGAGCGCGAAATTTCAGTGACCTGATTGACCATCGAATCATAGTTTTTGGTCGTGACCATAAGTTGTAAGTAGTCCACTACGATTAGTCCCAAACCTTTTTCATTTTTGAGTCTTCGGGCGACCGAGCGCATTTTCAAAATGTTATTACCTGGCTGGTCATCAATATATATTGGAGCTTTGGCAAGTACATCTAGCGATTGGCGAATAGCTGAAAAATCGTCTTCTCTGTTTAATTTACCGGTGCGAAGTTTCCAAGCATCCACATTTGATTGAGAGGCGAGCATACGGTCTACCAATTGCTGAGAGCTCATTTCAAGTGAAAATATTCCGACAGGCACATTGTGATAGACGGCCGCTTGGCGAGCGATGTCTAGCGCGAGCGCGGTTTTACCGATAGAAGGTCTGGCCGCCAAAATAATGAGATCAGATTTTTGAAAACCCGAAAGCTTTTCATCCAAATCCTTGAAACCCGAAGGCACTCCGCGCAGACCGTCTCCCGAATTGTGGAGTCGGTCAAGTCTCTCCCACGCCTCGCTTAGCTCTTCCTTAAGTTCTACAAATTTATGAATGCTTGAAATATTGGTGACATCATAAATTTTTTTCTGCGCTTGGTCCAAAAGTTCTTCCAATTCAGCCGCTTCATCATAACCTAGGGACGAAATATAATCAGCGGCGCTAATTAGGTTTCTGGCGATATGTTTCTTCTGAATAATCTGGGCGTAATAAGCGGCATTGGCAGCTGAAGGCACTGAGTTTGACATTTCGCTCAGGTAGCTGTTACCACCAACTTCTTCCAAAATATTTTTCTCTTTTAGTCTGGCCGAAACTGTCAGCAAATCAGTCGGATTGCGTTTGGTGAAAAGTTCGAGCATAGTCTCAAATATGAGACGATGCTTTTCAGAATAAAACGAAACCGCATGAGCTAAATCAGTGATTTCGTACATTACTTCGGGCCTGAGCATTACTGAGCCTAACAAAGCCTTTTCGGCATCAATATTGTGGGGCGGAATTCTCATGTGAGTTTTTTTGGGTTCCATATTTAGATAATATATCAATGCTTAATTCCTTCCAAATTTATGATGGAATAAGTTGTTTATAACTCACCCCTAACCCCTCTCTTATAGTCAAGAGAGGGGAATCCGAAACCCCCTCTTGTTGTAAGAGGGGGCAGGGGGCGTTATAATATACATATGTATACACACCAAAGCTCAAATATCGCCAAAACTTATCTCTTGATGGGTCTATTTTTGGTAGTTATTGCTGGACTTGGCTATTTCGTTTCAGCTTATTATGGCAACCCATTTTTATTTTATATTGCCATCATTTTTAGCGTGTTAATGAATATGGCAAGTTACTGGTGGTCTGACAAAATCGTCCTTAGTATGTCAAAGGCTCGCCCCGCTAGCCGCCAAGAATTTTTTGATTTGTATACATCTACTGAAAATTTAACTATTACTGCAGGGCTACCGATGCCCAAACTTTATATTATTGAAGACCCAGCGCCAAACGCCTTTGCTACAGGTAGGGATAAAAATCATGCAGTGGTTGCGGTCACTACCGGCCTTTTGCAAAAATTAAATAAAACCGAACTTGAAGGAGTGATTGCTCACGAACTTTCGCATATCGGCAATAGGGATATTTTGCTTATGAGTGTGGTGGTGGTGCTTGTTGGTTTCGTTTCTATAATTTCTGATATGTTCCTCCGAGGCATGATTTTTGGCCCCACTTTGCATGGGCTTCGCGGGGCAAGCGGCGATAGAGAAAATAATGGTGGCGGAGTCTTGGCTATTGCTGGTATCGTCTTAATCATTCTCTCACCTGTTATTGCAACACTCATAAAACTCGCTATTTCTCGTAGGCGTGAATATTTGGCTGACGCATCGGGTGCGCTCCTCACTCGTTATCCAGAAGGTTTGGCAAACGCATTAGAGAAAATTTCAAGCTATAACTTACCAATGAAAGAACCTCATACTGCTACCGCCCATCTTTTTATTTCAAATCCATTTTCTGGTAAGTCCATCTCTAATTTGTTTAGCACTCATCCGTCCGCAACCGAGCGCATCAAAATTTTGCGTGGCATGACTCACTAAAGTGGGGATAAGTTTCCCAAATAAAATATTTAATAGCGTATACTTTGTTTAGAGAGGTATTTTTGTGGATTTAGGACTAGACACTCATTTAGGATTTGTAATAGGACACCCCCTGAAGAGGTGTCCAATCCATGGCATGACCAAACATATCTTGTCGCTGAATTCGAGTGACGAGGACAGAATCGTTTGTGAACTTTGCTGGATTGAAACGCATCCTGAGAAGGAGGACTCTGATGGATACTGAATTCACCAAAAGAGGTGGTAGCTTCACTACCACCTCTTTTCATTTGTCTTATTTATTTTGCGGAGGGTAAGAGATTCGAACTCTTGGTGGGTTGCCCCACGGCCGCTTTCCAAGCGACTGCACTAGACCGCTATGCGAACCCTCCAGACAATAAACAATTTAACATTAAATTGTTTATTTGAAAAATTATAATTTAATCCTATTTATTCTTACTATTAACCAATCAAACTTCTGTAAACAAAACTTAAGATTGCGAGAGCGGACAAAATAAAAAGAAAACTATTTTTTTTGAAAAATGAGACGGGTTGGGTGACGGCGGGTCTTGGTGGGAGGCCTCTCCATTGTCTAATATAGTGAACCATACATGATTTATCAAAGGTAAGTGTAGGGTCAAGTTTACGCCGAAGCGCGTACTCCAAACGAGTAAGAGGGCAATAACCGAGAAATATTTCTGAAAATAAAGTTGTGAGGAGAAGGGTGAGGTGCAAATAAAAAAGCTGAGGCACAAGCCAGCCTACAGCGACGATACACACCAAAATCAAATGAATAATGAATATAAATTCAGCCGCAAGCCGGTATGCCAGGCGCTTATCAAAATAGTTTCTCATCAGTACATTAAAGCACAGATATTGATTTTTAGCCTTAAAAAAGCTATTTTGAGAGCGGAAGGAGTTATATGAAAGTTCTTGTTGCTGACGGTGGCGGTATGCGGACGGCTTTTACCGCGGGGGCCTTAATTGAACTCCACAAGAGGGGTTTCGGGGCTTCCTATTTTGATTTACTGGTTGGCTCGTCTGGTGGTCTGTGCGGACAGTCGTATTTCGCAACTGGACAAGTAGATGAAGGTGAAAGAATTTGGGCCAACCATATGCATGGCAAGTTTATGAAATGGGACGGTCTTAAAACCTTGTAACGATCGAGAGCATCTGGAGCGAGTGATGAGGGAAACTGAGCCCTTAAACTGCATATCTCTCAAGCAAGGGAGAACGCAGGTGATTGCCGCTCTCACTGACCCAGAGAAAATGGAAACAGTATACCTATCTCTCAACGAAGCCAGAGATCCGATTGATGTTTTGATGGCCAGCACGACGATGCCATTCTTTGCTACTCCACAATTATGCGATGGAAGAATTTACTACGATGCAAATATCATTTGCGCAATTCCGTTGCGTTATCTGGAGAAGGTGGAAGAAATAGAGGAGACATGGGTAATACTCACAACTCCTCACGGCTACAGGCGACAGGCCTGGCGTTGGCAGATGGCTTCGTGGTTTGTGAAAGATAGGCGAATTAAAAAACTTCTCTCAAACAGAGCAATAACCGAAAACCAAGTGCTCGATGAGATAGAGAGGAGGAGCGATTTGTTCGTCATTCGGCCAGAAAGATCCTTGCCAATTCATTGGAGGGACAGTAGCCAAGATGGAATAAAACAGGCTATTGAACTTGGCAGGAAGGCAGTACGAAAAACTCTTACTAAAAGGAAAGAAACTTATGGCCCGTAATCACAATGGTTGCGGGTCTATTTTTTATTCGTCTAATATCTTCTATAAAATTATTCCATCGCTAAGAAAGCGTTGATGTAGTGGATGGCGATGCCACCGAAGTTTGGGTGAGAATTGAATTCATCATTTATCCTCGCCACTTGCCAGTCAAAATATTTTTTGGGAGTATCGTGAAATGTTATGTATGGTGGAGGAACTTCGCTCGTCTCTTGGGCAATGATTATTTTAGTTTTGTAGGCCCCTTTGTTAGCCGTCTTCATTTCATTTTTTGATACCTCAATAGAGCCGTCCTTACCATCAGCAAAGTTGCGGTACGACATTACGATGATTGAACTATTAGGTCTCCGGTCTAAAATATTTAACAAGTGTTTAAAAACATAATCTCGCTTGCCGTTGTATGAAAATTTGGGTGTGAAATCATCATTACCATCAAAAAAGTCTGGCACTACGACACTAAATCGGAGCGAGCTTGATGCCAAAAAGTATTCGCTTTGGTCAATTAGTTTTACAAAATTTTTCAAAACAGTAGTCTTGTTTTCTTCATAATAATCTAACATATAAGGTTCTACATCATATTGAAATCCTCTAAATTTATTTTCGTGAGTCTCGTTAAAATTTTTGACGAAGTTTGCGATCGCAAAAGCTTTGTAGGTGTTACCTTCTTCAGCCCAATTTTGCCAACCGGCTTCAGCATCAACTGCGATACCAAAATGATTGGCTCTTTCAATAAAGTAATTCAGTTTTTCAGAAAATATTTCTTTCTGTTTCTCTCTCTCTTCACCCTTTGGCATTACAAATATATCTAAGTACGAATCAACTGAAAGATATATGGTGTCTATACCACTTGCTTTGGCACCCGAGAGAATTGATTCGGTATATTCAGGTGTTAGATATTTGGTCGGTGTCCAAATCCAACTACCGTATTCCTTAGGGCCATCATTTGTTGCGGTTTTAGTAGTGAATGATTTTACAGTTCTTATGACCGCCGCCATTTGGCTCGAAAAAATTGATTGCTTAGGAGTGTTGGTGTCAAATGTGAGGGTTTCAAATTCTGGATTTGTTGCTATCGCGTTGGGAGTGATGTCTCTATCTGAATAAAGTGAAATTTTGGTATCAACACTGTTGCGGTGGGGTATTGAGCTATCGTAATAATCAAAAACAAAAGCTAAGACCATAACAAATGCGAAAACCATCAATCCATTTATATAGACCTTGTTGTTTTTGGAAGCCTCTCTTTTCACATTATTATTATACCTCACCCCCAACCCCTCTCCTAGATGCAGGAGAGGGGAGAAGTGTTCAAATCAAATTTTTCTGATATATTTAAATTATGCGCGGTTAGCTCAGTTGGTAGAGCGCGTCATTGACGTTGACGATGTCAGAGGTTCGAATCCTCTATCGCGCACCACTTCGCTCTGTTAACACAGAGTTTCGCGGTGCAAGCACAAAATTATCAATAGTTATATTTTATTGCCTTATAAAAAAGTATGAGGTATGCTGATATTTAGATGTAATTCCTAGAAAGGAAGTGGTTGATGTCCAAAACAAAAAGATTCAGAATGAGACCTAGCACAAGGGCAAGAAAAGGGAAGCAAAGTGATGCACCACATCAAATCATTGGGTCATCTGGGTATGATCCATTGGTGGTTCCGACTGGGCCACCACAGCAGTTGTTGTTTGAAGACCTGAAAACAGGTAAGACAGTACGGGTCATCAATGGGGTGACACTTCACGGTACCTGTGCTGGTAATACGAGCATAACGCCACCAGCAGCAGGGGGATGCTCTCTTTCTGGCATCATTAAGAGGTAGAAGTAATGCCGAGGGGCTCGCGCAACGCACAGCGCGAGCTCTTTTTTGTTTGCTTTTTAATTTGGTTTATGTTATACATTTTCAAGAATAGTTCATTCCCTTTCATATCACATGAGTGAGCCGATAGGGAATAGGAGGATATGAAAAATGAAAAAGCCACTGTATGTGGTAATGTTGGTTTTCCTTGCGATGTTTATGATGGTTCCGGTGCAAGCGGCACCGGTCGTCATTGACTTCGTGTCCGGTGATGGAAGCGCAACTTCCAGCACCGGAAATGTGTTCACACTCATCGCGCACCCGCTGTGGGGCACAACCCCCGGAGCATCGTGGGTTTCAGCTTACAGCGGGACTGGTTACGGCGGAGGTGTAGTCCTTCCCAATTGGACGAGCGGAGCTCCCACAATGAGCTTCACCCAGACATTTGTTCTCCCGTATGGTATCAACTCCGGCAGTCTAACTGTTGGTGCTGATGACACGGCAGAAGTCTGGCTCAACAGCCAGCTTCTGAAAGCCGGGAACTTCGTTCCCGACAACGTCTGTGCATCCGGACAGGTGTCCTGTGAGCAGTCAGAGATTATGACTCTACTGCTCAACCCGTATCTAGCCCAAGGAACAAACACTCTGACCATGGGGGTGTATCAGCTGTGGGGCGATGTATCCGGCGCGACCTGGTCCGGGACGGCATCATCTGTTCCCGAACCCTCCACCTACTATACGATGGGTGGGGCGCTTCTCGGACTCGGGCTTGTCCTCGCCAAACTGAGGCGAAAACAACCGTCCTGACTGAACTAAAAGGGAAGTCAAACTTCCCACCAACCATCCGCGAGGAGCTTCAATGCTCCCCGCGGATTTCTTATTAAAATTTAAATTTTATTATAAAACTACACAACTATTTAAAAAAATATCTATACTAAACGCTCAGCGTCTAATATAGTATTTATCTTGAAGTATGTTGTAGTTTGATTTTAAAAAGACAATCTTGCAAATATAGTGTTTGTCTTTTTCAATTTTGTTTATTTTTATAAAGCTGGATTTGTGCTATAAAGGTCATTTTTTACAATTAAAGACAGGTTATTTATTAAAACTAGATTAATTATTCAAAACAGCTTGATAAGTAATTGTTTTTTGTAATGAATGGGACAAAACTGCGGCAATGCCTGTGGGGATAGCTTTTTTGCATTTTAAATTTAGTACTAGTAATCTAATTTAAATACTAATAATCCCGCACCGATGGCGCTTGTATTGCCATCCGGTCGAATGTGGTGTGGGGTAAAAGTTATGTTCTTTGTGTTTATTAAAAAATTATAAATTAATTTAATTAAAAATAAATGAAAAAAATATTAGGAAGTGTTGGAATGCTGGCCCTGGTTGGTGTCTTGGTATGGGGCGCCACTGGAGCTTTTTTCTCAGATACTGAG
>MHWW01000013.1 GCA_001824275.1 Candidatus Zambryskibacteria bacterium RIFOXYC1_FULL_39_10 | reverse complement strand
TTCCACCTTGACATTATATCATGAAGCGTGGTGAGGGGTGTGGATAGTTACGATTACTTTTTTGGGCTACTTCAAGTATTTTTCTATATTATCTTTATGCCCTTCATAATTTTCGGAACAATGAATTTCCCCGGAGCTGTCGTGTAAATAATACAAACAGGTCGTCTTTGTCGGGTGCAAAGCGGCTTCTATAGCAGAAAGACCGGGATTTGAAATGGGATGAGGAGGTAAGCCGGTATTTTTATAAGTATTGTAAGGCGAGTCGATTTGTTTTTCGGCTATCGTAATTGGAGCCCACCAACCGTCTTTGGTATCACCTCTGGCATATTGAAGTGTTGCATCAACTTCAAGCTTCATATTTTTGAGTAATCTGTTCCAAATAATTCCCGATACCAAAGGCATATCCTCTTTTCCATTTGCTTCCCTTTGGACAATAGAAGCAACTTTCAAAAGTGTGGTCCATTTGATATTTTCTGTTACGGTCTCTTTGGCATATGGCGCAAACTTTTCTTCAAACTTGGCCCTTAGTCTCTTAGCAACATCCAAAGGCGCTTCGTCGACAGGAATGAGATATGTATCGGGGAAATACACACCCTCGGTGTGATCAAAATCCATGACAGTGTAAGTATTGATCCATTTATTTTTTTCTTCATCGGACCAGCCGAGAGTTTGAGTAAGCAAGCCGGCAATTTCTTCTTTCCTTAAACCTTCTGGAATGACAACCCATTTCATATATGGCTCTTTAGCAAGAACTCCGGCAATTTGCCAAGCTGTCATTGATTTGGAAATTTTGTAACCTCCCGACTCAACTGTTCCTACACCTCTAAGCAGGTTGGCGATACTAAAACCGATAGAAGTTTTTATAAAATCTTGTTCTTCAAGTGTGGAAGCAATCGATTGGTCCGAGTTTATGGGGACAACAAATCTTTCCGTCTCCATTCCCGATCGTGCCGACTGGAAGAATATGAGATACGTAAACACAGCTAAAACGGCGATAACAAATCCTGTTATTGCCGCCCAAAGCCGCTTTTTATTTTTTGCTCTATCTTGTTCCATTGTGTTCAACAGATACATATATCAAGCAATTAACATATACAAAAGTCAAGAGCTCCTCGGGTAGGATTCGAACCTACGACCAACCGCTTACATTTAATCTCCTGTTACCAGAAGTATGGACTATATCATCCCCATATCTTTAAGACTTAGGGGCGAGGCGCTTCGAACGTAAAATTTTTACAATCACGTCCTACTCCATAAAGGATAGTCTCTACACCTTTCCCGATGTTAATCGAGACTTGGCTCGGGATTGCCCCATTGGGGTTTCCCCGAATTCACCTCGTTTTTCAACCAAAATTTCTTTTGGAAGCTGCGTTATTCGACACAGGCGGCCGCTCTACCACTGAGCTACCGAGGAATGCTGTGTTCCTAAATAAGGAACATGATTATGTTAACAAAAAATATAAGAAATGCCAATTTTAAAAAGAAGGTCCAAATTTATTTAATGTTTATTTATAATGCAAAAGGGACCCAAGATATTAGGCCCCTAAGCCGTAGACGAATGACTTTTAAGGTCGCTAACATATTACCATACTATAAAAAATCAATCCTGTTTTTTCTGACCCTCTTTTTCTCTCCTTCTTCTTTCTACTTCTTCAAACAATATAAAATACGCCTCGCGCATTCTGTCCTCACTTTCTTTGGGGTTTTTGTCAGCAATACAAATGTATTCAATTTTAGGAACCTTACTTTTTCTCATAAATTTTTGAAAAACTTAATAAACCCAAATTTTTAACTTGCGGAGAGTAAAGCCAACAAGAAAGAAAGTGGCCAGATGCATAAGGTAGAAAAATACCTCTTCAAACATATCAATCCCCCATATTTTATAACTTACCAAAAAAATAATTGAGTGGAATATGAAATAAGTTAGACTGCCGATAAAGCGATTGGTATCCGGATCAAGACCGTTTTTTGATATATAATTTCTATTTTTCCATCTTCTCATTGGACGCATAGTATCAAAAGAGCTAACAATTTTTAACCTTTCAAAAATCGTTTAAAAGTGGTATTGTTTTTGTAATTATGTTAACAAAATTATCTAAATAAGATGGAAAAAGAGGCTGGAGCAAGAATAAAGATAAACAAGCTGTTGGAAGAGGCTAAATGGCGTTTTTTTGATAATGAAAAAGGATCAGCCAACATAGTTCTTGAGGAGAATGTAAAACTCACTCCAAAGGCTGTAAACGAGCTTGGAGAGGATTTTGATAAAGTAAAGGAGGGATTTGTCGACTTCTTACTTTTGGACCAACAGAGCTTCCCATACGTTGTTTTAGAGGCAAAATCGGAAGGTAAAAACCCTCTTGATGGTAAAGAACAGGCAAGGAAATATGCTCAATCTCTAAGTGTCCGTTTTGTAATACTTTCAAATGGCAATCTCCACTACTTTTGGGATCTAGAGCGCGGTAGTCCCAATGTCATTACTTCTTTCCCGACACAGGAGTCCTTGTCTCATTTTGAACAATTTAAGCCGGATACGAGAAGATTGTCAGACGAAAAAGTGAAGGAAGATTATATTGTGCTCACTCAAAATGCTGATTATGAAGAAGACCCTCGTTGGGATAATGATGGTGAGAGAAAGAGTTTCGTGTTAGAGCAGGATTTCAAGTTTCTCCGACCATACCAGTTAAAAGCAATTCACGCCCTTCAAAATTCAGCTAAAAACGGGTTTGATAGATATTTGTTTGAAATGGCTACCGGAACCGGTAAAACTCTTACTTGCGCGGCGGTAATAAAATTATTTCTAAAGACAGGCAATGCCAAAAGAGTTCTCTTTCTTGTAGATCGTCTTGAGTTGGAGGACCAAGCAGCCAAAAATTTCAAGAAATGGCTATCCAAAGATTACACAACTGTTATTTATAAGGAAAATAAAGGCGACTGGCGAAAGGCGGAGATTGTTGTCTCCACAGTTCAAAGTCTTTCTGCTAATAATAAATACCAAAAACTCTTTACTCCTACCGACTTCGATTTGATTATCTCAGACGAAGCCCATAGGTCCATAGGCGGAAACAGCCGCGCTGTATTTGAATACTTTGTTGGTTATAAACTTGGCCTTACTGCTACCCCAAAGAACTACCTTAAGGGTATCGACCCAAATAAATTGAATGAAAAGGATCCGCGAGCGTGGGAAAGAAGGCAGCTTTTAGATACTTATAAAACTTTTGGTTGTGAAGTTGGTGAACCTACTTTCAGATACAGCCTGCTTGATGGAGTTAAAGAAGGATACCTTATAAATCCGGTAGTTGCTGATGCAAGGACGGAGATAACAACCGAACTTCTTTCAGAAAAAGGATACTCCCTGCTTATTGACGCAGAAGAAGGTAAGGAAGAGCAAACTTTTTATCACACAGACTTTGAAAGAAAATTCTTTTCCGATAAAACTAATCTTATATTCTCTGAGACTTTTCTTAAGAATGCCCTTATGGATCCGATTTCCGGAGAGCTTGGTAAAAGTATTGTTTATTGTGTAAGCCAAAATCACGCAAGCAAAATCACTCAAATACTCAATCAATTCGCAGATAAATACTGGCCCGGTAAATACAATTCTGATTTTGCGGTCCAAGTCACTTCTAACATATCTGATGCGCAAACTTTCACCATAAACTTCTCAAACAATAATTTAAACGGGCACACTAAGTGGCTTGAGGGTTATTTGTCGAGCAAGTCTCGTATATGCGTAACTGTTGGTATGATGACTACCGGATATGATTGCCAAGACATATTAAACCTTTGTCTAATGAGACCCATTTTCTCTCCCACAGACTTTATTCAAATAAAAGGCAGAGGGACAAGAAAATATAACTTCTCTTACCAGACCAAAGAAAACGGGGAGGTAGAGACACGTAATAACGATAAGAATAATTTCAAGCTTTTTGATTTCTTTGCAAACTGCGAATACTTTGAGGAGAAATTTAATTACGATGAAATTCTTACTTTACCGCCTCGCACTGGTCCCGGACCAGGCCCAGGACCTGGACCCGTTCCAATAGATGAGACAACTATTTTCACTCCCGATCCTCTCAAAACTTTCCAAGAAAAGGCTATCGGTCCGGAAGGTATGAAAGTAGACAGGAAGCTGTTTGAGAAATTTGAGGAAGTGATTAAATCAGATGAATTTGTTAAAGAGAAATACGAAGCTGGCGATATGCAAGCCGTTGAAGATTATGTAAAAACAGAGATATTTGATAAACCGGAAGAGTATTTCAGTCTAGATAAAATTCGTAAGGCCCTAAAGATAGATCGCCGTCTCACTTTAAGTGAGGTGTTAGATAAAGTATTTGGCCGGCTGGATAAATTCAAAAATAAGGACGAACTTCTTGAAGAAGAATTTGAGAAATTTATTTCTATCTACAAACCAGAGAGCAAATACTACTACCCAATCAAAAACTACTTAAAAGCTTACATAACTGATACTGAAATACGAGAGATTGTTGAGTCAAAAGAATATGCTCGTTTCGCTACCAATCCAAAGGTTACTATGGCTGACTTCAGCAGTTTGAATGGATATAGAGATGTCGTTCCAGAATATGTGAAGGACTATGTTTCGCTTAATATTTTTATGTAAATACTATGAACTTACAAAAAGAGTTGAAAAATATCAAAAATTTAAAAAATAAAGGTGAATTATTAAAAGCTTTGGAATTGTTTGATCGTATTTATAATCAATTAACCAAAGAATTATCACTAAAAAGTAAAAACCTTAAAGTAATTACTACCAAAGAAGCTGGGGCTAAAGGTGGAAAAATAGTAATTAAGAAATACGGTAAAGAACATATGGCCAGTATTGGAAGATTAGGAGCATCAAAACGTTGGGGTAAATAAAAAATACAAATGCTTACTCAAGAGATAAAAAAGAAAATCGACTCGGCCAGAGATATTCTCGTTGGTAAGGTTCCCGATCCAAAAGCGCAGGTGGAGCAAATAACTACAGCCCTTATCTATAAATTTATGGATGATATGGATAAGGCCTCGGTTGTGTTTGGGGGCAAGTCCCGTTTCTTTTCCAATGGGTTTGAAAAATATGCTTGGAGTAAACTAATGGACCCCAAGCTTGGCGGTCAAGAAAGATTAGAGCTTTATGGAGAAGCAATAATGAAGATGTCCCAAAACCCGCATATTCCGCAGTTATTCAGAGACTTTTTTAAAGACGCTTTCCTCCCATACAGAAGTCCGGAAACACTCAATCTTTTTCTTAAAGAAATAAATGGTTTTGAATATGATCATAGTGAGAACTTGGGTAATGCTTTTGAATATATGCTTTCCATAATGGGATCCCAGGGAGATGCCGGCCAATTCAGAACCCCGCGCCACATTATAGATTTTATAGTTGATGTTATAGACCCAAAGAAAGACGAGACTATCTTGGACCCAGCTTGCGGCACTGCCGGCTTCCTTATTTCCGCCTACAAACATATCATAAACCAACACGACTGTAGAGATAATAAAACTGGAGAACTTACAAATGCAGAACAATCACTTACTCCGGATGAAAAGAAAAAACTTACAGGTAACCTTGTTGGCTATGACATTTCTCCAGATATGGTAAAGCTCTCTAAAGTCAATATGTATCTCCACGGCTTTGCTGACCCTAAAATCTACGAATATGACACCCTGTCGAGTGAGGAGCGTTGGGACGAGTTTTATGACGTAATAATGGCCAACCCACCTTTTATGTCTCCAAAGGGTGGTATAAGGCCCCACAAACGCTTTAGCGTGCAAGCTAACCGTTCAGAAGTTCTTTTCGTCGACTATATCAAGGAGCATCTAAGACCAGACGGCAGAGCCGGTATTATTGTCCCAGATGGTGTGATAAATACATCGGGTCGGACTTACAATAGTTTAAGGAAAGAGTTAGTCGGCGGCGGATTATGGGCAATAGTTGATTTGCCAGCTGGTATCTTTCAGCCTTACAGTAAAGTAAAAACTTCAATCTTATTTATTGATAAATCTATAAAATCAAGAAATATTTATTTTTTGAAAGTCGAAACTATTCAAGTAAACACTTCTTACGAGATTAGTCAGTCAATGCCGATAAATATAGGACTAGTTACCGATAAGTTGATAGACATTAAAAAAGCAATTAGTTTAAATAGTCAAGAAATTGAAAACGCGCTTGATATTAAATTTAAATCAAAAGAGACCATTTTGAACAGCAAGAATGCTTTTTTGAAACAGGAATACTATTTTGATAATACAGGACCACAGCAGATATGGGGGATGGTCCCCTTGTCGTCTATTTTGGAAAAGTCTGGAGAAAAAGTTGGAAAAAGAAAAAATATACCAGTGATGTCAATTACTATGAATAATGGGTTAATAGACCAATCTAAAAAATTTAAAAAAAGAATTGCAAATATAGACATATCTAAATACAAATTAGTAAAGAGAGATGAACTTGTTGTTGGTTTCCCAATTGATGAGGGTGTTTTAGGTTTTCAAACAAAATATGACTATGCCGCAGTAAGTCCTGCATATGATGTATGGAGAGTAAAAAGATCCGATATACCCATTATATATTTAGAATATATATTAAGATCTCCTGTTGCTATTAATTTATACAAAAATTCTATGAAAGGAACTGCGAATAGACGGAGGGTTGTTCCTAAAGAGATATTTTTATCCTTAAAGATACCGATTTATGAGAATATTGTCGGTAAAACATCAAAACAAATTGAAGATATAAATTTTCAAAATAAAAAACTTGAAAAACATATACTGAATAACAATGAAGAAATAAAACAAAAGGTCGCTGAACTATGGGGAGATAATAAATAAAGTAGGGTATGAATACGAAAAGAATTAAAAACCTAGTATATTTTATTCTTTTTGCAGGAGCTTTGTTTATTATAAGGTTTTTAATTATTGACCGTATTTTCGTGAATATCGGAAAGGATGCGCAGATATGGTTTACAAGTGGCTTACTTTTGATAATTCTTGGTGTTTTTGTGACGGAAAAGTATTTTACAAAACCTCTTGATGTAATAGTAAACATAACCTCGCTTTTTGTTGTTTTAACTACATTAGATAATATAAATGCTTTCTTGCTTTATAAACCCCTACTTATATATGCTTCAATAATTGCGGTAATCGCCATAATTTCTTTTCTTTTTATTAATGAAGAAAAAGATAAAAATCATATATCACAAAAAATAGCTCATTCTGCAAATGTTGTATCGAGTTTTTTTGGTAGTTCAAAAATGCTGTTTTCTGTTGTGTTTATACTTTCTATTTTTAGTTATTTTGTTCCATATCTGGAAGGAATATCCTCCGTAAATAAAGGACAGATCGCGGTATTACTTATGATTGCCTTTTGGGGAACAGCTATTCTTATAGAGCCAATAGATAGGAAAATAATCGATCCTTTACTCGAAAAAATTAGGAATAAGAGTAAACCCAAATTAATTGGCAGAATAGTAAAAAGATTAAATCCAGGCATACTTTACATAGAGCAATTACCCGGGTCCCCAAATTTAAAGACGGGCGATATAGCGATTATAGATGATATAAATAATTCTCATACTAAAGAAAAGTTGGTATTTGCTATGTTTATAGAGGAATTAACTGCTGACAGTAAAAAATATCTTCATTTTAACTGTTTAAATCAAAAAGAACTTGATGTCTCGAAACAAATTTATTTACATAAAAATACAGATGAAGTCCCAGAATGTGTAAAAGAATTAGAGGTATACAAAAATCGGGATAATATAATTGGATTTGTTAGCACAAATTCAGATATTGATGTTATTAAGGTAAAAATGATAGATGGTATAGATGAGAACAAAACTCTAAAAGAGGGCGATTTAATTTCTGTAAGTTTTTATAAAAATTCAACCAAATATCAAATTATAAATGTAGAAACTGACTCCGAGAATATCGACGGTCAAAGTAAAAAGGGTTCAAAAACAATAACTGCCCAACAAATTGGATACTGGCAAGATGATAAACAAAAATTTACCGACACAGGTTGGGTTCCGAGTGTTAATTCTCCTGTTTTTATTGAAAACGATACAAAAGAGATAGATATAATAAACGGTTCTTGTTATAAAGTTGGAGTTGTTCCTCGTTCAAAATACCCCATATTTATTGATCTCGAAGAGAGTGTTAGCCACCATATCGCAGTTATAGGAAAAACAGGGACAGGCAAATCAAGAATGGCCGCGAAGATATTAGAAAAAATGGCTACAGATGGGTTCAAAGTTGTTATTTTAGAGGTGGATCGTAAGCATAAACAATCTCTTACTACTTATATAAACTCAGAAATAATTGAGGAGCAAAACTCTGATACCTTTGATCTTTCTAAGACTACCAAAAACGTAATTTCTATAAATTGGCAGACTGATGACAAAGATAAAAGCACAGGAACTCTAAATTTAAGTGAAATTACTGCAAACTTAATTGAAAAGGTTGTTGCTTATCAGACCCTAAATGAGGACCAGAAAATATGTATAGCAATGGAGGAGGCCTATGATTTTATTCCAGAAAGCACATTTGGAGACCAGGGTTTCGGTCAAAAGAAAGTAAGTCGCATATCTCAAGTTGTTCTAAAGTGCCGCAAACATAACATCGGCTTTTTAATTATTACCCAAAGAACAGCCTTAGTCACTAAAACAATACTTTATCAGTGCCACACAATAATTGCCTTGCAATCATTCGATGAGACATCAAAGAACTTTATGAGTGCTTATATCAATCAAAAATATCTTGATAGTATGAGTATACTACCAAGATTTAGAGCAATAGTTGTTGGGAAAGGTTCAAGTTGTGATAAACCCGTAATAGTTGATTTTTTTGATGAGAAATTAGCTAATAATAACAGTATGTTAAATAATAAAAAATATGAACAATAATAATCTTGGAAAGCTTAAAAAGGTAGAGTTAAGAGAGGCGTGGAAACACGAAGCTAATAACTTTACTCAATGGCTTGCTCAAGAGGAAAATCTGGATCTTTTGGGAGACGAGATTGGTTTTGATATTAAGTTGGTCCAAACGGAAGCAGAAGTCGGCAGTTTTAATGTAGATATTCTCGCAGAGGAAGAAAACACCGGCAAAAAGATTATTATTGAGAACCAACTTGAAATAACTAACCACGACCATCTCGGAAAGATCATTACTTACGCCTCCGGATACGATGCTCGCGTAGTGGTTTGGGTAGTAAAGGATGTTAGAGAAGAACATAGACAAGCCATTGACTGGCTCAACGAACACACAGACGAAGATATTGAGTTTTATTTGGTGAAAATAGAGCTATGGCAGATAGAAAACTCTCCTTTTGCTCCTAAGTTCGATATTATTTCTAAACCAAACGACTGGGCCAAGGTGGTTAGAAGCTCAACCGATAAAGCAGAGCTTACAGACACAAAAATAAAACAATTAGAGTTTTGGACCCAATTTAAGGAATATGCAGATAGAAGAGGAACCAAACTACATATACGGAAAAGCAATCCGCAACACTGGTCCAATATAAGCATTGGAAGCTCCGATGCTCACATAGCTTTAACAATCAATTCCCGTGAGGAAGCTTATGGGGTTGAGTTATATATTCCAGATAATAAGGACTTATATAACAAGCTCTTTAAACAAAAAGATGCCATTGAGATCGATCTTGGAGAAAATCTTGAATGGATGGAACTTCCAGCCAAAAAGGCTAGTAGAGCTAGAATTTTGAAGGCCGGATGTTTTGAGGGTGAAAAAGGTTGGGAAGATGAATTTGAATGGTTGTTAGATATGGCAGAGAAATTTCACAGAGTATTTCCTAAATATATAAAAGCGTAATACTTAAAATAATGTATCCTCCCCACCTATTATATTTAAAAGAAAAAGGAACAGTTTGGTTCAATCCCTCATATGGCCTCAGATATTTCTGGGAAGAACAAAGAAAACTTGCACAAAAATTTGCCGACAAACCATTTCAGTATGTATGGGATCATAGAGAATTAAAAAGGGCCAAGGAAATATACGCTATGTCTATAATTGCCAAAGCTATGTCCAAATCAGATCAAAGGCAATGGTGGATGATTAAACCCCAAAATGATCCACCTGATGGCGTTATTGGAACTATTATGGAGGACAAGGGGTTTCCAGAAATGTGTGTGCGTGAAGTAGAAATAGTGGAACACAAAGATGGTAACCTGCTTGATACAGTTAGAAAGAAACTTTCAAGTAAACAATATGAACCAAATACTATACTTGTATGCTATATATCCCAAGGCGGAGTTTTTGATTTTAAGAGAAACTCGGAAATAATTCTGCAAGAGGCAACTAGTCTCGATAACATTTTCTTTGTATTTCCCGGTCTTATGGTATCTGATATTCCAAAAAATGGATCAACAAAAGAAGTGGCAAGAGCTATGCTTAAAGTATCATCTGTCCAAATAAAACCTATTTATTCAATGGAAACCATTGATCCTATTGAAGATACGAGAGACTTAAAAGAACAGGGTGCTTTCTTTATTTTTGAAGGTGTTGGAAAAAGCGGTTCGAGACGAGTAACATTAGAAAATCCGCCTAAGTTATTTTAAATATACTTTTCTATATTTGGGTCTAAGCCCAGTAAAATCGCTACTAATAAAATACGTGGAAATACGTGGAAAATTTTGGTCATTTTTGGTTGGTTTTTGGTAATAAATAGCCTCTATATCTTCGTTGGGGGCTGGAATAAGTTTGTTAATTGTTGGTATTGTTAAAATAATATATGATACAATTTTTGCTATGGAACTTACCCTTACAGAAAATCCAATAACAATTAGAAATAGGGGTGAATATTCGGTCTCTAAAAAAGAGGCAGGGTTCATAAAAGACTATATTCTGACTGGTAATGGAACGGAGGCAGCAGTAAGAAATTATAATGTAAAAAACAGAAACAGTGCCGCTGTAATAGCTTCAGAAAACTTAAGAAAACCTAAGATTTGTAGGATTATAGAAAGTTTTGCAGATAGAATACCGGATGATTTATTGCTAAAGAAACATTTGGAGCTTTTAACCGTGCCACGGAAAGTGAGGACAACGCGTCATGGGGAATTGGTAATGGAGATAGAAGAATTAGATACTAACGCCGTTATTAAAGGTTTAGATATGGCTTATAAACTCAAGGGATATTATAAAAAAGAACCAGATAAGCAAGAGGATGATGTAAACCCAACATTAGAAAGCATAAACACATTGATTAAAATGCTCAGCACTGGTAAAGATGCAAAACTCAATGATGTGAAGACCTTTACTTATTAGCAGTTATTTCAAGTCCTCTTTTAGTTATTTTAAACACGAATACACCTGGCAATTTTAAGTTTTGATATGTCTGCTTCGGCACAAATAGCACACCGGCTTTATCTATCTCTGTTTGAAAAATCGGTCCACAAGCCCACCTTGGAAAGAAGTTAAATTCATAAGGAGAGGCGGGTTTAATTTTGTAATAAGCTTCTCTTGATTTATTGAGATAATCCTCAAAACCAGACAGTGTTGAAACATCAATGGTATTTCCTTGCCCTCTGCGGACTATAACCTTTTGATTAAACCACCGAGAGAATTTTTTAGGTAGCTGTATTTTGGCGGCTTTTTCCATCTCCTCCGGCCACAAAGTATCGATGTAATATTTGGCTTTCATACGGGTCAGCTCGCTTTCTTCCATAGCTCCAACAACTGCTCTTTTTATTTTTTCAATCTTTCTTTTTAAAGGATTAGATGCCATAACATTAAGGTAGGTAAGGCAATAATTTTTTTAACTCTTCCGAAAGCCATCTCTTGAGTTTTGATGGAGCGAACTTGTTTTGCTTTTTATATAGCCCATATATACTAAAAATAATATCAGTGATGTGTTTAATCAGATATTTATATTCCTCGGAAAACTCGATTTTTTCTACCACGGCCTTTGATAACCAGCCTTTCTCATCCTTGGGTTTTGCTGCTTCAAATTTGTCAAAAATCTTGAGACAGCTTGACTGTATATTTGCGGCCAATGAGCCATCGCAAAAGAAAGCCGGTGGCATAAAAGAACCGTATCGTATTTTGTGGGCTTTCATAGAGTTCGCTATATCAATAATAAAATCAAAATGCTCCTCCGTATCTGCCTGATTTCCGCAATTAGGACAGGCAATGTCCTTATTGAAAGGAATGTATATAACAGCGCATTTTTTACACATATAGTTCGGTCTTTTAATGTGATATGTCATATTATTCAATAATTAAAACGATTTCTCACAAAATCGTATGCTTGTGGTTCATTGGAACTTGTCTGACTAATCTCTCCAAAAACTTCTTTTAACGATGACAAAATTTTGTGGTTTGGGTCGTCCTCTCCTTGTTGTTTGTAAATATCAATAAGCGCCGAATATATCTCGTCTATTTTGGAATACACAGGGACCCATATATTCTTTAGTCTTGTTTTTGGCAAAGGATCGCCAAATTCTATTTCGTCCGATAGGTGGTCATTGAAGGCGCGCATTCCAAACAAACCAACGATGCGGGCAAGAGCTACTGCGTATATAAATTGGTCATAATTCAATTCATTTTGGTATGTATAAATTATCTTATTATTACTATCAAGCAAGTCGTATATTTCTACTCCCCAATCAGCAAGATGTTTAACAAAATCATTGTCAGCATAATCCAACATCTGGCGAAATACTGTGTTAAAAAGTTCCTGTTTGTCCATATTTTAAAATGTATAAAATTTAATCATCCGGGTAGTCTTTTAACGGAGATACTTTCTTGGTCCATTCGCCCCATTTTGTGTGTTCCAAGAGGTAATAGATTAGGCCGGCGGAGATTACATTCGTAGCAATTAAAAATCCTTCGGACCCGGGCGTCTCAGCTATTTTGTGGCCAATGATGACAATAGGTGCGACGGGTCCCAAAATCATCAGGAACCAGAGCATTAGGCGCGGCAGATATACAATCATCCAAAATACACTTGAAAAATATAACCTCCAAAACTCTAAAAACATATTGAGCGCATTTTTCATAGTTTAGTATTAAGAGCAAGAATTTTTAACTTTCACTTCTTTATATTTATCAAATGTAAGCTCCCAGAGCTCTATAGATTTAAGCAGTAGTTTATTTTTTTCTTTTAGCAAATCGTAGTCTTTTTCTATGAGGGCATAGCCTATATTTTTGTCATAGCTGTCGTAAAAATCTATACTTTTGAGCTTCAAACTATCTATCTGAAATTGGTCCCAAACATCTTCATATCCGTCCGCAAGAGCTGTGAGTGTATCCTTTAATTCTTTTATATAAACAGGATCCAAGTAGGAAGAACTTATTCTTGCAATATCTTTGTTTTTAAAATCGCTTAAAGCTTTAAAAAATGAGGTCTTTACTTTAGTTAGGTTGTCATATCTTTGCGTATAGTCTGTTGTTTTTACTTGAGCATCAAATACAGGTATTAAGTCCCTTTGGAAATACCCGATGGATACGGATAGGTTTTTATTCAACAACTTCTCCTCCTCATTAATAGCTATGCATAGTTGGGCATTATATTGGGGGATTGATACGGTAATTGGTGTGGGGTCGACATCTTTTACCGTTGCTGACTGGACCGGCTGTTTAGCGGGGGTATTTTTTGTGGTATTAGAAGTTTGAGCCTTTTTCAGCTCTTCTATTTCTTTTTTTAACTCCTCCAACTCTGACGGCTGATCATTGTTTTCTGTGTTTAAGGCTTCCTGAGCGTTCATAACTTGTTCGGTTTTTACTTCCGACTTCTGTAAAAACTTAAAAACTTTCCAAGTCAGGGGGTTCCACCAAGAGGCAAAGACCACTTGTGGAGCAACAAACACAATGAGAGCAATCGTTGTTAATATATATTTCTTTTTCATATACTCGTTTAACTATTATTAAAATGTTGACGGAGCTTTAACTTTCCGTCTTTCGTTCTCAATCTTTAACGCTTTCCAAAAACGCGGGATAAGAAGTAGCCAAATGAAAATAGCAAGAACCGATATCTTGCCACTTTCTAAAAGATAGGAACCAACACCGTAAGTAATTAACGCCACCATAACTACTATTGCCCAGCGATGACCTTTATACACAAAGAATGCTACTGGTAGCATAACCACCGCATTAAAAAATATGCTGATTACTTTTTCTGAAGGTTCAACACCAATACTAAAAAGACTTAGGAGAGATACCAAACCAAAGATTGCAATAATTATTATTGTTGATATGCCACGATATGACTCGGTGATTTTAAAAGTGTGATAATTTTCAATTTGTCTTTTTAACTCTGGACCACTAATACGCCAAGAGAAGAAAGAAGTTTTTTCTTCCTTTTTATCCGACTGAGATGTTGTTGTATTGTTTTTTGTCCAGCCAAACATATCTTTGTTGGTGGACTTTTTGTCTTATGCGCAAAAAGCCCAAACGGGTAGAGACCGAAGCCTCTCATACCGGTTTCCCGATATGGCGAGTAAAGCGAGCCCGTTGGGCCTTTTTACGCTTTACTCGACTTTGGACCGTGCTCACTGCCGAAGCAATGAGGTTAGGTCCTTTCAAACTCTATTCAATTATGTTTACATATTAACATTATGGGAGGAAAAGATAAACTATATAAAATGGTGACTAATAAAGGTCCAGTTCATTTTAAACTTGATTTGAGCCATTTTTTAGAGGATTATTCTATCAAAGATACCCAAAATAAACTTTATGAGCTTATTTCCACCGGTCAAGAAATTACTGCATACACGGAAGAAAGTATATTAGATCGATATAAGTCCAATAAGCCATATTTCCACCAAGATTTCAGGAGAATGTATTTGAAATGGAAAAGCACAGCAAGAAGATTATTAGAGATACATAAAAAATATCTGCTAGACGAGTTTGAAAAATTCTCTAGAACCGATTCAGTTCCAGTAACAAACCTTGAAGAAGATTTGCTAGTGTCAGAGGAAGAAGGCCAACAATGGGTCAAAAATATAAGGGAAGAGACTTATAAAAAACTTGATATTCTGCAAGAAGTCAGAAAAAAAGTTGGGAAACATCCTTCCAAATTTAAACTAGTAACTAAAGAAATAAAATTCATAACAGTAGTTGAATACACTAAAGATCGAGGTGATAAATTTATTTATCTGGTAAATGATGACTACTCCATAAAGCCCCCTCTAACGGCCCCCTTTAAGGGCCTAAGCGGTAAAATAAATAAAAGTGGCAGATTGCTCTATGATATTTCTAAGTCTCCACACAGACTTGCTGTAGATGATTATGGAAATCAAGCACATAAGTATTGGAATTTAAACAAGGACAATCCTATGTATGCAAGAGCGGGATTTTTGTTAAAAGACGTTATTAAACTGGAAAATGGAGAGTATAAATTTCTAATTAAAATTAAACGTATCGGTAATGGCACTTATGAAAAGAATTTGAGTAAGTTCCAGTAAGTTTGTGGATAACACAATATGAATAAAAACTGCTTTATAAAAAGCGGTTTTTTTCTTTTCATCTGTAAAAAGTAAGTCGGGTTTTACTGCAAGGGGCAATTTAAAATGAATGAATGGAACTCAGCCAAAAAGCAAAAGAAGAGCTTAGAGAAATTCTCCGGAAAGACATCGGAGAAAGGGGTCTCGCGCTTTTTAGCGAAGATGATTTGAATGACTTTGGGGCCAGGTTGCTCGGGATCATGGCAGTAATTATCAAATATAAAGTCAGCTTAGCCAAAAGTTCCTAAATTGTCCATTTGTTAAGTGGATAATTTAGGGTCATTTGGCCCGGGCCACATCTGCACGTGGTCGGAGAAATCCGAAGGGTTGCAGGCCAACCGACAACGCGACCGACGATGATGAGAGAGGGCGCGCTCTGGTAATTTAATTAGTTCCGTCTGCTCCCAAATATGACGGGAAAGAAACTAATCAAACTAAACTAGGGCTGTCTGCAAGGAACAAGGAAAGACTTTATCATCAGAGGGAAGCGGAGGAGGGAGGGGGTCGAAAAATCCGGGCCGGGGGTTAAGTAAACAAAATTATAAATTAACAAAATAAATTATGTTTGAAAATAAAACTGTGTATGCATTTAAAATCTACGAGGAATTAATACGACAACTAACAACGTGTAAATATGGTAGAGAGTTAAACAAAATCGAATTGGAAATACTTAAAAATAAGCACTTAGATATGGAAGCCATGTTTAATGTGTGGTTTAAAATGATAAAGAGAGCATTAGAAGCACCGCGTAGATGCGAAGAACATCCGCTTAGTATAATTAATAAAAATTATTCAAGAAAATAAAATGCCAACAATAAAAGAACAAAAAGAGAAATATAAAAGAGAAACGCGTTTAATAAGAATAAGCACAGACAACCATAAGTTGTTGAAATGGAAATCTACAGATAAAGGTAAGACTATGTCGAAACTTACTGATGAGATATTTACAGACTATTTTAAACCTAAAGAAAGCTTAGAAGAGCAATAAATTTTGTTAACCCAACTCTTAATGAGTTCGGTTGACGAGACGATATGAAAACCACACGAATAATTGAATTATCAAAAAATATCCATACCCGAATGATGTTGGAGAATTTTAGAAATGGATACAAGACGGGCACTCTATGTTGGGACAACTTGCTTATTGTAGACGGGGATATTTATTACGAGATACATCTTGACTATAGATACCCATATATAAAGCTTGAATATATACACGATAGAAGATCTTATAATAGTTCTTACATAGATTATGATTGTAAAATAAACCTGCAGAGAATTTCCTGCAACTTTGGCGGTTTCAGATACTGGTTTATATGTCCGGGCTGTTTCCGCCGTGTAGTGTCCATCTATTTCTTCGAGGGGCGTTTCCTGTGCAGGCACTGCCATAGTCTAAAATACATATCTCAGTTATTAACCAAGAAATTGAGATGGCATCCAGACATCAGAAAAATAATTATAGAAAAGAGGATGAAAAAGATTGAAAAGCACATGCCAAGAAGCTTAAAGTGGAAGGGCCGCGAAACAAAGAAGTTGTTGAGATACAATAATCTGTCAGAAGATCTGGACAGGGTCAAATGGGAGAAAGAAATTAGGTGGAATGTTAAGGAAAATCGTAATATAATATGAAAGCCAGACTAAAGTTAAAACGCAATAATTTTGTATATAGAGGCGGGGTAACAATGCTTTAGTCTGGCGATTAAAGTTCCTATTGTTACCCCTTTTCCGTTTATAAGATTAACTTACAAAGTCATGAAAAATTTAATGCCGGTCATTAGAAAATTAAGGTATTTCATATATTGCCGTAAATCGAGCGAAGCCGAGGATAGACAGGTCCAGTCCATCGAAACTCAAATCCGAGAACTCGGGGAGTTTGCCGAGAAAAACGGACTGGAAATTGTTGACATTATTTACGAGTCGCAGAGTGCCCATACTCCGGGCCGACCGAAATTTAACGAAATGATCCAGAGAATTAGTGCCGGAGAGGCAAACGGATTGCTCGTCCTTTTCCCCAATCGCCTATCCAGAAATCCTGTTGATGCTGGGATGATTATCTATTTTATGGATCTTAAAAAATTGGTAGAGGTTAGAACTCCTTCTAAAGTTTACTACAATACAGCAACAGATAAAGCATTTCTCGCTTTAGAGCTTATTTTTTCAAAGAAGGACTCGGACGATAAGAGCGAGCACGTAAAGACTGGCTTAAGAACAAGATACCTTAAAGGGCTACCGAACGGTTTGGCTCATATAGGGTATTTTAATGATATGACCAGGGAGAAAGGCAACAGAGACTGGTATGAGGATCCTGTTAGGTGGCCTCTCGTTAAAATGATTTTTGAAAAATTTCTTGAGGGGACGTATTCTGTGAGAAAACTTTATTTTATAGCGCGGGACGAACTAAAATTGACTACGCCCCCAAGGAAAAGAGAGGGTGGTAAATTAATCTCTCTTTCATATCTGTATTTTCTTTTGAGAAATCCCGTATATGCCGGCTTCTTTTATTATGCCAAAGAAGATGGTGAGGTAGTAAGGCAAGATTTGGATAAAAAACTGAAAAGAATGATAACCGAGGATCAGTATTGGCAAATTCAAGACATGCTTGGTAAAAAAGGCAGGCCGCGATCACAAAAAAGAAACCTGCTGTATGGTGGTCTTATTTGGGATGAGGTTAACAATTGTGCTGTAGTCGGAGACCCAAAATTTCAAATAAGATGCACGGCGTGCAAGCATAAGTTTTCTTACATCAACCAGGACCAGTGCCCAAAGTGTGGTATCAAGATCCAAAATATGAACAGGCCGAAATTTAAAAACTATGTTTTCTACGCCAGCGTCAAAGAAAGAAAAAGCCCCGGAATTAAGGCTGTGAGTATCGAAGAGAAGAAGCTTAATGGCGAAGTGATTGACTACTTGGTCCAAAACTTCCAGATTTCCAAAGGGTTAGCAGACTGGGCATTAAGACATATTGACGAAATCAAAGACAAAGAGCTTCAAGAAAATAAGGCGGTAACTCGTTCAAACGAGCAATCCTCCGAAAACGGCCAAAAGAAGCTCCTAAGGCTCTTGGATATGCATGACAGAGGTTTGATCAACGACGAGGAGTTTAGTCTCGCCAAGAGGCAAATTAGCCCGATTCAAGGAAATAAAAAGCTGGCCGAGATTGAAAATATAGATTGGGTTAGTGAAGCGAAAAAAATTGTAAATTTATCTATCGAAATGTCGGAGCTACTTGAAAATGGACCGTTTGAAAAAAAGAGGGATGCTTTAGTTAAGTTTGGTTCGAACCTTCTGTTTAATCGTGGAAAAGTTAGGATTAACAACACTAAATCAATTTCTGCTTACATAAATGGACTCCAAGTTGCAAGGTCCGAAATTGTGGGGTTCGAACCAAGAGAATATGTTGTAAATAAAGGAGAAAGTGGAGAATTTGAAGGTAAATTTCCTGCCCTCATCGCACTGGCTGACGATTTTAGAACGATAGATTGGGTAAATGAATACCCCTTTCCTTCAATTGCTTTGGCGGAATTAAAAGAACTGCTTGCTGATCCGACACTTAAAAATTAAAGGAATATGGCCAAAAAGGAAAAGAAAAAAGAGGAGCTACTGTTAACCATAAAAGATGTGATAGATGTGCTTACTGAGATCTACAAAACGGAAAAGTATGAAAAAACAAAACCAAGCCCAAAATTTAATATGGATGAGTTTAAATTCATTATGGATTATATTTTTTATAAACCCTATTTATACAAAAATTTGCCGGGCATCATAGCAGGTAACTTAGTCGAAAATAACCTGCGGGGCTGTTATCTTAATGGACCCACAGTGAGGCGATTAACTTTTATAAAGCACCTTCTTACAAACAGGTTCAATGCAACAAAGGCGGCTATACAATCTGGGTACAGCCCAAGATGTGCAAAACAATCCGGATATAGAGTTTTGAAATTTCTTAATAACAGAGGATAATCCAAAAAAGGTAAACAAAAGTAAACATTTTTGTGTTTATTTATTTTCTTTAAGAGCTTTCGTCAATGGCGAAATAACAAAATAATTATGATCTTCGGTTGAAAAATTTTCTACGGACGGCTTAGATAGAGTTACTTGTCCAAACATATTTTTATGAAAAGGAACATTAATTACTTTTACCGTTTTTTCAGATAAGCAAAAAATTTGAACCACCTCCTTTGCGTTTTTTGAACTAAACTCGGGCGGGACCAATGGTTTCTCTTTGTTAAAAGGATATATCCATGATTCAACCATCAAGAGAACAAATTTCCCATTATTTTCGATAATTTTTGCCGCCACGCTATCCATAGCCACCATTTTTTGTTCTTGGTTTTGAAAGAAGTGATTTATAACAATAGGTGGTGTTTTCTCATTTTCAACGAATATGAAAGACACCGGAACAAGAAACTTGTCTTTCTTGAGGCAATTCAATCCTGACTGAGCAAACAACCTCATCTGATTAAAAGGATGCTTTTCCGGGAAAATACCTTCTAACAAAGAAACAATTTCTCCAGATTTCCATCCATCACCGTATCTTTCCTTTGCCTTTTCCAAGTCAACTTCATCCCGTTCAATCTTTCCGGTTTTCATTCCAAGCATATTTCCATCGCTAAATCCAAAAACAAGACGGCGATTTTGATCTGTGACCATCATGCATTTCAGTTTATTTTTATCGTTTAATTCTCCGAGACAATAATTACCAGAAGAGAGATTTCGTTTTGAATGAATTGAAAATTTATCGGATGCGTCTAGGAGCATTTCGTGAAAAAAATGATAGGATTGAGCGATCGCATCAAGCAACTCATAATCTGGCAATTTTTCGTACACCCACTTCCTTTCAAATTCAAAGATCAGTCTCTTTTTAAGTTCTTCCGGTACGGGCAAATATTTTGCATACGTATTATAAAAACCCGTAGCGACTTCTAAGCTGTCAGCAAACGGATCGAAAGTAAAAGCAACCCTCTCGAAGTCAACCCACCCTCTCGTTCTGGCTTTAGCGACGCTATGTAATTTTAGATCGTCTTGTTTAACAATTATATTTCGAGCTTCAACAAGCTCTTTAAGGAGCTGATTATCTTGCATTTTTTGTCTCCACCCAGAATACCAGACATCAAAGTTAGCAAGGTTATCTTTTTGCTTTTGCAAAACAAAAGTTAAATTTCTAAGTGCCTGTATGGCCCCGTTTATACCGGCTCGAAAATCATCTATTCGATGATATCCTGATAAAGCGCTGTGCCAAGCCCTATGGGCCTCATCTAAACGATTATAAGCAGCATCAAGAGGAGTGTTCATTAGATCATTGATTTAAACTCCCACTTATCCTCCTCATCATTGTACGAGTATTCAAATTTTGAATTTAGAATACAGCCATTATTTGAAGAGATGAAATTGCCCAAATTATTATAAAGAGAATCCATGCTTTCTTTCAGATCATCTAGTTTTTCGGAAGACATTTGTGCTGGCAATATGAAGGAGATCTTGCAGTCGTTAATATTCGGATATTTAACCAGGAGAAAATCCGTTTTCTTGGGGTCAATGTTTTTTATTGCATCGAATATTTTCTTTAGAGTAAATTTTATGCCATCGTAACCGGCAGTATAAATCACGGTAAGAATGAAGGAAGAAAAATTCGGATCAAAACCGGCCCCACCCGTAAGAGGTTCCGGATTGTAGTCATCTACATCGTTGCTGCCAGATTGTTCTTTCGGAGGGTCTGGATTAATGGAAACATCTGGAAATAATTCTTTTAAAATCGCTGTCAGATTCTGGTCCGGACATTCAAAAATAACATTGTTTTCTTCTTTCATTTTATTTCCTTAATTGCTAATAATTTTGAGTCAACAATTTTCTTAGAGTCATCAATAACGAGTTTGTAGCCGTTTTTTCTAAATAGCTTAAGCGCCGCTTCCTTGCGATTTTTCGTATAAATATCGACTGAAGGAATCCTGAAGTTTACGTTTTTAATCTCAGCCTTTTTCCCCGTCTGCAGTTCCATTACATACCCCTCTAGAGTACCGCTTAAGATCAAAAATTCCAATTCCTTGAGCAGGAAATTGCCAATTCCAATCCTTCTGAATTCCGGTTTAACAAACAGATCATCCGGATACGCCGTATGGTCATTGTGATTTATCATGACATTGAGCCAACCGGCAGTTTCAAATTTAGAAGTACAGACATTTAAATTCGTATGCAAAAATCCGAGTGCAGAAAAACAAGTCATGTACACTTCAAACTTCTTGTTATTATTTAAATATTCTTTTCTGTAGAGCACATTTGGTGTTTTCAGTAGCTGCTCGTTACCTAAAATATCTATCTTTTTGGAATATTCCCACATGATAGGTGGTATTTTTCTCCAGTTGGAATATTCCTCTTCGCTTAACTTTCTGTTGGATGGAAAAAATGAAGCTTCAGGGACCATCCCCCAACCATGGACCGCTCGTAAACCAGTAATCATAGTGGTTCCGCTGCTTAAACCGCCATCAAGCATTTTACACAAGCAAAAATGAAATCTCCGGGATAAATTATGCTTGATCCATTCCGGCTGACACATGAACATAGAGGCGGTTACGCAATCGTTTATAGCCATACTATATATTTTAACAAAAATCAGACGGTTCCGTATTTTGATGTTTAAATAAAAAAAGTCTCTCGGAGAGCAAGCTATTCTCTGGCGGCGGTGTTGATAAAATCCGTGGAGCCCTTTTTGATCAATAGACTGTCGCAAATGGTCGCATTTTAGACCATATGCATACATATTATCTAAATCTTTATTAGTTGAGTAGCTTTTTCTTCTCTCTTTCTTCCAGATAAATTTTTAAAAAGGCGGCCAGAAAAACTCCGGTTGCAATATAATATCCGGCAGATTTGGCCATAAAAATGTAAATTATAATTGTGAACCCAACAAGAATAGCTGACACGTATAAACCAGTAATGACTCTAATAATTTTGCCAGGAGTAAAATTATAAAAGAAATAATTTAAATATCTTTTTAAAAAACTCTTGTTTACTTCAAAGTTATTTTTATAATCAAAAATAAAAAATTCCAAAAATCCAATTAGCCCCAAAAGAGCTAACGAAACACAAATAACTTGAAAGTGGTTAACCTTGGCCCAGACAGTAGTTTCGATTATAAAAAGATCATAATACAAATTTGCTAACAAGTTTAAAATAAAGCCAGCAATAGCAGCTATGGCTATACCTATAACCACATCCGCCCTCTTTTTCTGTTCAAATTTCCCCTCTTCCATGGTAGTAAATTGCAATAGTATACCCAAATTAAAATTCTTCAATATCCAAGGCTTCTTTATTTGATTTACAGGCGATAATAACAGATTTTCCATTCGTAAGAATTTCTGAAATAATTGGTTCTAACATTTGACTTTGGGCCGGAGTAGTTCCAATCCAAGCATTTTGTACAAGACTAATAAATTCCGTATTATTTATATGTCTCCCTATATTGTTATAAGTTATTTTTCGCCCACCACGAGCTCCAACTAAATCGCTGTCCGTCTCAAGAAACTTCCAGTGATCTCGAGAAAAATACATGCCCGGCGTCAATCCAACATCATCTGGTTTTAACACAATTCTTGGACACAATTTCAAAAAGAATGGAATTTCAGCTAAACGATACCCATTCCGATTTGATACCGGCGGCACTGATCTAATTTGATCCATTAAAGCATCCGCGCGAGTTAATTCTTCGGTTAATTGCCAATTAGGAAGCCGAAACGATGGGCCATAATCATCCGTCCCATCCTCCATAGCTTTATATTGCACCAAGACAAATGATTGATAAGTAGCATTATAATATATTAAATCCGCTCCGGTTTGTTCTTCCAGAGGAAGTCTATTAGCTAAAATTACATTTAATTTTGTATCCCTGTTTTCAAATTGTACAGTACCAGTTACAGAGCCTCTAATTCGGTCAAAACCAGGAATGAAATTGAAATCATTTAATATCATCTGATCTTCTCTTAAATATGCATTGGGCAAGCCAGTAAGAAACGAGGATGATTGTTCTACATGGTTAGGTGTCCACTCAAGTAAAGGCTTCCTATCAATACCAGCAATACTCAATGCAGTGTTCAGTGCTTCTTTTTGAGCCGCAAGTGATTTAGAGACATTTGATGATAGATTCGCTATTGTTTCTTGACGTTGTGTACTGTATCGGGCAAGTAAAGAACCGGCATCGGGATTTAATTCATAGATTGCATTTACCATTCCGTTAAAACTCCCTGGCGGTAAAATACCTCCATGTTCAAATGCGTTACTAATATATCGTCGAACATTTGAAGGAGAATGTTCTAAAATATCACTAAAATTTAATGGGTTTTCTAAAATATGAATTTGTTCCAAATTTAACCGACGCAAATCAGTCCCCGCGTGATTACCGGCCCGCCCAGAGGCTAAATGAGTAATCAGCCCTTCCTCTAAAGAGATAAATACTATAAGAGCTGACCCACGACTGTGAGAAAAACTTGGAACAGGTTGGGCGAATTCACCTTCGATATGATCGTTAAAAATTGAGCGTCTATCGGGCGGAATTTTAAATAAATATCCTTGAGTCATTTTTTATAAAAAATTATATTTTTCGGCTATGGTAGACTTTCGCAAACCACCCCATCCTTGTCTCGATCCAGTCCATGAATATCGTTATTCACTCCTCCACAGGCCTCAAAAGCGGCCTGTGCTTCGTTTTGAGTTGAGAAATTGGAGCAGTTATAGGCGTTGTATGAACAAATGTAATTACCATTTGTGGCAGGCTTGCTTTCGGTGGTGGTTTGGAATTGCTGTATTGGTGCAGGAGCAGAGGTTGTAGTGGTTGTTTTGGTTGACTGTTCGATTTTGCAGGCATTATCTGCCCATAGTCCTCTTTTCTGTGATTTAGCCTGTTCTTGGGCCGTTTTAAACTCTTTTTGATATTTGTAAGGAAGATTATATGTATACTCATAGCCCAAACCCTGCTCGATCATGTATTTATTGAAATTAGTCCCATCTTCCAAAAATACGTAAGCCAAAAGTCGATTGTATTTATCATAATCCCCTTGACCCGGATCTTTCTCAATTCTCACTTCTTTCCCTGTTAAAATTTCTTTAGCTTTATCCGAGGCTTCTTTACCAAAACACTCTACCGGTTTTCTCGGATCCACAGTCTCCGGAGTGTTTAAACCGATCAAACGAATGGTTTGTGATTTGCCGTTCATGTTTATCGTGACCGTGTCGCCATCTACTACTTTGACCACTTTATACAAATCACCGGACTGAGGCAGTGGATTTATTTCCACCACTTCTTCTGTAGTTGTTATCTGCTCCAGTGGCAAATTTGAATTTCCGCTCCCCAAAAATGAGATGATGGAAGATATGAACAATAAAACAATGGCCCCAGCTGATATATAAATTATTTTCTTTGAAACAAACATATTTTTTGATATTAAAAATCAAAAGTTGATCGGCGATATGGTCCCATAATACACCTCTCAATACAAAGGTTCCATATTCACTTAATCTTGTGCCCTCGGAAGGGGTCGAACCTCCAACCTTGACGATAGAAGCGTCTTGCTCTGTCCATTGAGCTACGAGGGCAACAAATAACAAAAACATGAATTTATGAAAAATTTTATTTTTTATTCCATATTTTATTTTTATTTCTTTCCTCTTTCCAAATAATCAAACTGACTACAATTACTGTTGGAATAATGAACAGGAGTTTTCCTTCGAAAGGCATTTTCCAAAATTCTTCTAAAAGTTGTATAGCTACTCTTATCGCTGATCCCATGTTTTTAAATTAATTTTTAAAGTTTAGTATTTATCAAATACATTTGAATCGAGTGGGCTCGTTGTGGCTTTTCCGTCAATTACCGGATTTAAAGTAATAGTAAAACCTGTAGATTTGGTATCTGAAGTCTCAAAATCGAAAGTATCATCAAAAGCTTCCGCCCTTGGATTAACCAAAAACTTATTTTGATTCGGGTCCCAATTTGAACCAAAAGAAAAAAGCAATCTATAGATACCGTCGTTTATATTTTCAATCGAATAGCTGCTATTGGCACGCACATAAACAGAATAAACTTTGCTACCGCCTGTTGTAATGAGTTTTACGACTGCGTCGGATTTGGTCCCATTCGAAATGCTTAAAATGCCCTCTCCATTAAGTGATGAGGAAAAGAGAACTGTGCCATTTGGAAGTGAATAATATGAAGTATGAGGAATTGGTGTTAAAGATAGATTAGTATCTACGATAGTCGGATCAGATAATGGCGCGGGGAGCGGATTCGAAGAACCATAATTACCATTCAAAATTAAAGTGAGTGCAATTGATCCAACGATTGAAATTATCCAACCACTACCATTTGGAATTTTAAACCGCTCTTTAGAAGAAGATTTTTGAGGGGGAGTGTAATAAGAAGTATGCGTTTGCTTTTTTGGTTCTTTTGGTGATGATGAAGTGTAGACTCGTTCTGAAGTAGGATTAATATGAGGTATTTTTTCAATAAGTATCATTTTACAGATTGGGCATTGCGCTACGTCCACATTAATTTCATTTTTGCAAAATGGACATTTTTTCATATAATTTATTTTTACTTATCGCTAATCCCATATTTTTTAAATTAGTTTTTAATACCAACAAGTTTCGGCTTTTTCTCCAGTTAAACTTTCAATGTATTTAACGGCAGTATCTATACTTCCAATCTCATCAATAAGGCCAAAATTGAGAGCCTCTTCCCCGAGATATGTTCTGCCGGTAGATATTTTAGACACATCTTCAATTTTGAGATTTCTGTTTTGAGCTATTTCTTCAACGAAAATTTTGTGAGCTTTTTCTAGATCAATCATGAAGATTAATTTTTCTTCTTCGGTAAGTGGTTTATCCGGATCTCCGGCATCTTTGAATTTACCGGTTGAGAGTTGGTTAAAAGTTAAGCCCTCTTTCCTGTTTTTCTCTGTCTGATCGGTGTAAGACATTGTGACCCCGATTCCAACAGTGTCAGACAGTTTGGAAGCATATACTCTGTCGGCTCCGGAGGAAGCAAGGAAGGCTGCAGAAGCTCCCATATTGCGTATTACAGCGACATTTGGCTTCTTCATGGCCTTGAGGGCATTGGCTATTTCTTCCCCGGCCACAATATCGCCGCCCGGGCTATTGATTGAAAGAATGAGACCTTTGACATCGGGATCATTTTCCGCTTTTTCTATGGCAGCCAAAACATTTTCGGAGGAGTAGAACATCTCCGAATCGTCTTCAGATTTAGGGGGTAGATAGGTTGCGAGTACTCCGTTTAATGAGAGGACCATAACATTACAGAAGTTATCTTCCGGACCCGTTTCTTCGGGTATAATCATGACTAGGGTCCCCAGTAAAAAAGAGACAAGGCCGATCCCGATAAAATACAGAATAATTTTTTTTGATATTTTATTTTTTTCTTCCATTTGATTTTAATAATGTTTTCATCTGCTCTCTAATCTCCATCGTTTTTTCGTCAGCCACATCCACTTCTCCGCATTTCGGACACTTGTCCTTGCATACCGGGCAGTATCCGTGACCGCACTTTTTACAATTTATTGATTGAAATTGATGAGGCATATTATTTACATTTAGATAATCTTTTTCTTAACAAAAAAACAGAAAACTTTTCGTAACTCCAGATCAAAACACCGGGAAATATCAAAACTATGACAGTAAGACCAAGTATTCCGAAAAGATCAACCATTTGTCTGATCAATTCTTGAGGATTTGTGAAAAATAATTTTATTCCGTCAAAAGCAACTAGGGACGGATATGCAAAGCCAATGAAAATGTTTAAAGCAAGCCATAAACAAACTATTACAGAGCCAATGTAAGCAACAACTTTTTTAAATGAATTTGTCATCTTAAAAATAAATTTTTATTTCATAACATTATGAATATTTTGAATCACGCCCTGGGTGTCATAATTACCGACGTTTATCCATGTAGGGATACCTAAGACACACAATTTGTCGTCGTTTCTAGATAATGCTATACCCCCAGAACTTCCACTATCAATCTTTGCTGATACATAATAATTTGGGTTTAATAGTCCTCCATACGGAGGATTTACAGTCTTGTCATATCCACTAACCACCCCATTCGTAACAATTCTTGCTGCATCAATCCCCATACCATTAAATGTCTCTTGCATACCAGAGGCAGGATATCCAATCACTACTACAGGAGACCCAACTGCTATTTGTGATGGGCATTTTTTTAGTGTAGAAATTTTAAAATTCAAATGATTCGCTGGTTTCTCCAATTCACTAGGAAGAGGATTGCCATCCGGATAAAACTTTTCAACAAGATTCATAACTGCAATATCCGTTTCATTATTCCAATTCCATTTTGAAGACGGAAATACTGTATAAATCATATCGAAATCCCCATTTATTTTTTCCGCAAACACAACACAATAGCTTTGTTTGTTATACGAGCTATAAAAGGGAGTTTCTACTACATGATCATTTGTAATGACTACATTTTTAGAATCAATATTCCACAATGAGCCGCTCCCTGACGAATCCTTACAGGTTATTTCTACAACACCGGTTATATAAGGTTCTAAATCGGTAGAACCTATAGAATCAGTTTTTTGGCTTTTGCTTTCAATTTGGTTGATTTTTTGGTCCAATTTTTCGGATGTTGCTTGGTTTGCAGATTTTAAATCATTTATTTCTTTTATTGCTTCTTCTAATGATTTCTGTTGCTGTTGTATCAGTTCTTGGGTAGTGTTTTGCTGCAAATTTTTGTAATCGCTGTATTTTCTAACACCAATAAAACCAAAAATACAAATGATTAAGATAATCACAATAACTAGAATAGGTTTGTATGTTTTAATGAATTTGTTTTTGAAAAAATTTAACATTTGAGTGGGTTTTAATTGAAAGGTAAATCTTCTTCCTTTTGAATTTTAAATAATCTCCCTATAATCCAAGAAATTAAAAGTTCTACTCCATGTATCAAATAAATACCAAATCCCAATGCAGCCAAACCGCCAATCACACCCAAAGGAAAATATCCAAAAGCTGGGATATGTTCCCCACACCAAATAAAAATTCTATATCCGGTATATAAACCGACTACTACCGCCAAGATGTTCCAAAATAATTTCCACATAGTTTTTTACATACAAAAAGCCCACCACCAGATGGCCCGGAGGCCACATACCAGTTTCCCGATATGGCGCGAACAGCAACCCTGATGATGGGTTTTTTACGCTGTTCGCGACTTTCTTCACTTTTCACCATGCCGGCGACCACCGGTTTAGGCTACTAGGCTTTATATTCAGTTGTATTGAAATTTTAGCATAATTGAGAGAATATGTAAGTATATGAATTTGGACAGGTTGGGTCCACAATATGCCGCTCAAGTAGAAATTTTAAGGATAGAGCTGTTTGGCTTAATCCATCTTATTGATGGTGCGCCTTTCAGCAAAAATGAAAAAAGAAGCTTGGCCCTAAAAATTTATGCGGAATATAAAAAATGGGATGAAAAAGCTTGTAGAATATTTTTAAAAAATAATCGATACCATCGTTTCTTTGAGAAATGGAGTTTAATAAAAGATTATTTACCATCTTTTAACAAAATTCATTCCGGTAAAAATATAAAACTTCAAAGAGAAGATGCTCTGCGGATGTTTGAAGATATGGAAAAGTTGAGGTCAATTCTAAAAGAAAAAGAGATTATCTTAACCCAATTTGAAGAACAGGTTGTTGTCCCAGTAATTTCCAAGATCAGCGAAATAAAGATTATCAATAATTATTTGATGTGTGGAACTGTAAAAATGCCAATAAGAAGTGGGCAAAAAGCCATAATGGATTTTTTTCTAAAGAATCCAAAAAAAATTAAAAAAGGAAACGTGCTGTCCAAAGGCAAGCCAATACCCAGAATTGATCTTGAAGAATATGGGCATTATGATGATGAAGATTCATTCCGATCAGCTCTGAAAAAACTAAGGATGAGACTAAGGGAATATAAGATGCCATTATCTATTGAAAGTGCTGGGAAGAATCTTTATATTCTAGAAATAAAAATGGAGTAGGACTTTTTGGGACTTTTCCCTACCAAATCACTTTTATTTTAAGGGCATTTCCACAGAAAATCCTTAAAAGCCCAATATACTAAGGCTTTTTATTTTAAGAAAATCAAAGCATGAACGTTGAGAACGATCATGCTCTAAACGAAGATAACATCACTGCTCTAGCAGAATTTTTCGACCTGCTCGCTCAGTACGATTACAATGATCACTTAAAGAAAGGGTCGAATGTCAACACAAACTCTTTAGATCCAGCCTCTAAAGAGTTTGTGTTGGCTGGGGACCAAAAAAATCGAGGATAAACCTGCTGTAAGGGCATCAGGATAACTTGCTCTTAGTAAAAACCATTAAGGAGTATTCAGGTGTTCTTGTGAAAGCCGGGGAAACGAGTGACGACTTCTCGCCCGGCCATTTGAAGAGCATCGGAATACTTCAGGGTAGCATTGGATTCAAAGGTAATCACAATGACTTCTCCGCATCCTCGGTGTCATAAGAAATAACATTACCCCAGATAACATCAAAGGTAAAAGTCGTTCTATTTATAAAAAATTAAAAGTGCTAAAATATAAAAATCATGAAAACTAAGGCTGTGATCTATTGCAGAGTATCTTCCAAAGAACAGGAAGAAACGGGCTATTCTCTGGACGCGCAAGAGAAACTCTTGAAAGAATACGCGGATAAGAAAAACCTTGAAGTGCCAAAGGTATTTAAAATTACGGAATCAGCAAGTAAATGGCAGATCAGAAAAACTCTCGGTGACATGCTTTCATTTGCTGACAAAAGAGATGTAAACATCATTTTGTGCGAAAAAATTGATCGCCTAACACGTAGTTTGAAGGATGCCGCCACTGTTGACGATTGGGTCCACACAAAAAGTGAAAAGGAAGTCCACTTTGTTAAAGAAAATTTCGTATTAAATCAGAATACTCGTGCCCACGAAAATTTGGTCTGGGACATGAAAGTAGCCATTGCTAGATTCTATACAAACAATCTTTCGGAAGAAGTTAAAAAAGGCCAAGCTGAAAAAATCAGACAGGGATGGCTGCCAACCAAACCAGCACTTGGTTATAAAACTATTGGAGATAAGGGCCATAAGATTCATGTGATCGATGAAAATACTGCTTCGTATGTAAAAAGAATTTTTGAACTTTATGCTACTGGAAATTATTCCATGAAAAGAGTAGTGGATGAATTATATGAGCAAGGATTTAGAAATAGAGCCGGTAAAAAACCCGCAAAAAGCAAAGTTGAGGATATCCTAAAAGACCCCTTTTATTACGGAGCCATGCGTTGGAACGATTTGGTTTATGCTGGGTCGCATGAACCTTTGATAACTAAAGAATTGTACGATAAGGTCCAACAAGTAAGGACCAGAGGTGATGCCCCGAAATACCAAAGGCACCAATTCACTTTCAGAAAAATGATTAAGTGCGGTGAATGTGATGGAACCATTACTTTTGAAATTCAAAAAGGTACTGTCTATTGCCATTGCACTCATTATCGTGGTTGTAGTCAGAAAAAATACACTCCCGAGGAGCAGGTTGAGCAGAAGTTAATGGGGGTATTCAAATTTTTTGAAAATATTACTTATGTTGAAGCTGAACAGATTAAGGAAAAAATAAAGAATGATCACTCCGCCGAGATTGAATACAAGGAAAGTACCTTAAAGTCTCTCAATGAACGTTACAGCGGCCTACAGAGGCGTTTGGATAACCTTTATGATGATCGCCTCGATAACAAGATCAGCCGCGAATTTTGGGAAAAGAAACAGCAAGAAATAAACGAGGCGCAAGCTACTCTTTTGGAGCAGATAAACAGGGTCAAAAGTGAAGAAACTAAATATTTCGAAATTTGGCTCAATATCATGGATCTAGCTAGAAGGGCCAGAGAAATTTATGAAAAAAGAACTCCGGAGGAAAGAAGGATGCTTTTGAAGCACGTATTCTCGATGCTTACATTGAAAGACGGAGAAACGACTTATGAACTGAAAGAATCCGTTTCGGTCCTAGCCAAAAGAGTACAAGAAAAGATCGACCTAGAAAAAAATTTCGAACTGCAACAAAAAACCACTAAAAGCATTGCTTCTAGCGGGTCTTTGCGAAAAATAAATAATCACTCTTCGATGGAACTTCCGGAGGCTCAAAATAATTTTCGAACCTCAAAAAAGTCCTCAGTTAAGCCACGACAGGAGGCTTGCACCTCACTTTCACGACCTTTGCTCCGTGGGTAGGGATCGAACCTACGACCAATCGCTTACATTTAATCTCCTATTACTAGAAGCATGGACTATATCATCTCCCTCGACTACGCTCGGGATAAACCCGCACGGTACGTTAGGGGGCGAGGCGCTTCGAATGCAAATGCTTTACACTCACACTCTACTCTCTTGCGAGATAGTCTCTACACCTTCCCAGCACAACTTCTAAAAATAAATATTTACTTTCAGGAGTTGTGCTGGGCTTGGCTCGGGATTACCCACTTTTTAAAGTTTGGGCTTCCCCGAGTTCACCTCGTTTTTAATCCCAAATTTCTTTGGGAAGCTGCGTGACACTACACAGGCGACCGCTCTACCGCTGAGCTACCACGGAACAATATTCTTTTATACAAAGAACACTCAGTATTGTATCAAAAATACAACTTGTTGCAATATTGGGGCGTGGCAATGTATAATTTATATATGTGCAAAACTTCAGGAACAGTATACGGCTTGGGTTTTATAGGAGCAATAGTATTCTTTATCCAACACGCAACTTCTTTTGGAACAGGGATACTTGGTCTGCTTAAGGCAATTGTTTGGCCAGCAATTTTAGTGTACAAACTTTTGGCTCTCTTAAGTTAAACCTGATGCAATCTATTGACCAAAGTGTTTTAAATTTTTTTATAAGCTTGAGGGTTGAATGGCTCTCTTTCATATTTTTAATTATTACCTATTCGGCAAGTTATGTAGTGATAAGCGGAGTCACCGCTCTTTCCGCTCTTTCGTTTTATATTCATAAGCATTACCTCCGAATTTTGACTCTGCTTGTCTCCGTTCTCGGTAGTGCGATTACAGTATTCTTGCTCAAAAATATTTTTTACAGAGCAAGACCTTTGACCGAAGCTCTGTATTTAGAATCGACTTATTCATTCCCAAGTGGCCACGCCGCAATGGCTATGGCACTGTATGGATTTATTTTTTACACCATCTGGACACACCAGAGGCACCACCTCAAAAATCCTTTTATTTTATTTTTAGGAACTTTAATAATATTAGTCGGAGTTAGCCGACTTTATTTGGGAGTCCATTATTTATCTGATGTCTTGGCGGGGTATGCTATTGGTTTGTTGTGGCTTTGGATTTCTCACTCAATCTCAAAATTAAAGATCTGGCAACTTCTGGATAGTGGGCATCTCTGATTATAATATCTCGGCTGTGACCGGCGGTTTGAATTTGGAGTGTGCCAAATTTAAAAAATGTCTCAATAAGTCCACGGGTTTCTACTGTTATATCTTGAATCTGCTCATAGCGAAAACTGGTGATTTCACGATGGAAAAATCCTTTTTGTTCTACATCAATAATCCTCTTGCTAGTGATTATCCAAAGGTCCAAATAATAATCAGTCCATTCAATAAAAAATATCACCCACAACAGTAGTAGCCACAATGAGTAACCAAATGTCTTCCATTTAGTAAATATGTTTTGGATTGCGCTTATTGCCCCCGCTTCAAGTGGCACGAAGCCCGAAGTGATAAAAGTATAAAAAAGTAGTGGTGCGAGTGCCGCAAACATAAGTGACATTATCATGGGGATAATTACCAAATAATGTCTCCTCACAATTTTAACTATTTGTTCACCTTCTTCAAAAGTAATCATTTAATTTAAACTTAAAAATGCTACGACAATAAGCATCACCGCGACGACGACATAAACTATTTCCATAAGTGCGAGTGTCGCACCTCCCATTCCGTATCGCCTCCAATGGAAAAACATCACAAGCGACGCAATTGCTGTGAAAGCCGCCACTAAAAATAAAATGAGGTCAGAGACAGATTTGCCCGAGAGCGAAACTTTGCCCAAAATATTTGGAATATATTCCATAAATTTAATTATACGATATCAAAAAATTATTTACTACTTTTTCTACCTCATCTGCATTAGGAGCTTCCATAAGCTTCACTCGAAGCTCTTTGGCACCGAGAAACCCATTTACATAAGCCTTGTAATGCTTTTTCATTACAGCAAAACTCTTGCCCTGCCCGCCAGTGCCAGGCGTTGGCAGGCGGGCCTGGCCAATAGGTGATTTGGGCAAAACTAATTCCTCAAAAAGTTTAGTATGTTCAATCAAAACTTTTAATTTTTCTTCTACTGTTGGAATGTGGCCTGAAAATAACCAAGGATTTCCAAATATCGCTCTGCCAAGCATCACCCCATCACAACCTGACTCCTCTGCTTTTTGTCGTGCATCAGCAATATTCTCCACATCACCATTTCCAAATATCAAAGTTTTAGTGTCAAGGTTCAACCTTGACACTTCATCCCTAATTTCCACTGCTCTTTTTACATGTTCCCATCTTGCCGGCACAAGTGACATCTCTTTGCGAGTGCGCGCGTGGATAGTGATAACGGCCGGCTCGGTTTCCAAAAGATTGGGAAGCCAGGTTTCTAACTCATCCTTGTTATAACCTATACGAGTTTTAACAGAAACCGGAATTTCCAAGGTTCGGCCTTGGATTTTAGTTTGAGCTCCTTGTTTGGCTGCTAAAATTATTTCCTTAGATAAACTCGGATTTTTCATCAAAGATGCTCCAGCATTTTGCTTTTCTACACTTTTGTCAGGACAGCCCATATTTATATCTATTCCATCAAAACCAAACTCTACCGCCAATCTCGCTGCTTTTTCCATCATTTCAGGTTTGCTTGTAAAAAATTGAGCAATAATCGGTCGCTCCTCCGGAGAAAAAGAAAGATCATTAATGAGAGCATCATATCCTCCCAGAAATAATCCGTCCGCAGAAACAAACTCCGTCCACAAAACATCTGGCTTACCATATTTGGTAATAATACGTCGAAAGGCCCGATCAGTGACATCGGCCATCGGCGCCAAACATAAAATGGGTTTATCCTGAGCATTGTCGAAGGATTTTTTTATTTTATTCCAAAAATTCATATCATTATCCTAGCATATAAAAAGATTACTCTATCCCTCTTTTCTAACCTTCCCCCTTCCCCTCCCTTACATTAAGGGAGGGGTGACTGCTATTTATTATTCTCTCTAAACTATTGAACTAGTTGCGCGGCTCCCTCCTTAAAGTAAGGAGGGTCGATACGAAGTGCGGGGAGGTTAGATAAGAACATAAAAAATAAGGTCATATAAAAATTTAGCCCCGCCCCCCTTTTACTATAGGGGGCGGGGCGTTGCCGGCGGCCGGCGGTTCAGACTCTATAATTGGAATTGGCCCTTGCGGTGCCGATGGTGGCCATCGGCGCACCGCGGTTGCGTGCGTGCATGTTTGGCTCCTTTGTGATAGCTGTAATACCTGAGTTGGTGGACTCGCCACGCCGTTACCCAAAGCATCACAACGTCTGTATATAGTATAGCACAACCACAAAATCTGTCAAGCATTTTGACACGATTTTTCTATTTTGTATGTAGGTGTGGTAAAATATGGCTTAACAGAGCCATTTTTTTGTTGCTCATAAAAAACCTCATCCCATTCCACTAAAGTGGAATTGCCCTTCCTTACAGGAACTGTCCAGTCATTGGATTTTTTATTCAAAAAATCTCAATGACTCTTGCAAAGCTCCAAGTATTCGCTTTTCACCCCTAGATGCAGGGGAAGGGAGAAATACAAAAATCTAGAACTAGTACTGTGTGAGATATGTTTCCCCCCTCCTGCATCTAGGAGAGGGGTAAGGGGTGAGGTTAATTGAGCTCCTCCCTTTTGATTTCAATCTTGCTCCCCGGTTTAGCTTTGCCTGAAACTATTTTGCGAGCAATGAGGTCTTCAATTTCATTTTGAATTGCGCGATTGATAGAGCGCCCACCAAACTGCGGGTCACTGCCCTTTTCTACCAAAAAATTAACAATATCTTGATTAACGACAAATTCAATATCCCTCTCCTTGAGCCTCCTCGCCAATTTTTCAAGCCCCATCCGAGCGACACTTTCAAGTTCGTTATTTTGTAATGGATGGAAGAAGATGATGCCATCAAAACGATTGAGAAGTTCAGGGCGGAAAATTTTATCTTTTATAATTGAATTGATTATCACATCTTTTGATTTGACTAAATTACTTCCCGATTTGATAGTCTCCCAAATCATATCGCTCCCCGCGTTCGAGGTCGCAATAATTATGAGGTTGCGACAATTCACCTGCCTACCCAGCGCATCAGTAAACACACCTTCATCCAGCACCTGCAAAAATAAGTCCAGCACATCCGGCGCTGACTTTTCAAATTCATCTAGGAGCAATACTCCATAAGGATTATCTCTGACTTTGCTAGCCAGAAGCCCACTTCGGTTCATAGCGAAGTCCCCGATAAGTTGGGAGAGAGCTTCAGGAGAACTATATTCAGACATATCAAATCGCACCATCTTTTTTTCGTCACCAAAAAAGCTTTCTGCCAAAGATTTGGAGACTTCAGTCTTCCCCACCCCTGTCGGGCCGATAAAAAGAAACGAAGATATCGGTCTTTTGGGATTGGCGATGCCAGAGCGTGATCTCCTTATGGCACTCGCGATACCGCTTACCGCTTCGTCTTGACCAACCACTCTCTTATGCAAAAGTTCTTCAAGGTGCTCTATCTTTTCCATCTCTTTTTCTTTTATCATGCCGGTAGAGATACCCGTCTTTTCAGAAACAAAAACTGACACATCATTTTCTTTCAAAACTCCAATTTTCCGCTCTGCCGCCCAAGGGGCAATTTCGATGAGCATATCAAGCGCTTTGCTTGGCATCTCTCCGTAAGTTATAAATTCATCGGCCGACTTAGCCAAATTTAAAATTGCTGGATAAGAAAACATCACCCCATACTGCTTTTCAATAGGCAAAACTTGCTCCAGGAGGACACTGACAGAGGCTTCCACCCCGATTGCATCAGGAATGACCCTCTCAAATCTTTCGAGTAGTGTCGGGCTCGATTCAATAATAAAATGAAAATCAGAATTAGTAGCAGAAGAAATTATTTGAATGTGATCTGAAGCAAGGAAAGGTGAGAGGAGTGATGGTAGGTTTATTCCCAAATTTTTGGTACTCGAGACAAATCCTGACAAGTCGCTCACATATAGAATAATATTGCCCGCCAAAACCGACTGATTCAAAATTTTTAAAATCTCTGCCTCAAGTTCACTTCTATTTTTGAATGAAGCTATCAAATTATTTGCGTCAAGCTCAATAATGTTTTTATGCTCAACCGAAGGTAATGATGTTCCGAGTTTAATTTTTTTAAGTAATCGCCCCACGATATCTCTGGCGACTTTTTCGTCATCGTCAATTATAATCGCATTGGCTTCACTACTCCTCTGCAGAATATTTTCAAGTATTTGAACCTCTTTTTCTCGATAACCATTTTCTGAATCAAAAAGAGAGATGTCAACTGAGTACTCAAAAGGCACTCCAAATTTACCGAGGTCAGTCACAACCCCATATGACCAACTCGTACCTATGGAAGGGATCGCTCCCAAATTTTCGCGCCCCCAAAATCTTTCTTTGCATTGTTTCGACTCTTCCATTCTACTCACCCACAGGACTGCACCAACAAATTCAACCTTGTTTATAGAATTTTGGGCGAGGAATGATTGGAATGATTTATCGATATCGTAAAGAGTGCTTGCGTATTGAGGTAAATTGACAAAATCACTATCAAAGTTTAACGCCGAGGCCATTATCGGAGACCTCTCTGAATAAACAAAATTTTTACAATTTTCATAAGGAATACCGAGTCTGAGGAAAATCATAAGTCCAATTTTAGTTTCAAAGAGACCTCTCGTCACATCAATTTCATCAGTAGCATACAATATATTGGAAAGACCATAATCGAGACTAACATTTTTATCTATCATTTTTTCTTTTATCCTGACTGTCAGCCCATCATCCATCATTGACCTATAAAAGAATTCAACAAAAGAGAGAGTGAGATAAATAAAAATGAAAACAAAAAACATACCGTCAGCTTTGCCAAACGAAAGAGGCAGGATATCAAAAGACAAACCAAAAGAGATGAGAGCAGCGAGAGCTGTCAATTTCCTCAAAACACTCCGCCACTTTTTAGCAAAATACCGATCTAGTGCAATACTATAAAAATGTGGTTCTGAAATTTCTTTAAGTTTTTTAAAAGTCATAAAATTAAATCACAAAAAATGTTACTGATAGAACAAGGCTACCGACGAGTATAAGTGGTGCCAATATCCAGATCACTAGGATACAAATTGAAAATGCCAAAACTACAATATACGAAATGGCTCCGACAAACAAAACCAAAATCTTAGTGAAGAACCCAACCGCTCTCATAAGACTATTTACTATAAGGGTTGAGGCAAATGCACTCAGATTGAAACCGCCTTCATAAGTTTCGCCCAACCTTTTCCATGGAGCAAACAAGGTTTTGATTAAAAGCCTAAATGAAAAGAAGTGGGTCACAAACCACAAAAAGTTTTGAGACACATAAAAGAGTTCTCTTAACCCTTTTCTATAGTGCCATTTTATATAAGCTAAAAAAAATGAGTCATTCTCATAAACATCAGACATAGGTATATTATAGCAATAACTACATAAAATATTAACAACCTCATCCATAAAACACCTCACCCGGCCTACGGCCACCCTCTCCTTGAATAAGGAGAGGGAAAACCTCATAATTAATGTGTAGTGAAGGTTCATAATTTAAATAAATATATAGATAGAAGGAAAGAACTGCGGAGGGAACAAACTCCGCAAGAAGAAAAATTGTGGTGGTATTTGAAAGACAGAAGATTGTTGGGATTCAAATTCAGAAGACAGACCAGTATAGGAGGATATATTTTAGATTTTTATTGCGCTGAGAAAAGATTAATAATTGAAATTGATGGAGAAATTCACAACAAAAATGATAACCGAGAATACGATAAAATCAGAGATAAATTTTTCAAAGAACTAGACTACAAAGTTTTGAGATTCAAAAATAAGCAGGTTGATGAAGATATGAATAAGGTAATTAAAATAATAGAAGAAAATTTTAAATGAAAAGGCCACCCCGAAGGATGGCCTGAGCAGAATCCGTTACCGTACGGTGGTCCTTTCACCAGCCCTCCCCTTAGTAACTACCCTCCGAGAGTGATTACTCTCTCAAGTGAACGCCCACTCGCGGGCTTCCTCAAGGGGAGGAGATACTTCATCGCCGGATCTACCCGATAAACAACATATCAAATCTATAAAATTTGTCAACCCTTTTCTTGTTTTGTAAAGTTAAGTTGAAAAAAATGTTTTAAAATAACAATTTTTTGTAATTTAAGAAAAAATCAGAAATTTAGGCTGGTGGAAAAAGTGCTCGCGTGTTCCCTCTCCTCAGTCGAGGAGAGGGTGCCGAGCAGAGCGAGGCGGGTGAGGGTATTTCAACTTATAAAACATCTTATTGCCAAAGCGAGCGTCAATATATTCAAATGTGGCGTCAAGGTTATTGCTTTTTATTTCATCTATTAAAAGCAAGGCATTTTGCGCTATCAGAGCAAGATCAGCCTCTCCCGGACTAAAAAATACTTCCCCGATACTGGTGCCCAATATAGCCTTGTCAGAAGACTCGATATTTATATATGTCGCCTCAAAACCCGCCTTTTCAAACACATCAATAAATTTTAAATAATTTTGAATTTTGCCTGCAGTAGCAAAACTTTGCATGATAGGGTCTCCAGTCACACCACCTTTAAAAATAAATTTGTCACTTAGGGTTTCAGCCTTTTCAAATATCAAACCACTTTTATTCATATAGAAACATTCTTCTGAAGAAGCGCACCATAAAAAGTCTGCTTCCCTCTCTAGAACTTTCAAAACAATACTCTTACTAAAATATTGTTTATTAATTTCTGCTTTTTCTAATCTTGGGAAAGTAGTGAGCAGGGTGTCAGCCAATTCTTGTTTATTTAAAAACAAAATATTTGTCTTTGGTATTATAAAAAAATGGTCGCCCGAAGTCCGACTTAGGGCTGTAGCTTTGAGATTTTCGGTAGATACAGTTTCGGCACCCAAAACTACAATATTTTTTATCTGCAAAAAATCGGCTCTCAAAATAAAAATAATACCAATCAAAAAAATGATCGGTAATCCAACTTTCAAAACCAAACCAAAAACTCTTCTTGCATTGTTCCTTTTGGCAATTCTTGAAGAAGCCTTATTATATCTTCTACCTTGCATATTATTTCTTAGAAATCTTTTCCTTCCCTCCCATATAAGGACGCAAAGCTTTTGGAATCACGATTGAGCCATCGGAGAGTTGATTGTTTTCAAGCAGTTGAATCAAAATCCGAGGAGTCGCTAGAGCGGTATTGTTCAGTGAGTGAGCAAATTTTAATTTATTATCACTGTCTCGATATTTAATATTTAATCGACGAGTTTGAAAATCGTGAAAATACGAACAGGAATGAGTCTCGCCATATTTATTTTTTGATGGTATCCAAGTTTCTATATCATATTTTTTGACTTGTCCCAAGCCCAAATCCCCTCCACAATTAACTACTACATGATAAGGAAGCTCGAGAGCCTGCAAAATTTGTTCGGCATTAGCCAAAAGTTCCTCGTGATATTTGACGCTTTCTTCGTGTGAGGCTTCGCAAATAATAACTTGTTCAAATTTCATAAACTCGTGCACTCGATAAAGGCCTTTAGTATCTTTACTATAACTTCCGGCCTCTCTCCTAAACGCTGGCGAAAATGCAAATTTTTTCATTGGTAAATCTTTCTTTTCATAAACCTTATCCGAAAAATAACTCATGGTAGCTACCTCGGCAGTTCCCGCCAAATAATCATTGTCTTGAGTATGATACAAATCATCTTCTCCTTGAGGCAGATACCCTGAACCAAGCAAAGTTTCCCTTTTCACCAGAGACGGCACAAGCATCATAGAATATTCTGGATGATTTTTTCTAAACAAATCTACCGAAAGTTGCCAGAGTGCAAAAGAAAGTTCCGCTCCTTCATTTTTCAAAAAATAACCACGAAATCCAGCCACCTTGGCCCCAGTTTCAAAATCAGCCAAGTCCAAATTTTCCATAAGTTCGATATGGTCTTTGGGAGTAAAATCAAATTTTGGAATATCCCCGCCCGCCGATGAGGCGGGGCCCCATCGTCTAACTTCAACATTTGCCGCATCATCATCACCTTCTGGTACTGACACATCGGGAATGTTGGGAACAGAGACCATCAACTTTTGCCATTCCACCATCACTTCTTTGAGCTCTTCCTCCAATTTTTGCGTTTCTTCTTTGAGCGGTTGCATTTGTCTAATCAAGTCCGCCTTTGCCTGTCCGCCATCGGCTGAGCCTTCAGGCGATGACAGGCGGGCCACTTCTTCACTCACCTTGTTTTGCCGAGCCCGCTTTTCCTCAACTTCCTGACTCAACTTTTTTCTCTTATCATCTACTTCCAAAAGTTTTTGCACATCAAATGGAATGTGCTTCTTCACGGCACCGAGAGCAATCAATTCCGCATTTTCTCTTATAAATTTTATGTCTAACATAATGAAATTTTAAATGATTATCTTAACTATCCCCTTGCCCCTCCCTTAAATTAAGGGAGGGGTTGGGTGGGTTAGTCCGATTTCATGTAAATAATATTAACATCTGTTAAAATAAAAGTGAAATGAGTTATAAAATAAATACACTTAAAAGGACCGATTGGCCGCCGTTGCTTACCGAAATAAACGATCCGCCCGAGCAATTATATTTCGCTGGCAATGTGCCCGATTATAACCGTAAACTCCTTTGTGTTGTTGGTAGTCGCAAATATACAAATTACGGCCGAGAGGCAGTTGAATATTTGATAAGAGAACTTGCTGGTTACCCCATAACCATTGTATCGGGGTTAGCACTCGGTATAGACTCCATTGCCCACAGAGCCGCGCTCAAAAATAATTTACCTACCATTGCTATACCTGGCTCAGGGCTTCACCCCGAGGCACTACATCCGCAGACGCATGTTATGCTTGCCGAAGAAATTGTAGAGAGAGGTGGTACTTTAATTTCAGAAATGGAACCAGAACAAAAAGCATCGCTTATGATGCACGACACGGTGGCCAAAAAAGTTTTTTTCAGTTTCCCGAGGCGTAACCGGATAATGGCTGGTATGTGCCACGCCATTTTGGTTGTGGAGGCAGAACTAAAATCCGGAACTCTCATTACCTCCAAATTAGCGACCGAATACAATCGCGAAGTTCTCACTATTCCTGGGAGCATATTTTCTCCACACTCTGATGGTCCCCATATGCTCCTGCGCCTGGGAGCGACTCCAATCCGCAATGCCGACGATATTTTGGAAGCTCTGAATATTGGCAAATTAGATTTGGGTTCGTCATCAAAAAAGAGTTCTGGTAAAAAAGAAACCAATTATGAAGATTGCTCGGAAAGAGAAATGCAAATTATAAAACTTTTAATAGAACCTTTGGCGCGTGATGAGATTTTGCGTGAAGCCCTAACTCAACATCAAATCCCTATCGGCGAAACTCAAACCTTGCTTTCACTTTTGGAACTCAAAGGCCTAATCCGTGAATCCCTCGGCGAAATCCGCCTCGCCTAGCAAAGTGTCAAGGTTCAACCTTGCCACTTGACTAAAAAGGTCAAGTATGCTATACTTAATAACAGAAGATACCCCTCCCGCTACCCCTCAAGTAGGACAGATGATAACTCATAATAAT
>MHWW01000012.1 GCA_001824275.1 Candidatus Zambryskibacteria bacterium RIFOXYC1_FULL_39_10 | reverse complement strand
CCGCGCGTGCGATACATTACCGATTTTGAAAATAGGTTCGGATTTGGTAAAATAAACGCACAAAGTTGCTTTTTATCTCTATTTATCCTACTATTTATTTTAGGAAAGGATGTGTGTTTATGACGATTGCTGAGTTGGACAGATACATAGAAGTTCTTGAAGAAAAGGCGGCTGAGCTGAAACAAATGATCGCTAGTGGTAAAGAAGTGATCATTCCCATTCAAAACAGCTCGGATCTGGCTGATCAGACCCAGTTTACTGGAATGCAGGAACTGGAAATGAGAACCTTGGATTCAAGCACCACAAAGTTGCATCAAATAGAGGCGGCACTACAGCGTCTAAGGGATGGGACGTTTGGTGTTTGCATTGATTGTGAAGAAAATATTTCTCCGAAGCGTCTCAAGGCGGTGCCTTGGGCTCCACGTTGTGTGGACTGTCAGGGGGCGGCAGACAAGCAGCCGACTTTGTCAATCGCAACAGCCTAAATTGGTACCGGGCGGAAACGAGGATTGTTATCCCGTTTCCGCCTTTTGTTTTGGTATTTTACTCCATATGCACCACTGCTTTTGAAGATAAGTGATGGGCGAGAAGGGGGTGCTTTTTAAGTTCAAAATCTTTTGTAATTAATGCACGGGCTTCGGTACGAGCGGCTTCTACCATTTTGATATTCTTAAGAGCCTCCATCGCCAAATCTGAGACGCCCCACTGCTTGGCACCAGCTAGATCGCCCGAGCCTCTCTGTTGCAAGTCAGCTTCGGCCAGTTCAAAACCGTTGTGAACGGTGGTAAAAGATTTGAGACGAGAGATCGTTTTTTGGGATTTACTATCAGCAAAAACAAAACAATAAGGTTTGTGAGAACTACGGAGGACTCTGCCGCGGAGTTGGTGGAGTTGGGCTAAGCCAAACCTCTCAGCATTTTCAATAATGATTACTGTCGCGTTGGGCACATTTACACCGACTTCAACGACTGAGGTGGCAACCAAAATATCCATTTTTTTATCTTTAAAATCACGCATAACCCTCTCTTTTTCTGCAGGCTTCAGTTTGCCAGTGATTGCTCCGACTTTGTATTCCGGAAAAACTTTTTTTTGCAACCTTTCAGTTTCAGATTTTACCGATTTGGCGTTAATAGTATTTTCTTTATCTGGATCTGGGTCATTGACGCGAGGGCAAATAACAAAAACCTGTCGTCCAGTTTTTAATTCTGCTCTCACTCTTTCATAAATTTCTTCTCTTTCGTGAGGCAAAACAATTTTGGTTTCAGGTATTTGTCTCCCTGGAGGCAACTCATCAAGCAAAGACAAATCAAGGTCACCAAAAATAGTGAGAGCTAGGGTGCGAGGGATAGGGGTAGCTGTCATCGATAACAAATGCGGAGCGATATCATGTTTGCGACGAAGTTGCATCCTTTGTTTAACACCAAACCTGTGTTGCTCGTCAATTATTATAAGAGCCAGATTTTTGAACTGAACTGTTTTTTGAATAAGAGCGTGAGTGCCTATCAAAATAGGTATTTCACCGTTTGCAACCCATTTTAGAAGTTGAGGTTTTGATATTTTGGTCCACTTTTCTTTGTTTGTCTTGGAAGGGAATTTTTTGGCGCCACTTCCAGTTATGAGCCCGACCGCAATTTTATATTTAGCAAAATATTCTATAAATGATTCAAAATGTTGCTCGGCCAATATTTCGGTAGGGGCCATATAAGCAACTTGCAAATTGCCAAATTCTCTATTAGGAGGGGTTGTGGTCACGGCGGCAAAACTTGTGGTCGCGGCTACCGCCGTTTTGCCAGAGCCCACATCCCCCTCTAAAAGTCGCGACATAGGGTGGCCGGTTTTGAAGTCACCGAGGATACTGTCAATTGATTTTTTCTGCGCGCCAGTTAAGGGAAAGGGGAAGGTATCTATAAAGTCATTAATTTCTTCATCTTTCTTTGAAATTAAAAATGATTTTTCTTTTTGGGCAATAAACTTTTCCTTCTGGCGGTCAAGCTGAATGAAAAATATTTCTTCAAAGGCAAATCTCTTCCTAGCTATTTCTGCATCCTCTTTTTTACGGGGAGCGTGTATCCAAATGAGAGCAGTTTTGAGAGATGGTAAACTGTACTTTTTTAAAATTTCTTTTGGAATCGGATCTTCCATTTCATCTAAAATCTGGGAAGAAAATATTTTTTGGATGGCGTGATAAAGCCAATTGGAAGAAATGCCGCGACTCTCGGGATATATTGGGGTGAGATTAAAATTTTCTTCGCCGGTAAAAAGTGAATCGCTGGTGCCCTCGGGAATTTCAGACACTTTTTCTATTTTAGGGTTTGAAAAAAATAATTCTCCCTCGACTTCGCTCGGGATCTTCGTTCGTTTTTGACTCACTCGACCTTCAATTCTTACAAGATTTCCTTCAAAATACATTTTGGCTATGTAAGGCTGGGAGAACCAAATGAGCTTTATTTTCCCAGTAGAATCCTCAATTTCGGCAGTTGAAATAGCCACTCTTGATTTGAAAGTTTTGGCTGTTTTTAATTTAAATATTTTGCCAAAGACGACGGCATTTTCTCCGGCATTTAAATATTCTATTGATTTCACATCTCCCGCCTCACCGTATCGGGTGGGGAAATGCTTCAAAAGGTCTCCAGCAGTTTTGAGACGCATTTTATTTAGCGCTCCTTTTTGAAAAAGTGAAAGTCGGTGGATTGATTCGAGAGGGGTATTTGCTTTAATCATTTTGTTTTTCTAACCCCACCCCGCGCTACGCGTCGCCCTCCCCTTAATTTAAGGGGAGGGTTGGGAGGGGTTATTATATGGTACCATCTTCAAACACTGTTCCGTCTTCAAAAAGTGGCGCTGGGCATTCGGCAAATTCACAATTGGGGCCACTGCGGCCGACATAGCTACCGTCAGGGCAAAGTTTGGCCTCCATAGTACAGGCCACGGGCTCTATTTCATTAGGATTTTTGTATTCAACAGGGTCAGGGTTGTAAATGTAAAGCAACCCGCCGAGAATAAATACTACGATTATAAATATAAGGACAAATATTTTGTTGTTCATATTGTTACATTAACAATATACTCTACCAGCACAAAAAACAACCAAAATGCTAATAGGAGATATGCCTCGGTTCGGGTCAGGGCATGCCCAGTTTTCATAAGTCTAAACAAAATGAGGGAAGCGATAACCATAAAGACGCCAGTTACATAAACAATTTTCACAGGGAAATAAAAAGGATTAATGAGTGCTAGTATACCGACTACGATAGTGGCATCGGCAAGGACGGTGCCCAAAATGTCTCCTACCGCCAGAGAATCATCTTTTTTCATAACTGATTTTAATGAGAAAAATAATTCTGGCATTGTCGTCCCGAGACTAACCACAAACATACCAATAATGATGGGATTGATGCCTAAATAAGCGGCCAAATCAGTGGCTGAGGTTACTACAAAGTGTGAAGATACGAGGAGCACCACCATGCTGACTAGCAATAGTGAAAAACTTTTGGAGCGATTGGTCTGGTCGGCTGGGGTGATTGCGTGACTAGTGCCATCTCTGAGAGCCATATAATAAAAAACACCGCCGGCTATGATGAGGGCCAAACCTTCAAGCCGAGAAAAATGTCCGTTTAGTCCGAGTACTATGGGCAACAACAAAACAAAAGGGAAAACCACATGATTTTTTAATATTTTACTTTCTATTTTTAAACTTCTGCCCGTCAAAAATACAATAATGGCAAAAATTAAAGTTAGGTCGGCGATATTGGAACCAAAGAGTGTGCCGAGACCAAAAGAGGGGATGCCTTCAAGAGCTGAATTTATAGCAATAAATGTTTCCGGAAGGACCGAAATCACAGCGACGATAATAAAACCGATGGTGTATTTAGATAAATTGAAACTTTCGGCTAGACTGATCGCGTACCGTGAAGCGTAAGTTGCCCCCCTGACGACAATAAAAAGAGCGACAATAAAAATAAACAAATTGTTAAACATAAAACTATTTTAACACACCTTTTCTTGCAATTTGGAATGGTTTAGATAGTATGGTGGTGGAAAGGGAGAAGAAATTATGGCACTTACAATGCGTACATCTCTTGAAATTTTCACCAACCCAAGAGATTTGGTGATTTTGGTGGGAATGGACGGTGAGAAATGGGGCTTTACTATTGCCCGCGGCCCGGGTTATCACGGCAAACTTCTTCTTGATACCTGCGGTTTTGCCGAAAACAAGGAGGAGGCTGTTCTAGGACTCAAGAAGGTGCTGGAAACAATTGTGGCAATTTGCATGAAGGAACTTGAGAATCCGGTGAGTATTCCTTGTCAGGATCTTAATCCGGATGTGCGAGACATTGATCAATCAAAGGTCCTGAACCCTGAATTGATTGCCCAGATTCTCGATATACTCCGCCTCTGTGACCATGTCAGAACTTATGAATTTTCTCTGACAAGCTAGGGCATCTCCTAATCAAGACCAGTCGCGCCCACGCGCCACTGGTCTTTCGCTTTTAAAAAATTCTACAACTTTGATAAAAGGTTAATTTCGTGCAAGAATAATAGTCATTGGAAGGTTGCCGGAGCGGTTAACGGAACGGTTTGCTAAACCGTGGCCTCCTTAAAGGGGCCCGTGGGTTCGAATCCCACACCTTCCGCCAGATTATAGAGTTTGAACTGACTTAAGAGAGTTTTTGAGTTAAATAAAGAAAATGTCAAAATTATTAACTAAAAAAGACGCCACTAAATTTCTTGGTATTGATGACAAGACTTTTGATAACTATTTCAAAAATGCATTTGAATTTCCTTGTATTGACCGAAATGGGGGTAGGGGACGTTTTTATTTTGACGAAGACGTTTTACGAAAATGGAAGGACGGAATAGCATGGAGAACTGTTGATTTAACCAAGGACGATTATGCTTTGTGTTTGGATTTTGCTCTCGCTCAACATTTTCGCAATTATGTACAGTCAGACTTTGGAACAGGACGTCAGAGAGAGTTTGGACAGAAAATAACAAATTGGGTCAAAGGGCAACTCGGGGAAGTTGCTGTAAAGAAATTCTTGAAGAGAGAATTTAAGGTGGACGTTGAACTTGATTTTGATATTCGCGATAAGATTGTTTTGCAAGATATCACGGCCTTTAAGGAAAATGGAAAAATGAGGACGCCTAAGATAGGTATTGGTATAAAATCATCTAAACCAAAAAGTGCTTTTCTAGTACTTGGAGAAAATGAAATACGTATAAAAGAACGTAGATCAGATATTTATATATACTGTCGCCCAAATATTCCAGATGATCATCTTTTAAGACTTACAAAAGAAGAGGTAAACGAAGTTGTGAAAGACAAGCCTCATTATTCAAAATACAAAGATTTGATGCCAGATTTTATAAATATACCCTGTGAGGTTGTTGGCTGGTGTCATTACACTGACTTGAGAGAAACTAAATCAATTCCTGGGCAAGAATTTGATGGTATTCGATTTGTTAAAGAATCTGGACTATTAAGAAAATCAAAAAAAGATTGGGAGAATCTTATAAAGCAATTGTAGTCTTAACTTCAATTTCATTGAATAGACTTGCTATATCTTGTGCGTTAGCCTCTCCGTTGGTCATTTTTGATTCAACAAATTCATAAGGAATTCCCGCAAAAGTTTTTAATACCGCAGAAATCACAGCTTGCGCACCAACAGGAGGCACTGCCATACCAATTTGTTTTCTTGCACTTTCTTTGGAACCTTCAAATATGAAATTATCAGGGAAGGATTGTAATCTAGCTCTTTCTCGGTTTGTGAGTGCTCTATGTTCTGACCAGTGATAAACATGTGTTCCACCTCCTCCGCTTCCAGTGATCGTGTAGGATGGTCTTTGGGGGTCCAGTCGTTTATAAATTTGACTCATCCGAGCACCTTTTACATTTAGTCTCAAATGCTGAGGAATTCCCTCATACCAAGCATTTTCACCGGCCGGAATAAATTTTAATCGTTCAACAACACTCGTGGATTGCTTAGTAAGTTCGTGATTTTTGGCGTCGTCTGATATTCGAGGATTTTCTATCGCTTCGCGTGCACTTACAAAATTATATTTTGTGGTCGGAGCGGGAACCTTGAATCTCAAGCCCAAATCTTTTCTTATACCAATGATAACAATTCGGTGTCTTTGTTGTGGTACTCCATATTCTTCAAATTTGTATAAATGCGGAGTTAGCACATAGCCTTTACCGGCCTCACCTAGATCTTTTAAAATTTGTTTGAAAGCGTTTCCACCGTTTGCACTTTGCAAGCCACTCACATTTTCTGCAATGAACCATTTTGGATTATGTGTATTTATCGCCCTAACTCCATGAGAGTAGAGAGGTCCAAATTTTCCATCAAATCCCTTTTGTTCCCCAACAACACTAAAATCATTACAAGGAAAACCAAAAGCAAGTACATCAAATTTTGGTACTTTTTCGAAATCTATATCTTGAACTGCAGAACATATAACATTTTTGTCATTTCCATTGTGAATATTGCGGGCGTATGTTCTACAGGTATCAATATCATAATCATTTGCCCAGACTGGTTCGATACTGTAGATAGCGTTTTCATTTTCAGCAAAAGATCGAATTGCACCTAAAGCAAGCCCGCCGGGACCAGAAAATAATTCTGCTAATTTAAATTTGATTTCCTTTTTTTTCATAAATCCTTAATTAATTTTATCATTTATTAACTTTCTTTCCTAAGAACCCCAACAACTTTACCCTGTATTTCTACATTTGTTTCGTAGAAAGGCTCCATTTTTTTGTTTGCGGGTACAAGCTTAATTTGGTTTTTCTCGTGATAAATTCTTTTGAGAGTCACCGTGTCTTTGTCTGGAAGATAGGCAACTGCTTTTTCACCATCATCAACTGTAGATTGTTCTCGTACCACAATAATATCTCCATCGAAAATGCCGTCTTCAATCATGCTTGTACCTGCAATTTTCAAAGCGTAGAAATTCGCTCCAGTAGAAATCATATTTCTAGGGACTTCAATAGGACGAGGATCTCTAATTGCTTCAATGGGTCCACCTGCGGCAATAAGCCCCATTAATGGGATCTCAATAGTTCCAAATTTATGATCATTTAGCACTTGGATTGAACGTTGCTTACCTTTTTCACTTGTAAGCAGATTCTTTCTTCTCAAATAAGAAACGTGCTGGTGAGTTGTTGGTATAGAAATACCAAAATGCTCCGCAATCTCTCCCAGGGAAGAGGTGTAACCTTTCTTTTTACGAAACTCGCTAATAAATTGGAGTACCTCTGCTTGTCGTTTTGATGGTTTTCCTATTCCTAGACTTGACTTATTTTGCATACCTAAAGTATAATACCTAATGTTAGACATAACAAGGGAGTTATCCCCAACTCAATATGGAGGCAAAAATAAAACATCTTGAATTCATACAGATAACCATAAACAGAATGGCAAATAACTCCTTTCTACTGAAAGGCTGGGCCATAACTGTTGTTGGTGGCTTACTTGCCTTCGGTTTCAAGGAATTAGATTGTCGGTATATTTTTATCTCTCTTTCCGTTTTGTTTTTCTTCTGGATACTTGATGGATACTACTTACACCAGGAAAAACTCTTCAGAGAACTTCATGAACACACAAGACATAAAAAAGAAAGTGAAATTGACTTTTCTATGAAAACAGAAAAATGCGAAAATGCAGAAGATTAGTTTGACTGTTCATTCTCGACGACACTGTTGGTGTTTTACGGAGGTTTATTAGCGGTTCATTTAATTATTATTTTAATCTTATAAATATATGGCAAGAAAAGTATTTTACAGTTTCAATTATAAACGTGATTCTCAGCGTGCAGCACAAGTAAGAAACAGTCACGCCCTTGCTGACGAAGATGAGTATGGTGTGATTGATAGTGTTGAATGGGAAAAGGTAGAAAGATGAGGGAAAGAAGCAATCAAAAAATGGATAAATGAGCAACTTCAGTACACTTCTGTCACAGCTGTTCTCATAGGGGCTGAAACTGCCGATCGCGAGTGGATTAATTATGAGATTCGTGAAAGTTGGAAACGCGGAAATGGCCTTGTTGGAGTCCTCATTCATAATGTAAAGAATTTGGATGGTAAAACAGATGTTCCTGGTTCTAACCCTTTTGATAGTATCCATCTTAAAGACGGGACTTCTCTTTCATCCATTTATAAGATATACGATTGGGTTTCAGGTGATGGAATAACTAGTTTAGGCAAGTGGGTTGAGGAGGCTTTCAAAACTAGAGAAACTTATGCAGGGGAAAAAGAATTGAAAGACGAGAGTAGTAATGATAATGGAGGAAGTGTTCTTGTCCGTCCACAACCGCAAACTCCTTCAACTGGCCCAGTTGTTGTAAATAGACCACCTGCTCAACCCTGGTCAAATGCTTAACATCGGTATAGAAAAAGATGGCGAAAGTTGGCTTCTCGTAAATTATCCAGAACTTGGAGTAGAGACGGAAGATGACGGTACTTTATCTATAAAAGGATTATTGATTTTTGATATGGTTTTTTCTGATACAAGTGGTTTATACATAATAAAGCCAACATCTGAACACCTTAGAGAAGGATATCGAATTCAGGATAAATATAAAATCAAGATTCTATTTAAACCAAGCGAGTATTCTAATCTTCCACAAGTTTTCGAAGAAAGCGGTCACATTGAAGCTCTGTCAAAGCAAAAAAATATAAAATTAATAGATTTTCACATAAATCCAACAGGTTCCGCTTGTTTATGTCTTAATACTAAAGAAGCAGTCTACTTACCAAACGGGTTCAATATCCCAGATTTTTTTAATAATCTCGTTATACCGTTCTTCTACGCACAGAGTTATTTCAGAGATTTTGAAAAATGGCCGTGGGGAGAATATGGGCATGGTATGGCTGGAATTTTAGAGTCTTATCTAGAATATGAGCCAACAAAAGAAAATATTGAAATGATACTTGATGCTATTGAAAAGTTTTGTAACAGAAGTCATTCAAACTTTAACTTTTATAGAGAGCGGTTGAGGCAGAAAAAAATTAAAGGTAGAAATAAATGTCCCGTGTGCAATTCAGGAATGCGATGGGAAAAATGTCATGCCAAATCTCTTGCTGGATTCAGGAAATTGAAAGAACATATAGATGTTTTGTCTATAAAAATTTAAGGGAGCGTCTTTTGCACGCATGAGAGGGTAAAGCGTGTGCGTATTCGCACACGCTGGGGTAACTACGATGTATTTTAGCCACGGACACTTTCGTCAAGATTTGATTGAATACTCAATCACTTTTTACCTTTGATTGATTTCGACTATGGCATCTCAAACCGCTCTAGTTGCGCTCTATACATAACCCTTAGTTTTTGTTACTTCTATCAATAAATATAAACAAATTGGCCGCCGAGTTTCCTCGACGGCCATAAAAATCGCCTCTCATTTTGTATCCTCGTCTTTTTCGATGGGATCGATCTCGCCCCACGCCAGAGGTGGCTTCCCGTTGCTCTGGACACCCTCGCCTGGACCAGTAGTGTCAGTGGGCTGGTAGCTCGAAAAGGCTGAACGAAGGGGTTTAATCACTTCGCTCCAGATAATCTGGAGCAGTATCGCGCCGAGCGCGACGTCGATCATCCACGGTGGGGCGTTCTGGATAAACGCTCCGATGACGAGAATCAGCAAACCAAAAAATATAAACATGGTGTCCCCCAGATACCTTTGAAGTAGGACAGTTATAATTAGTTTTTAGCAAAAATTTAATTTTAATTGTCATGAAAAAGAAATATCGTCATTTGTCTT
>MHWW01000011.1:34766-67476 GCA_001824275.1 Candidatus Zambryskibacteria bacterium RIFOXYC1_FULL_39_10 | reverse complement strand
CAGTGTCCTTGTAATCAACATGTTTGATGCCGTTTTGTTTGAAGTAGCAGGTTTGTTTGTTTGTCATAATTTTAGAATAATTAGGTTAATTAGAAATTAGAATAATTTAGAACGGAATATCTTCAGAATTAATTTCTTCTTCAGGATACTCTATGGCAGGTACCTCTTCCTTGCTAGCTGGCTTATCAGGTGATGCTTTGCTGTAGTCTGCTGACTGAGCCCCACCGGCAGCCCCACCACTCTTTGGTCCAAACTGGATTCTATCAGCGACTATTTCAGTTCGATATCTTTTGGTACCATCTTGCGCGTCCCAACTTCTTGTCTGGATTCTTCCTTCTAGAAATACTCCACTACCCTTATAAAGATATTGTTTGATAAGTTCTGCCTGACGACCGAAGACAACGATGTTGTGGTAATCAGCGGATTCTTGTTTGGCTCCATTTTTATCTTTCCAAACTCTATTAGTAGCAATACTAAATTCGCACACTTGAGACCCTGATGGTAGCGACTTCAATTCTGGGTCTCGAGTCAAGTTTCCATAAAGTAGAGCTTTGTTTATATACATAAATTTAGGAGATTAATTATAAAGTTTGCTTATCAACAAGTTCGTCGATACTTTTATCAATTTCCTCTTCAGAGGCCTCTGTTTTTTCTACTTCTTCGACTGGAGTAGGGAAATTTTTTGAAGTAACCATGCCCTCTTCTTTGTTTTCTCTTTTGAACATAGGGATTTTTGGAGTGTGGATTGTATTTTCCTTAACAGTTTTAATAACCAAAAGTCTCAAAACTTCTGGCAAACTTTCTATTTTATTTTTTAAATCCAATATTTTAGCTGGGTCCATTTCAAATTTTGCCCAACCAAAATATGCTTTACTAAATTTTTGCTTCTTAGTATTTATAGTTTTAGAAATATCGTAAGCGAGAGCAACAAGCTTGGGCATCTCTTCTGAGATGACGATTCCCTCTCTTTCATCAATTAGTGATTTAATTTTGGCAACATGGACCAGTACGTCTGACTCTTCAATGGTTGGCATTAAGTGATAGCCAACTTCATAAACTAAAACCTCAACATCATCTATATTTTCATTCATATTTTGTCCTCAGATGGCTCCCCGCGAAGCGAGGCAGAGATGTTTTATAATAATGGTCATCTCGGACCTGAGAGTTGTAATTTAACACATGAGGCTCAGGAAAGCAAGAAAACCCTTTTAAAATTTTGAATTATTGCGTTATTTAGAGTTTCAAAATCTTCGCCCCTTATTTCTGCCATTTTTTTAATAACTTCTATAACATAAGTCGGCTCATTTCTTTTGCCTCTCCAAGGCACTGGCGCTACCCAAGGTGCATCAGTTTCAGACATTAATGAATCTTGGGGAATATATTTTATTACTTCATCATAATCATGAGTAAAAGTAATCACTCCAGTGAAAGACAGAGTAAAACCCAAATCCAAAAACTTTTGAGCGATAGAGACATCTCCTGCAAAAAAATGTACATTCCCTCTCAATTTTTCCCCGACTTCTTTTTTGTAGCTTATCAAAATATCCAACGCTTCGAGATATGCATCCTGAGATTTTTTGCTTGGTCTTATGTGGAGCATCAGTGGTTTGTCGTACTTTATTGCAAACTTAATTTGTTTAATAAAAAGCTCTTTCTGAAATTTTTCAGTTTCTTCCTTTTTCATCACGAAATATTCAAGCCCACACTCTCCTATGCCAACTACTTTGGGGCATTTAACCATTTCTTCAAATTCATTTTCGTTAAACTCTGTCTCACCCTCGGGGTGTACCCCAATGCATGCCCACACATTATCGTTTGCCTCGGCTATTTCAATCGCTTTTTTTGATTCTTCCAGAGTTGGGCCTATCGTTATTGCTCCCCCTCCCGTATTTTTGAGCCGTGCCAAAACCTCACTCCTGTCAGAGTTATAATCTTCTGAATCCAAATGGCAATGTATATCTATATATTTCATCCCTCATATCTTAACATAACCCCCTTAATCCCCCTTACCTTAAGGGGGAAATAGAAAGGGAAATGTAAGAGAGGGGTTGGGGGTGAGTTATTTTCTTTCAAAAAGTGGTTTCTCTGGAGTTTTGTTTTGTTTAATAAGCTCTTTTATTTTTTCAGAAGTCTCGGGTAAAATCGGGTTAAGCATTTTGGCAACAGAATAGAGTCTCATCACCAAATCAGAAATCATTTTGTCGCCTTTTTCTTTATCTGTTTTCACCACTTTAAAGGGTTGGTTTTCTTGAATAAATTTATCCATCTCCCCTATTTTGTTCCAAACATAATCACATGCCTTATTTATTTCAAATTTTTCTAAATATTCCAAAAAGTTTTTTGGTATTTCTTCCTCTTCCAATCTTTCAATTTTTTCTTCATTTAATCTTGGGGTATTGCTCTCTGACATTTTCATTATTCTCGAAACCAAATTACCCAAACCATTTGCTAGTTTTGTATTATAAGATTGTTTGATTAAATCAATTGAGACAGGACTATCTTCAAACATTGATACTTCTCCGCAAACATAATAGCGCAGTGCCTCTGCTCCATATTTTTCTACAACTTCATAAGGGTCTACAGTATTACCAACAGATTTAGACATTTTAAGTCCACCTTCTCCAGTAAAAAATCCATTTATTACTATTTGGTGAGAGTGTGGAAGCCCGGCAGCCAGAAGCATTGCCTGCCACATTGCTGACTGCATCCTTAAATTATCTTTGCCGCAATATTGGGTTGGTGTACCACTTACCCAAAATTTTTGGAAATTGTCTTTATCCTGCGGATAACCTAATGTTGAAATGTAATTAACCAAGGCATCAAACCAAACATACATCACCTGTTCAGGATCGCCCGGCACTGGTATCCCCCATGGCATTTTTGATTTCAGACGAGAAATTGAAAAATCTTCTAATCCTCTTTCTACAAACAGCTTTATTTCGTTCTGACGAAAATCAGGGACAACAAAATCTGGTCTCTTTTCATATAAATCCAACAACTGCTTTTGAAAAGAAGAGAATTTAAAAAAATAATTTTCTTCATCTCTAAGTTCTATTTCATTATTTGGGTGAATTGGGCATTTGCCATCAACCAATTCGGAATCAGTTTTTTCTAGTTCACAACCGACACAATATTTAATTTGGTATGATTTTTTATAAATAAATCCATTCTTGTCACAAGTTTTCCAAAATTCTTGAGCTGCCCTTACATGCCAATCATCTGTGGTTCGAATAAAGTGCACATCTTTTGATATCTGAAGCAAATCTATAAGTCCACGAAATTTTTCGGCCCATTCATCTACATATTCTTGTGGAGACTTATTTGTCTCAATAGCTTTTTGATAAATTTTTTGACCATGTTCATCAGTACCAGTATTAAAAAACACTTCAAAACCTTGGAGCTTTTTTGTACGCGTAATAACATCAGCTCTTACAATTTCCATCGCAAAACCAATATGAGGATCAGAGTTTACATATGGCAGAGTAGTTGTTATGTAAAAGTTTTTAGACACAAAGAAAGAATACCACCTTTAATCCTTAATTTTCAAGCGCTCAGCTTCAGCGATTTTGTTTTTCTCAACATCATTTAGAAATTCCATAAGCATAGTCGCTAGTGGCACAGAGATGAGTAAACCTACAAAACCTGCCAATTTGCCTCCAATAATAAGAGCTAGGATAGAAATAAGCGGTGGCACGCCAACAATTTTCCTGACCACCATTGGGTAAATAAGCTGATTTTCAAATTGTTGAATGATTACATACAAACCAATGACCATAATGGCGCTCGTCATACCATTAGTAACCAAAGCCAGAGTAACTGCGGGAATTGCCGCCAATATCGGACCAAAGATGGGAATAATTTCAAACATACCAGCGAGGACTGCAAGTAGTAACGCATTTTCAACCCTGAGCAAAGTCAGCCCCAAAAATACCAGCATCGCCACAATAATTGCCAATACTATTTGACCCTGCATCCATAGACCGATTTTGTGTTGAGATCTCTTCCATAATCCCAGCACATATTTTTCGTTTTTTGCCGGAGTAACAATACGCAAGAAATTTGAGACTCCATCAGATTCTACCGATAAGTAAAATGACAGGACAACAACCAAGAGAAAGCTGAGTATTCCTCCAAAAATTGTGCTCGCTGTTGAGAAGAATCCGTTAGAGAGGCCAGAAACTGCTGTGTTAATTTGCTCAACTATTTGGGCAAGTGAAAAGTTTTTAGAAAAACCTTCAACTGCTGAACTGGAAGACAATATTTTACTATCTTGAAGCGGATTCCAGACTTGGAGCTCTCCCAAATATCCAGGCAAACTTGAAAGCAATTCAGCTGATTGATTTAAAAGTGGCAAGAACAGGAAATAAAATGTACCAACCAAAACCATTACCGCAGTAGAGTAAATAAGAAGAACCGCCAAAACCCTAGGTATTCGACGACGCAGTAGCCACTGGGTCCCCGGCTCTATCGCTGAAGCTATAATAATAGCCAACAAAACTACCAATACAATATCACGCAAATAATAGAAAGCGACAAAAAATAAAACAACCAGTATGGCCTTCACAATAGTGCCAGTACTTATTTGAATTATTTTATCGTTTGTACGAGTCGCCATATTTTATAAGTATAAAGTATTAAATCCAAAGTTGAAAGCAACTGGGGGAAAACTTATTGAATTTTTTCTTTGAGATATGCCACCAAGCCATTTTCGGAAACTCGGGTTTGCTTGCCGCTGTCGCGATCGCGTACCGTCACCCCCTCCCCTTTTTCCAAAGTATCAAAATCTACCGTCACGCAAAATGGTGTCCCGATTTCATCTTGTCTTCGATATCTCTTACCTATATTACCATTGTCATCAAATTCAACTGCTCCAAATTCTTTTTTAATAATTTTATATATTTCTCGCGCTTTCTCCACAAGCTCTGGTTTGTTTTTTAGAAGAGGAAAAACCGCCACTTTAACAGGTGCCATTTTAGGCACAAATTTTAAATAGACTCTTTTCTCTCCCCCCAATTCATCTTCTTTATAAGCCGAGCTTAAAATCGCCAAGACGGTCCTGTCTAGACCAAAAGATGGTTCAATACAGTGTGGAGTAATTTTTTCTTTTGTCTCTTCGTTCAAATAAATCAGATTAACCCCACTAGCATCACTGTGTTTCGTCAAATCGTAGTCGGTTCTATAGGCCAGACCATAAAGTTCACTTTTGCCAAACGGGAAATCAAATTCAAAATCTATGGTTCTCTTTGAATAAAAGGCTCTATCTTCATCACTTATCTCGTGTTCTGAAACACCATCATCATCAATGCCCACTTCTTTTATCCAAAGCGATATTTCTTTTCTAAAGTGCTCAAAACTTTCTTCCCAATTTTTTGAATCAACGAGATATTCTATTTCCATTTGTTCAAATTCTCTTGATCTAAAAGTAAAATCTCTCGGAGCAATTTCGTTTCTAAATGCTTTACCAACCTGAGCCATACCAAATGGTAGTTTAGGATGAAACGCATCAATTATATTTTTATAATTTACAAACATTCCTTGAGCTGTTTCCGGACGAAGGTATGATATTGAATTTTCATCTTCAAGTGCCCCAACATTAGTTTTAAAAAGCATATTAAACTGCCTCTCTTCTCCCATTTCCCCGCCACAGTCCGGACATTTTTTCTTGTCAGGAATTTGGTCAGTTCTAAATCTTTTTTTACATTTTTTACACTCAGCAAGTGGATCAGAAAATCCACCAACGTGACCAGTAGCCTTCCAAACATTTTGATTCATTAAAATTGCCGCATCCATCCCATACATATCTTCCCTGTCAGTAACAAATCTTTTCCACCAAGAATCCTTAGCATTGTTTTTCAAGGCTAAACCATAAGGACCATAATCCCAAGTACCCGAAAGGCCACCATAAATTTCAGAGCCCTGAAATATAAAACCTCTCCTTTTACAAAGGGAAACTATTTTATCCATTTTGTTTTCTGTTTTTTCCGTCATAATACTTAATACTTATACCATAATACTTCCCTATTCCACCACCCTATCATCTCCACCCTTAAAACTTGGGTCATTTGAATAAGTTGTAGTCACCGCTTCCGCTTTAGCGTTTAATTTTAGCCCCGTCACCTTATCGATACCGGAAAGTGAAGTTTCTCCCAAAAGTATTGGTGCTTGTCCGATTTGACTCGAGCTTGGCAAAAATTCTAACTGAAAATATATTTTTTTTGTTGACCCCGATCCTATATCCGGCAAAATCGAACCAACATTCCAAATAACCTCATTGGTTGAGCTATTATAAGAAAATATTTCACTTTGCGGGCTTTTCAAGTTAGTCCATTTCACATATGGCGGCAGTGTAGCTCTGACTTCAACATTGCTTGCTTGATTAAATGAATTACTAACACCCCAAACCACAGTGTAGGTGGTAGGCACATTGACCCTCGGTGGCACTGGCCCTGAATTTTCAATATCACCAATTGACCTCACGGCAGTTGATGAAAGAGAGACGTTGGAGGCCAATACAATTTTTCTTGTCTCGGTAGCTGATACTTGTTCGGCCGATCCAGACTCCAAAATTCTTTCTGCCGAAACTTTGATTACCATCTCCACTTCTGGCTTCAACCCTTTAGCAATATTTGAATATTGCAGTGGAGTTAATCGGAAGGAAAATTCTTCTCTTGCACCAGGGTCCATATCGGAAAGATTTGAGACAGAGCGCTTATCCCACAAAATAGTGTTGTTAAATGATTGAAAAAAGCCATTGTTATTGGGAGCAACACTAGCCTGACTAAACGCACCCCCTTTTAATGAAGCTTCAACTGTGATATTGAAAAGTCTGGAAGGTAAATTGTTTCTGACCACAAAGTTTGTATTAACCGGTGACCCGCCTTGACCAACATAATTACCCTCTCTGCCATCAATAAATATTTCTAAACCTATAAATGACTTTTTGACTAAGATTGATTCGACAAGCTCAGAGAAAGGCACCGCAATAGCCCTCTCGTCGTTTTCGTTTGCCGTCCCGACATTTATCCTAAACACCTTTTCTTCATTATCTTGCCCTATTATATTTCCCTTTATTGAAATGTTCTTTTTTTCCCCAGGTTTTAAGTTTGAAAATTTCCAAACATTATTTTCATAAAATGCGTCAGGTGTAACACTTTTGTAAACAAAGCCAAATGGATATTCCACCTTTACCAAAAAATCATTTATCACATCTTTTGAATTTGAAGCCACCTCAACATTAAAAGTCATTTCCTGATTTGAATTTACTTCCTTGGGATAAGTAGCCGTCACCACCACCGGCGCCGAACTGATAGATACTTCATAAACTTTTTCTTTATAAAAAAGTGCACTTGAGTTTTCAACTCTATATTCAAGCGAAATCTTAACCTCTTTTACACTTTCTTTTTCACCAAAAAATACAACTTTAATGTTTTGATTATAATCATCGCCTGATTTTATCTGCCCTAGTGTAAATCTTTCATTGCTTATTTCTTTAGAAAGATCGGTAATATTCCTAGTACCTTCAGGATATTCAATAAGCAGAGAAACTGATTCAAGATTAGTATTGTTATTATTAATGACATTTATATCAAGTGAGACCTCCTGTCCTCCGCCTATTGATACCGGCCCAACTACTTTTATATCTACATTTTTTGATGAAACGATATTCATCCCCCCAAAAAACACAAAAGCCGCAATCGCAGAGGCCAAAACAAAAAACAAAACCGAGAACACAAAAACTTTCTTAACAAAACTATGTTTATTTATAGCCATTCTTGAAACATTAGCTGCTAACTCATCAAATTTGTCGGTTTTGAAGCTTTGCCAACTTTTATCTTCTCCCCCAGTTAGTGCCTCTTCTCCATCTTCATTGCCTGATTTTAGGTCAGATCGGCCAGTATCAATGATATCGGGCGCATTCCTAGAATACAGCTTCTTTTCAAGCCGGTTCAATCCTTCCCTTTTTTCATTTCCATATTGTTGCATTAACCCACATTATACCATAAAAGGCTCAAGCCGCTTTGAGAGATTCGTTGATAAGTTCAATTATTTTTGAGCGACGGGGAGCAATCTTTTCCAAATCCTCAACCCCTATTTCAGTTGAAGACATTGGAATCATAAATTCCGGATCATGCCGCATAAACCCAAGAGAGTGCAGTATACGGAGAAGGGTCAAGCACTCAGCCGAAGCAATGTCTTTATCCTCCGCATTTTTTAAAAAATTAAAAAAATTTGAAATTATTGAAAAAACTGAGCTATGTGCCTCCTCCTCGCTAACCAATTTATTTATTAAATATAAAATATTATTTACAATCTTAAGTTTCGTTTGATAGTTCCTAAACTCTTCAAACAAATTTATATCCGCCCGAGCACTCACCACTTTCCAACCAGTTTTACCATGGATTAATGAGAACTCTGCCAAAGAAAGGTCTTGTGTCCCGCCCCGTAGTTTAGATTGGATGTTTCTTGCTCCTTGAACTTTGGCATTTATCAAACCAAAATTTTCGGTAAATATGTTTACCCTCCTATTGCTATCACCCTCAACCTTACTACTCACGACAACGCCTTTAGTGTGATGTTTGTGATACATCCCGTTAGAGTTTTTAATTACTTAATAAAACTAATAATATATTCATGTTCGTTTAATAAAATTAATACCACATATAAAAAATGTAAAACTCTAACGGGATACATGAAAATTAAATTTTATTTAATTTTAATTTTCAATTTATAATTTTCAATTTTCAATTCTTCTCCATCATTTTCTTCAAAAATAAGCCCACTAACGTTAGTTGGTTTTTTAATCTCTTCCAAAACTGAATTCAAAAATTCTTTTCCGAGTCCATCAGTTTCCACCAATAGTTCTACTGCGTCACTTGGCATCAAATTTTTATTTTTGCGAAGCTCCTGAATAGCTCTTATAAAATTCCTAGCACTCCCCTCTTTTTGCAGCTCTTTTGTAATTTCAGTATCTAACCAAACCTCTGTTTCCAAATTTTCATCAAAAATTACTTCCTTAACATTGAGCTCGTCTTTGATTAGTTCTGTGTATTCTTCTTTATCTTTCAATTTTAAATCTTTAATTTTCAATTTGCTAAGCGGTTGTCTGACCTTGATATCAGCAGTCATTCTTTTTTCAAGTGCCAAAGAAACTATCTTTCGCACAACTTCCATATTTTGCAAAATTTCTTCATCTACTTCCCCACCTTTAGGCCAATTTGAAAGGTGCACACTCTCCGGATCACTTTCTGTTTTCAATTTCAAATATAACGATTCAGCAAAGAAAGGGGTGAAAGGTGCCATATATTTCGCTAATTCCATCAAAACATAATGAGTTGTCGCCAAAGCATTATTTCTATCTTTCATATCTTCCGATTTAAAACGATCACGCGATCGACGAATATACCAAGTGGAAAAATCATTTACAAAGTCACGAGTAAGTCTCGCTGCTTCAAAAACTCTATACTCTTCTAAATACTTTTCTCCATTTTTCAAAAATGCATTCAATTTTGAAATTATCCATTTATCTAGAATGTTGTTGCTTTCTTTGCCCGGCTTTATATTTTCATCCTTATACATTTCATAGAAAGATAAAATATTTGAAACTAAATTGAAAACTTTTTTAACTACTTCATCAACAGTCTTTTCATCAAAGTTTTTAGAATCTCCCGGTTGATTGACTGTATACATCCACATTCGGAGAGCATCCGCACCATATTTATCTATCATAATCCACGGGTCAACAACATTCCCAATGTGTTTGGACATTTTTATGCCTTTGGTATCCAAAACATGTCCCAAACAAATAACATTTTTAAAGGCCGCACCCCTTCCCATAATTACACCAATTGCATGTAATGTGTAAAACCAACCTCGAGTCTGGTCAATTGCTTCAGAAATAAAATCGGCTGGATATTTCATATCTTTCTGACCTAAAAGCCCATCCTGTGAGAAAGGCATGGATCCTGAATCAAACCAAACATCCAAAACCTCTTTGGCTCTTTTAAATTCATTCCCATCTTCATCAACTAGTTTGATATCGTCAATAAAAGGTTTATGCAAATCAAGTTCATAATTTTCATTGTGAGGGAGAGGTACAAAATCAATTTCACCAAATTCAGCCTCTTTAAATAAAAACTTTCCTTCTTTTTTTAATTCAACTATTTCATCAATGTTTGTACCCATCGCAACTGAATACATCGCATTGATTGTAAGCTGATGACTAACAATTAAAATATTTTTATCCTTGTATTTTTCCTCAAAAGAATAGAGCATGTCTCCCACTCTTCGTTTAACATCAACGAAATTTTCAGATCCAGGTAATCTTTTTTCATATCTGTCTCTGCTATCAGTAAAGTTTGATCTAAACTCAGTCCAAGTTTTGCCTTCAAAATCTTCGCTCACCTTTTCTTCCCATGCCCGTTCATCCATTAAAACTGCTTCCTCTGACAAATTTAAAGCACTTCTAACTATTTCCGCAGTCTCTTTGCATCTTTGAAAAGGAGAGTAAATTATAAAATCGATTTTTGTATTTTTAATATCTTCAGCGGCAATTTTTACTTGCCTCTTGCCTTCTTCGGTTAAGTGAAAAACATTTTTAGGATCGGAATTTATTAAATCTCTTAAATTTTGCTCGGCTTGTCCATGTCGCATGACGAAATATTTATTGCCAGATTTTTTAGTGTGTTTCTTAAGATCCTCAACATTACCGATCACAATGAACCCACCTTCATCATTTTGCCAAACAGGTAGTGGTGAGCCCCAATATCTCTCACGAGAAATCGCCCAATCTTTGACTTCACGCAACCATTCACCAAATCGGCCTTCTTTAATGTGCGCAGGTATCCAATTTATTTTTTCATTTTCCTTAACCAACTTGTCACGGAGGTCTGACATCTTGATGTACCAAGAATCACGTGCATAATAAATAAGGGGTGTATGACATCGCCAACAGAAAGGATATGAGTGAGTATAAGGTTCGTTGCTGAAATAAAAATTTTTCTCTTTCAAATAATTAAATATATCGACATCAAGAGTTGGTTTACCTTTTTCATCTTTCTCTTTAACAAAGCGTCCAGAAAGAAAATCCATTCCAGATTTGAATGTACCATCATCACTTACGGTATGGATTTTGGGTAGCCCAATTTTGTTACCCAAAACGAAGTCGTCCTGACCATACATTACAGCCGTATGCACCACCCCAGTTCCATCTTCAGTTGTAACAAAATCAGCTGGATAAATTTTGAAGGCGTTTTTTAATTTTTCTTTTTCCGATTCTGATGCAAATTTTTCTGCATAAGGAAATAGTGGTTCATATTCCAAACCGACAAGGTCCTTGCCTTTCATTTCTTCAATTATTTTGTATTCATCTTTTATTATCGAAAGTCTGGCTTTGGCTAAAATCAGAAACTCCTCACCAATTTTTATTTTTATGTAATCAATTTTCTCTCCCACTGCCAATGCCACGTTGCCTGGAAGGGTCCAAGGAGTGGTAGTCCAAGCCAAAATATAGGTGTTTTTTTTATTCAGAATTTTAAATTTGATTGTCACCGAGGTATCCTTAACATCTTCATAACCTTGAGCGAGTTCATGACTTGAGAGACCAGTGCCGCAACGCGGACACCATGGCACGACTTTGTAGTCTTTATACAAAAGTTTTTTGTCGTCGGCTTTTTTTATAACATCCCAAACGGATTCAATATAATAGTTTTCGTAAGTAATGTAGGGGTCTTTCTGATCAACCCAATAGCCGATGCGGTCAGTAAATTTTTCCCATAAATCAACATAGGACCAAACGCTTTCTTTGCATTTTTTATTAAACTCAGCAACACCATAATTTTCAATTTCTTTTTTTGATTTTAATCCAAGCTCTTTTTCAACCTGTAATTCAACAGGAAGTCCATGAGTATCCCAGCCTCCTTTGCGGCGAACGTGAAAACCCTTCATAGTTTTGTAACGCGGTATTACATCTTTATATGCCCTGGCTTCAAGGTGATGAATACCAGGTTTGCCGTTAGCTGTTGGTGGGCCTTCGTAAAATACAAATTCGTCTTTGGAGTCACCTTTTCCCAAACTTTTTTCAAAAATTTTGTTTTCTTGCCAAAATTTCAGGATTTCCTCTTCTCTTTCAGCTATTTTAGATTTGATATTTTTATCTTCCGACATAAAACTATAATAACTCACCCTGCCCTCTCTTACAACAAGAGAGGGTTTTCGGAAAGTCCCTTCCCTTGTTGTAAGGGAAGGGATTTAGGGATGAGTTATTGTAAAAGTTTTTTGGCTTCCTCAAATTCTGCCGGTAACGGAGATTCAATTGTTATATGAGTATGATTGGGTAATTCTAATTTTATAGAAACTGCATGCAAAGCCAATCTATCAAATCCGAGATTATCTTCTTTACCCCGCGAAGCCTTTGGCGAAGTAGGACCATAAAGTTTATCTCCCACCACCGGATGGCTAATTGATTTCAGATGCACTCTTATCTGATGAGTTCTGCCTGTTTTTGGTCTAATTTCTAGATACGCAAAATCAGAAAGTCCTCTCCCTACCCTCTCCTTGACAAGGAGAGGGCTACACGAGAGTGAGGGGTGAGGTCCTTGAGCCAAAACCTTATATTCCGTCATCGCCTCCCTAAGTTCCCCTTTGGCGCCATGTTCAGCTGACCATTTCCTAAAATCACTAGCGCTCCGACCAATCGGTTTGTCAATTACTCCTTCCAGCTTTTCAGGCAAGAAATTACCCCAAACTACAGCATTATAAATTTTCTCTACTTTTCTATTTTGAAATTGTTCTTTGAGAAATTGATGGGATTCCTTGGTTTTAGCCACCAAGATTACTCCGCTGGTGTCTTTGTCCAAACGATGCACGATGCCGGGCCTTTTTATAATTTGCCCATTTTGGAGAGTTTGTGGTTCTCCGACATCTTTAAGTTCTGGGTAATGCTCGTTTATCCAATCAACTAGAGTCTTTTCTTTACTCCTACCATCAGAATGCACCAAAAGCCCGTAAGGTTTATCTAGCGCTAAAACATACTCATCTTCGTATAAAATTTTAATTTCCATGCCTTAACTATGCCATAAATTAAATTTTATGGTATATTACAAAGGTTCCAAATTTTATAGGGCGATTAGCTCAGTTGGTAGAGCAACCCGTTTACACCGGGAAGGTCAGAGGTTCGAGTCCTCTATCGCCCACCTTGCCCTTGTAGTTCAATGGATAGAACAAGAAACTTCTAATTTCTAAATCTAGGTTCGATTCCTAGCAGGGGCACCACTTCGTTAAAACTTTATAATGATGGGTCAGGAGGCAAAGAAATTTCTTTGTTTATAAAGTTATTTCTTCTTTCAATAACATTTTTTAATTTCTCAACATTTATCAAATTAGAACCTTCAAAGGGAGTAACTTTTTTATAATCCTCAAAATATTGGTAATGAAAAAACTTATAAGCAATGAGTGCCATTATTATTATTATTATCAAAATAACTCCCAAGCAGATAAACCAAAGTAAATTAATATTAAATAACTGTGGTCTCAGAGATTTTAATGAAAGCGATTTATCTTTATTTAATTTTAAAAAATTTAGTTTCATTTATTTTTCATAAATATAAATTCTATTGCGCCTACCCAATTACCCTGTGCCTCTGCATCTAAATTAACGTCGTCAATCACGACTCCAAAATTCATTCTCTCTAGCTTGTCTACAAACAACATTACACTATCCCAGGTGCCACTTACTTTTATTTTTACAAGAACTTCTTCCCCAAATAAATCCGCTTGATTGGGTTTGATGTCGATAGACACAATTTCAAGTTTGGTGTTTGATATTCGTGCCATTTCCTCTATTTTTTCAATGAAAAATACTTCGTCACCACTCTTTACAAAAAAATCTTTAAGATATTTTATTGACTCCTCATTTGTATCGACAACAGATTTTATTGCCCAAAATTTTTGCTCCTTGAATAGATCGGACTCAGTGTTTGAATATGACCTTTCCACTTTTTTTGTTTTCACTGAAATGATCATGACCCCCGCTAAATATAGAACCAAACCCAAAGCCGCCAAACCTACAGCAAATCTTAGAATTTTATTTTTTGGTATCCAATTGTTCATCCCGTTAGAAATTTAGCTTTTAAAGGTTTGTTATTTTGTTTTGTATTTAATATATATTTCATGGTATTTCTAACGGGATTCATTTTAGTTTTCAATAAAAATATTTATAGAGAATGGTAAATTTTTGTCTTTAGTCAGACTTGAAACTGGTACATCCACAAAGGTAAAGTCCTTGGATTGTTCTAATGAATTAGAAAATGAAATCAAAGAATTCCGATCAACCGATGTTCCAGAAACTAATACTAAAATCCCATTTTTTTCTTTGTAAGCTTCATTGCGAGAAAAAGTTATTGAATCAATTATTACTTTTTCAGGAACAAATTTTATTATTTTACTAAAAACCTCAATCGTTAATTGGTTTGCCCCAATATTTTGCATAAATTTTAATTTGGAATTTATTTCTATTGGTAAATTAAGCATTTCTTCAACTTCACCCTTATTCTCAATACCTATTGAACTATTATTCATTTCTATTTTAGAAATATTACCCATTACTAAAAAATAGGAAGGAACAAGCATAATCACACCAACTCCAAAAGATACCGCCAAAAGAAGTGCGGCCATGATTATAAAACGACGCTTAAGTCCTTTTTTTACCGCTTCTTTTTCTATAATTGGCAAAAGATTCATCCCGTTAGAAATTTAGCTTTTAAAGGTTTGTTATTTTGTTTTGTATTTAATATATATTTCATGGTATTTCTAACGGGATTCATGGTTTTAAGCTTTAAATAATATCGGAGAGTACTGCCCCAATCGGCCCCGCGAAACTTAATGATTCTTCATAAGGAACAGTTGGCAAATTTTTATCTATCTCAAAAACATTGGTCCACACATTTGATAATTTTATATCTTTCACGCGATTACTTGATTTGGCAACTACCTCAACCACCCCCTTAGCATATTCAAAATCTCCACAGACCAGTACTGATTTTATTGCTCGTTCGTCACCAGTATCATACTTAATACAATATTCTAAAAATTTTTCATACTCATCTAGAAACTGCTTTTTATAATCTTCTCCGGAAATATTTCTTAATGTTGAAAACCGGACCAGATTGTTTTTCACCAGATAAATTCCCACCCTGTTTCCCCTGGCATGAACGATGCTCAGTGTTTCCACTGACTTTCTAGGCACCAGAGCATTTGCTATAGCCTGTGATTCATTGACACACCCAACTGGTTCAAATCCACTTTTATAAAAAACCTCAACAAATTTTTCTATTTCTTTTTTAGCACTTGCTGCCACTACTACCGAAACATCGTACCCGCCTTCGGTTTGAACGATCTTTGTTGGTTCAAAGTCAAAAACTGTATCAATCAAAGAAAGCGGAACATTTTCTTCCATTATAAAGGCCACACCTTCAGTCATATCATTTTCTGAAGCGACTGTAATTGAAGTAGAAAAAACATAAGCTAGTTCATCAGGAATAGTGAAAAAAACAAACGGTATACTTAAACTTTCTTTGATTTCAGAAAGTTTTTTAACCACTTCATTTTCATTTACAATACTGCCTGAAACAATTGATCCTTTTTCAAGTGGTAAAATTATATTTTTTAGTACTGGATTTTTACTTGTCTTATCAAAAGATATCGCCTTGATATTGGTGTCAGAAAAAGAAATTCCGATATGGGGTGGTTTTAAATATTTTTCAGTAGGAAAGTATTTTGATAAAAGTCTAAACTTCATATGATTTTGCGAAATCATGTCGAACGATACGTCGACTAGAGTTCGACTTTAATTATATCACGGAAGATTTCTTATCCAAAAATGATTGGAGGATAATCGTCGCCGCTGACGCATCATGCATATCATTTTTGCCTTGGATTTGCTCAGCTTGACTTGAAGTCATAAATTCAGGCTCAAGGAAAACATTTAATTCGGTTTTTCTCACTAAAATATTTTTAAACTTCTCAATCTCCACCATTATTTTATTTGGTTCACCGGCAAAGTTTTTGGATTCCCCTATCACAATATCGGTTATATTTTCTATCTTTATTATTTTTTCAATTTCCTCTAATAGATTTTTATCATTTGAAATTACTGAATACGGAAAAGCCATTGTCCCAAAATCATCAGAGGTGGCAATCCCCACCCGCTTGCTCCCAAAATCAATTCCTAAATATTTTTTCATTGGCGGAGGGAGTGAGATTCGAACTCACGGTACCCTTTCGGATACGACAGTTTTCAAGACTGTTCCTTTAAACCACTCAGGCATCCCTCCGTGGATATGATATTACAACATAAGACGATTATAGACAACGAAATTATAAATATTATACTTTGTGTATGATTACAATCGAAGATTTCGCAAAAGTTGAGATGAGAGCTGGAAAAATAGTTTCGGCTGAGCCAGTAGAAGGTTCGGAGAAATTACTCAAACTTTCGGTAGATTTTGGAGAAGAAAATAAAAGACAGGTTATTTCTGGTATTGCTAAATTTATTAAACCAGAAGATTTGGTTGGGGTTATGTGTACATTTGTCACCAATCTCGAACCACGAGAGATAATGGGCCTTAGGAGTGAGGCCATGATTATGGCAATTTCAAACGGTGAAATATTTTCCTTACTTAAAGTTTCAGAAAATATCCCCCTTGGGGGCATAGTTAAATAACAAATCCTAAGCACGAAATTCGAAATAATTTCAAAATTTTCAAATTCTAATGTTTTAAACTTTTGGATTTTGGAATTTAAATATTGTTTAGGATTTCGATATTAGAATTTCGGATTTAATTCATTACTCACACCCATAAGATTTGCTTTTTACAATATATGATAAAATTGTGTTATGGAACCTATTCTAGAGTGGCACTCGCCCGAACATCATTTTGATAAAAAAAATAATGATTGGTATTGGATACTTGGTGTGATAGTTTTGGGTGCATCCGTATTGGCTTTTTATTTTGATGATTTCCTTTTTGGTATTTTTATCATAATTGCCGGACTCACCATCGGCATGCTTTCTTACAAAGATACCAAAGTGGTGCCAGTTAAAATGTCAGCCCGCGGGCTTATTTTTGATAAATATTTATATCCTTGGATGTCTTATCGCTCGTTTTGGATTGAAGACGAACACACTCACGGCGCCCGCATCTTGCTTCACCCCGTTAGCTCTTATTTGCCCCTAGTTATTATTCCAATCAATGAAGAAGTTGATTTAAATGATGTCCGAGATGTTTTACTTGAATTTCTTGAAGAAGAATTCTTACAGGAATCTCTGGTTCATAAATATTTTGATAAACTCCTCGCAAGGTGGTAAAAGTGGCTTAATAGTCACTTTTTTGTTAATGTTGTTGCTGTTATAGGCTCCCATCGTTCAATGGATAGGACATGACTTTGCGGAAGTTAAAATGTAGGTTCGATTCCTACTGGGAGCACAAAGTTTGAAAATCTATATTTTTAGGTGAGTTTGCAAGAGCTTGATACTCTGGTTTGAAGTTATATTGAGCCACATTTTGATTTTCAATAACAAGGTTCGAAAGTAGTTTTTCTAACATTTTTCTCTTTTCTTCGTCTTTTGCTTCTATATACTTTTTAGTGGCTCCGTTGCCGTCTATAAATGGAAATGGATTGCAAGTTATTTTTGAGATTAAAATGTTCTGTAAATAACACCTTATTTTAAGGCATATTTTATATGCTACTCTTTACAAAACGATAAAAAGCTTGACAAATAATGTGTATTTGATATACTTGTAGACAGGAGGTTAATTTCACCATGTTTTTGTTCTTTGGAAGTTTGTTGTTGATTCTGCTTCTGGTTTTTGGCGCCATCTTGTATTTTAAGAGACGCAAACAAAACCAAGAGTATTCAAAATACCCGCACCTGTACGTAGAAGATCGCCTTGACTACAACAAGGTGCTCATCTACGAGCATGATGTGGAAGATCCAAGCTTCACAGCAGTGGAGCCGACTCCCACGAGCCTCATGGTTGCGACGGACGCGTATTATTTTCCGAAAGAGGCCAAGATTCTTTCGGTAGTGACCGTGTCCTCAGTGACAGGAGTTCCCGTAAAGGATGTGATGGGGGAATACGACATCGTCGTCGTGCCATCCAAGTATGAGGGTCACGGGAAAATCAAGTTCCGGAAGAAAGAGGCCGTGGCGGCTTGATCATTGTTTCTGCCCTCGCCTCAAATTTATGCCGTGTTCGCAAGGACACGGCATTTCGTATATAATAATTTTATGTCTTCACTTCCAAAACCATCATCTGAATCAACCATTTATGATAATGAGTGGCTATATGTAGCCTCGGCTCTTTTCCCCATAACCAAGGGGCATGCCGTTGTCGTCTGGAAAAAAGATATGCCAGATTTGCATGACCTGACTGATTCCGAATATGACTATTTAATGGAAATCGTAGATATTACTCGCGATGCGATTTTAAAAACGTTAAACGTAGAGAAGGTGTATTTGATGTATATGGATGAGGCCAAACAAGTGCATTGGCATTTGATACCTAGATACAACGAACAAGGCTTTGATGTCTTTACCCATGAACCCAAAGAAACTCATGATTTTTCTCTTGTTCCAGAACTAAAAAAAGCATTTCTAGAAAGATTACAAACAAGAGAGATTAAATTACCAAAAATGTTTTAGGTATAGATATTTAGTGAATTCTCCTTTTTACTCATTTTTTATTAAAATGGTTCCAATAACGTCCCATAGGGCGCACAACACCAAACAAAAAAACAGCATCTGCTGTTTTTTTGTTTATTTAAATTTTGATGGTGATTGTTTTGAGTAAACGAGATTTTTTGCGGGAAGCGTTGTTCTTCTTTATGATTCCTCCCTTTTCGGCCTTATCAATAGCTTTTTGAAGTTTAGGAATAAGCTTCTTAGCTTCTTCGGTTTTCTTGCCAGCAACCAATTTCTTGTACTCCTTGATAACATTCTGCATTTCGTTTTTGCGACGCAAATTAAAAACCTTCTTTTTCTTAGAAGACCTGAGGGCTTTTTTGGCTGAACTTGTTATTGGCATATTATTAGTAGTTAGTAGCCAGCATCCAGTATCTAGGATGACAGCCCAAATACAATAACAGAAGCTTTAATTTATTGCAACAGGAAAAAAATACTGGTTCTGTTATATTATATCTAGCTACTAGCTACTTGCTACTTGCTACTAACTTATGTTTGGGCACATCACAGGTAAAATATTTGATCTGAAGGGTACAAAAGCCATTGTAAAGGCCGGTGGTATCGGTTTTGTTGTATACAGTACCCCCTCTTACCTTGCTAAATTAAAAACCGACCAAGAAGCCAGCTTTTGGACTCACACTGCTGTCAGGGAAACTGCCATTGATTTGTACGGATTTGAAACCGAAGAGGAACTCAGAATTTTTGAACTTTTGATTACCGTTTCAGGAGTTGGACCAAAATCTGGCTTAGCCATACTTTCGGTTGCGGGAGTAAAATCAATCGAAGAAGCGGTTGGTAGTGGCGACACTTCATCACTTACTAAAATTTCAGGCATTGGCAGGAAGACGGCCGAAAAAATTGTTTTGGAGTTAAATGGCAAACTGGTGACAACCAGAAAGGGTGAAAGTAGAACCAGCGAAGACGTTGATGTTTTTGAAGCTCTCAAGTCGCTTGGTTATCGTGAAAGAGATATTCAAGAAACGATCAAAAAATTACCAAAAGATTTGGAAGGCACAAACGAAAAAATAAAATACATTTTAAAAAATTTGGGTCAATAATATGCTAAGTGTTTTAAAAAAAATAATACCTAAATCAGTATTTAAATTTTTTCAGCCTGTTTATCACTACGGCTTGGCTCTTTTTGGGGCTGTGAGATATGGATTTCCTTCCAAAAAACTAACCATAATCGGCATAACTGGCACTAAAGGCAAAACCACCACAGCCGAATTGGTAAATGCAATTTTGGAGGCCAATGGCTATAAAACTGCTCTGCAAAGTACTTTGCGATTTAAAATAGGAGACAAAGAAAAAAGAAACCTTTTCAAAATGAGTATGCCAGGGCGGTTTTTCATGCAAAAGTTTTTGAGAGACGCAGTAAATGCTGAATGTACTCACGCAATACTTGAGATGACAAGTGAGGGCGCCAAGCAATACCGCCACAAATTTATTTATCCAGAAGCACTCATTTTTACAAACTTGGCGCCCGAACATATTGAATCCCACGGCTCTTATCAAAATTATTTGCAAGCCAAACTTTGTATTGCTAAGGAGTTAGAAAATCGAAGCGAAAGAATAATCATTGCAAATACAGACGACAAGGAAGGAGAAAAATTTTTGGCATTAAATATACAGAACAAAGTCCCCTATTCTATAAGTGACGCTATAGGTATAAAGGCTGACGAGAAGGGTTCTTCATTTCAAGTAGGAAAAATGATGATCCATAGCAAGCTACCAGGGATTTTCAATGTCTCTAATATGCTTGGCGCCATTGCTTATGCCAAATTTGCCGGAATTCCAGAAGAAGCAATTAAAAAAGGTCTAGAAAATATAGATTTTGTCAGGGGCCGGATGGAAAAAATAAATTGCGGTCAAGATTTTGATGTGGTTGTTGATTACGCTCATACCCCCGATTCTCTAAAAGCTGTATACGAAACTTATAAAACTCACAAAACAATTTGTGTCTTAGGAAATACGGGCGGAGGTAGAGACACATGGAAAAGGCCAGAGATGGGAAAGATTGCCGATAAATATTGTGACGAAATTATTTTAACCAATGAAGACCCGTATGATGAGGACCCTATGAAGATTATTGAAGATGTTAAGTCGGGTATCTCAAAAAAATCGGTTGATATAATTTTAGATAGAAGAACCGCCATCGCTTCTGCATTAGCAAAAGCTAGGGCGGTCGAAGGAAGTCAAAAAACAGCTGTTTTGATTACTGGTAAAGGTACTGACCCATATATCATGGAAGCTAATGGCAAAAAAACTCCTTGGGACGACGCTACTGTCGCGAGAGAAGAATTAAATCAAATTTTGGGTAAATAAAATGCCAGAACTACCTGAAGTGCACACAATAGTCACAGATTTAAAGAGATTTATTCCAAATCTAAAAATAAAAGATGTCTGGACTGATATTTTGGCGTTTAAAAAAATAAAGAAAGATGTTGTTGGTGAAAAAATAATAAGTGTAGAGCGGAGAGGAAAAAATATTTTAATTGGTATTACCGGCAAAAAAATTATTTTAGTTCACCAAAAAATGACAGGCCACCTCATGTATGGCAAATGGGATAAGACTAAGGACGGATGGAGGAGTGTTTTGGAAGGACCCATGCGTGATGACCCAGGAAATCGCTTTATTCATCTTTTGTTTTTTCTTTCAAACGGAAGGCATCTCGGTCTTTGTGATATGAGAAAATTTGCAAGTGTCATAGTGTTACCTGAAAAAACAATAAAAGAAAAACTTGAAAAATTAGGCCCAGAACCTTTTGATAAAAATTTTAATTTAAAAAAATTCTTTGAAAGCATAAAAAACAAAAATAAAAAAATAAAAAGTGTTTTGATGGATCAAAGTATTGTTGCTGGTATAGGCAATATATATGCAGATGAAGTATTGTGGGTAGCTGCCGTACACCCTCTTAAAATTGCATCTAAATTAAAAAAAGAAGAGGTCAAAAAAATTTATGAAGCGATAAAGCCGGTCCTAAAAAGGGCTATAAAAGCCCGCGGAAGCTCTTATATTGACTATCGTGATGCCCAGGGCAAAAAAGGTAAATATCAAGAAATGCAAAATGCCTATGGCCTCAAAGGGAAGAAATGTAAAAAAAGAGGATGTGGTGGTATAATTGAAAAAATTGTAGTTGATGGAAGAAGCGCCAGTTTTTGCCCCAAACATCAAACCAAATATGACTAAAGAACCCTTTATAATATTACTTGTACTATTTGTACTTTTTGGGCTTATGTATAGCCCAATTAAAAAAACCAACTTAAGTGATAAAAATAACACCACAAACAGTTCATCTATTGCGGCAAAAAAGGAAAACATTGGTTATTCAAATAATAAAGAGGTCGCTAAAGAAATAAAAAGCACCGAAGATACCATAAAAAGATTGGAAAAAGATTTGGACAAAGCCATAGAGGCAAGCAAAAGATCTCCTTATCATGGCAAACTAAACCTTTCTAGAATTTCCGGACTTAATAGGACTGACCCAAACAAAGAATATGTTTCTATTTCTACCAGACTTGCTAAAAATGAGACAATCAAAATCACCGGCTGGTATTTTAAAAGCGAAGTGACGGGATATTATGCCATTATTGGCGGCGCAACCATGCTCCCCTTCCCTTTTACAAAAAATGACAACAATATCGTGCTTCAAAACGGAGACAAGGTTTATATTACTAAAGGATTTTCTCCAATCGGCATCTCCTTCCGCACCAATAAATGCACTGGTTATTTTGAAGAAAATCGGACTTTTACACCCAGTCTTTCTAAGAAATGTCCTCTGCCCAAAGACGAAAATTTGCCAACTTTTTCAAGTGTAATGGACAGAAATGATGAATGTTTAAAAACCATAGACAGAATCAGTCGTTGCACCACCAAAGGTAATGAATTTGTGAGGGACTTGCCTGATACAATATCATCATCTTGTAAGACCTACATCACCACCCAAATTAATTATAATACCTGTGTGGCTAATCATTTTGATGATACTGACTTTCCTGACAAAGAATACCGTGTTTATTTAAATAAATTCGGGCCCCTCTGGCGCACCACTCACGACACCATAAACCTCCACGATGAAAATGGTTTGATTGTTGATACAATTTCATATTAACGAATACAAAACTACGCCGGCGCAGACGGAGACGTTGAGAGACTCTTTGTTGCCGAGCATTGGGAGCTCGGCGACAACATCACAAAGTTCTAAATCTTGTTTTGATAAGCCATCTACCTCGTTGCCAAAGACTATGGCTAGATGCTTGCTACTAGCTACTTGCTGCTTTATTTTTCTATAATCAATTGCTACTTTATCTTGTTCTATTCCTATAATTTTATATCTTTCAATCTTCAATCTTTCAATTATTGAATTGAGGTTTTCAACCTTCTCCCACTCTACAGATTTTTCTGCCCCCAAGGATGCTTTGGTAAGACCCCTATTTTCCCTACCAAACCTATCAACTGGCGCAGGGGTGTAACCACACAGAATTATTTTAGAGACACCTGTCGCATCAGCCGTCCTAAATATAGAACCAACATTTTCATTACTTCTTATATTGTTTAAAATGACAACTATTTCCATAATTGCTATAATACTCTTATGTTAAATCCATTTCCAGACCTGCTCACATATGGCCTACTCGCCCCTTTTATATTGCGAGTTGTCGCCGGTTTTATATTTGTTAATTTAGGAGCCTTGGTTTTTAAAAATGAAAAGGAGAGATGGCTCTCTTCACTTACTATTTTGAAAATTCCTAATCCTAAAATGGCTTTGAAAGTTTTGGGGGCAATAGAAATAGCTGGTGGCGTGATGCTTATATTAGGACTTTATACTCAGATCGCCGCTTTAGTTTTAGGCCTTCTCATTTTCGCTGAGGCATATGTAGAATATAAAGACCCTTTGATTCTTAAAAGAAATTTTGTTTTCTACATTTTGCTCCTCTCGATCACCCTCTCTCTCCTCCTCTCCGGCGCCGGCGCCTTCGCCATCGATTTACCGTTGTAATCTCATAAATTTTATTTTCTGAGATTATATGTTATATTCACTATTGTTTTATTGCGCCCATAGCTCAGTCGGTAGACCCGTCAGCTGACGGGCTTTAAGCAAATGTTTAAGGTGTATGTAATACAAAATTCAGATAGTGGTAAAATATACATAGGGCAGACTAGTGATATCTCTAAAAGGCTGAAATATCATAATGGAATCAAGAAGAGTAAAGAAAAATCATACACATCAAAAAATATTGGAAAAGGTTTTTGGAATGTAGTATATTCAGAAGACTTCGAAACAAGAAGAGAAGCGATGAAAAGAGAAAAGGAATTGAAAAGTTCTAAAGGTAGAAGTTTTGTAAAATCAATAATTATGCGCCCATAGCTCAGTCGGTAGAGCAGTTGCCTTTTAAGCAAATGGTCGTAGGTTCGATTCCTACTGGGCGCACCTGACAAAAAATCCCAACTGCTTGGGATTTTTTCGTACAGGTGCGAGCCGCAGCTATGTTTTTGCAGCAACAAAAACAAGCGAGGCGGGGTCGCGGAAATTTCGTTTTGACGAAAACGAAATTATCCGTGACCACCTAAAACAAAAACTCCGGACCTGTTATGCGCAAGAGCGCAACGGTTCGGAGTTTTGTATTAAGTTGTGTTGTTTTTTGTACTTTAGTCGCCCTCTAGGGCGGGGCCCTCGTTAGTCGCACACTTGGAACAAAGTTGATGTTTGGCATATTTGTTTAATTTATTGCTTCTACACTAACTATGACCTACAATGGGGTAAGTACGTTACGATGTAACATTTTGGTTATAACGACGGTCATAAAGATGTATGAGTCCCGTTAGAAATTTACGAGACTCGTTAGGAGGTAATAAGTTTATAAGTTTAATTTCTAACGGGATGAGTGATGAGGAAATTTTAAAACTTTCATACAGTAAGCCTTCAAAGTTTGGCGAATTATTTGATAGGCACTACAAGCGTTTTTTGAGGGTGGCCAATCAAAATTTACGCTCAAAAGAAGATGCTGAGGACGTGGTCCAACAAGCTTTTGTTAAAATCTATAAATACGGCAAAAAGTTTCCAGAAAACGGCGGGAGATTTATCCCCTGGGCCAACACAATACTCAGAAATTGTATGGCTGATCAGATAGGTAAGTATAAAAACATTCCTATTTCTTTTACTGAAGAAATGGAGGAAGTCACTCCAAGCCAAACCAATGAGGAAGTGATGATGGAGGGTAATAAAAATTACGTTCAATTTGTTTTAAAAAAAATAGGTGGAGTAACGGCAGAAATAATAAATTTGCGATACATGCTCGGTAAATCTTTTAAAGAAATTGCCAAAACATTAAACATCAAAAACAGCACTGCCAGAGTCAGAGTATATCGCTCAAAAAAAATATTTATGCAGGTTTACAAACAATATAATAATTATGAATAACAGTCTTAAAAAAAGAATAATGCTTCGAGTTTACTTGGAGTATTCTAAGAATGTTTTAAAAGAACATCCTGATTATTTTATGCTTGCAGTTTTTATTATATTTTCTTTTATTTCTGTATCTTTGTATGATGTTTTTGTAAACACAACTAGTATAATAAAAAATGATACGTTTTCAGTATTTAGTTTTCTCACTAGCGCTATTTTAAACACTAGCTGGATTATTCAAGCCTTTATCCTCGGATTTTTAGTGCGGACAGCTTATGCTGGTATAAAATCAATAAGCAAAAATATCCGCAATACCAACTGGATTATGGCTAGATTTAGATACTAAGCAACAACTTTTCTAGGGCCACATCCAATTCATTGCCTGATTCCATCCGAGAGCGATGATAAATTTCTACCAACACCCCGTAGAAATTTTTTAAATCTTCTGTTTTCCAATTTTTAAGATCTTTTTTGGATTTTGAAAAAGGATAATCTTTTATGCCCAAATCCTCTTTGGTAGCCCCTTGGTTTATGGCTACCATGTCTTTGACTTTACTTATTATTTTATGAATCAAGTCCTCAGCTTCAATACCGCTTAGTCTTAATTTTATATATTCAATCCAAACCTTTTTGACACTCCTTTCCCCCACCGCGTCTTGTATAGCAAAGGGGCTGTAAGCATACTTAGAAATGCCACTTTTTTCATTTTGGATTTCTATTTCTTCTTGAAATATTTCTTTATATTGTTTAAATAAACTGTCTTGCATTTCTAAATTTTCAATTTTTAATTTTCAATTTTCAATTGGAGACATCTCGCCCCAATTTGGACCTGTGGCTGAATTGACGATGATCGGCACTCCAGAAATTTTATCCAGAGGAATAATATTTTGCATTATCTCTTTTATTTTTGACAACACCTCATTTATTTTTCCACTCTCAATTTCAAAAATTAATTCATCATGAATTTGAAGAATTAAATATACTTTGTCTTCCAATTTATTTTGAACAATATAGTCGTCAACCTTCTTCATGGCGATTTTAATAATATCAGCTGAGGTGCCCTGGATTGGAGCGTTTATTGCCATCCTCTCTGCCGCCGCTTTAATAAAAGGTAATTTAGATTTCAATCCTTCAAAATACCTCCTGCGCCCAAAAAATGTTTTGGTGTAACCCAATTTTTCAGCTTCACTTTTGGTGTTGTCTAAATATTTTGCCAAACCATTAAATTTTTCAAAATAAGTATTATAAAATTCTTGAGCCGTCTTCCTGTCTGAGCCCAAATTTTGTGTTAAGGCGTTTACACCCATTCCATATAAAATTCCAAAATTTATAACTTTAGCTTGTCTTCTCATATCTTTGGTCACTTCACTCTCTCTAACCCCAAATACTTCCGAGGCAACGGCACTATGAATATCTTTGCCACTTTTAAATATTTCAATAAGTTTTGAATCCTGTGAAAGAAATGCGGCGATGCGTAATTCAATTTGGGAATAATCAAATGCCACCAAATCAAATCCTTTAGTGGCTAAGAATGCGTTCCTAATCACTTTGCCATTTTCAGAACCAATAGGGATATTTTGTAAGTTGGGATTGCTCGAAGCCATACGCCCTGTCGTAGTGCCTGATTGTATAAATTTGGCATGTAGCCGGCCACTTTCATCAACCATTTTAGGAATGGGCTCTATATAAGTTGAGACCAATTTCGAAAGTTCTCGGTATTCCAAAATTAAGGGGATAATCGGATGCAAATCTTTCATTTTTTGTAATTCAGACTCTTTGGTTGATTTGGCGCCTGTACTGGTCTTCTTTTGATATTTGACAGTTAATCCGAGTTTATCAAAAAGGATTTCACCCAACTGTTTTGGAGAAGAAACATTAAATTCAGTGCCAGCTTCTTGCCACACTTTCTTTTCTATTTCTTTTAGTTGTTTTGAATAATTTTTATTTAAATCATTTAGAAATTTTGAATCAATAAGTACTCCTCTCTTTTCCATTTTTTCAATAATTGGCAAAAGTGGTTTTTCTATTTCTTCAAAAATAAATTCGCCTTCTCTCTTTTTCAATTCTTCAAAAATAATTTCCTTAGCTTTTTCCGGAGAATCAGTGCCCGCAAAATTTAAGACATCTTCTAAGTCAGGGTTAGAGATATTTGAATCAGCCACCCACAGAGCGACTTTTGTTTCTTCTATATCTTTAACCTCATCCCCAGCCCTTCCCCAAGATGCAGGGGAAGGGAGAGGAACACTAGAATTATCTTTAGGTGAGGTTGTTGCACCCAGAGTTGTACGCAATCTCGCTCCCATCGTCCTAAACTCCAATACTCCAAACAAATTCTCGGCAGCTTTTATATCAACTCCCTCCTTCCATTTTTGATTTGGTAATTTGAAATCAATTGGCGCATCTCTCCTGATGGTCGCAAGCATTTTACTAAATTTCGCTTCTTCCCCCCCCTCCTTCAAAAGTTCTATTATCCCTTTTCTGATACCAACAGCTTCTAATTTTTCAGGATTTTTTTTGAGAACTTTATAAATTTCTTCAATAGTTCCAAAATTTTTAATTAAATCAGTTGCACTCTTTTCTCCTATCCCAGCGATACCGATTATGTTGTCGGATGGGTCACCTCTTAATCCTTTAAAATCAACGAGGAGTTTGGGTTGAAACCCGAATCTCTCTATAACCGCTTTTTCATCATATAAAATAGTGTCTTTGATGCCTTTCTTGAGAGTATAGACCTTAACCCTTTTGTCTATAAGCTGCATCGTGTCCATATCACCTGAGGCTATAATTATTTCTAAATTTTTGTCATTTTTAGTTTTCTCAACGATAGTGCCAAGCATGTCATCTGCCTCAAAACCTTCTTTGGAATAAATGGGGATGCTCAGCGCATCACAAACCTCTTTTGATTTCTCAAGTTGCAAGGCCAAATTATCATCGGTTTTGGCCCTACCCGCTTTGTAGCCTTCATAAACTTCGTGTCTATAAGTTGGTTTGGGTAAATCATAACAAGCCACAATGTAGTCCGGCCTAAGATCGGTCGCGATTTTCAAAATCATGAGAACCAGACCGTAAAGTGCACCCGTCGGCTCTCCCTTGCTCGTCGCAAAGTCGGGCAAGGCATGATAAGCCCTATGGATAATAGCGTGAGCATCAAGCAATACTAATTTTTCTTTCAGCTTCTGAGACATGTTCGAATTTTATCACAATATGAGGTGGCATAATACCAGCTATTTTTTCTGGCCATTCTATGCAAATAAGATTTTTTGGATCAGAAATTATTTCTTGCCAATCGAGGTTTAGCATTTCTGTTTCACTTTCTATTCTGTATGCATCTATATGGATTAATTTATTGAAGATTGAAGATTGAAGATTGAAAGATTTCATTATTACAAAGGTGGGGCTTTGGATAGTTTCGGTGATGCCGAGGCTAAGAGCTAAATATTTCATAAAAGTGGTCTTGCCGCTTCCCAAATCTCCATATAAACCAACGGTGGTCGCCCCGTTTTCTTTTGATTCTAATGTAGAAGCGAAATTAGAAGCTATTTCGGCTGTTTCTCCAAGGCTTTTAGATATAAATTCCATGGACTGATTCTATCACTCTTGCCTCGTATTTTGAAATAAAAGAAAATGCCCGACGACTCGTAAGTCGCCGAGCATTTGTTTTGTGGAGGTGTGTACCTCCTATCGATTTCGAATCGGTCGCGGTGATGCCGCAGGTCTGGGTTTTGCCGCTGGCCGAGGCTGTGCTGCCGGTCGCGCCACCGCTGCAGGTCGTGCTTGAGCCACTGGCTGTGGCGATGATGCCTGATAGACGACCCTTTCGCGGGGATAACTATAGCCATAACTACTGCTATAACCCCTCCCATAACCGCTGATAATCATCGGCCGAGACGCTTTGGTTGCGTCGGCGGCCTCGTTGGCGATGCGGGTAGACTCCTTCGCAAGAACCTTTCGGTAGTCCTTGCAGTCTTTTGCACCCTCTTTGTAGGATGCACCCGAAGCCTTCATGTTGGCAACACACTGAGCGTACTCATCTAGTTCGGTGTTGGCCGATATGATGACCGAACCGGACTGCTCTCCTTCGAGCTCAGTGTAAACAGGGCTCTGCGCTGGCCGGATTGCCGCCGCGATGGCGACTGAACCTGCCTGACTTTGACATGATGCGGGTAAGGCGAGGCTAAGAAGCCCCACCAAAAGCGCAAAAATGGACGAAAACGCGTTGATTTTCATGGTACCTGCCTCCAGCCTTTATTATAGCAAATTACAATGCTCTTGTCAAGCACGAATTTAGTTCTTTTTTCCCCTCTCCTAATATAGGAGAGTGAGGATGTGAATACTTGGAACATCTGCAAGACTCTTTGAGATTATTTTTATGAAATTAAAATATCCAAAGAGTGGACAGCTCCTGTTAAGGAGGCAGGGGGTGAGGTATAATAAACCCATGTCCATTAAATTTAACGAAGATAAACAGCGCCAAAAGCTTGGCGAGCTCAGGGAGCAAGAAGAGGAAAGTTTGGCACAGGCTATGTCCCAAAAATACCAACTTCCTTATATTGATTTAGGTGTAAGTCCGGTAAATATTGATGCCCTTAGAGTAATTAAGGAGTCAGAGGCCAGAGAAGCAGAAGTGGCGCCTTTCAATATCACAAACAAAAAAGTTTCTTTAGCTATAATTTCTCCCAATAATTCCAAAACTGTCGCTTTGGTTGAAAACTTGAAGGATCGAGGGTATCTCCCCTCTCTTTTTATGGTGTCCCATCAGAGTTTAGAAAAAGTTTGGAGTCGATACAAAGACCTTTCATATTCTATGGAAACTAAAGGTGGTGCATTAGACATCGCAAGTGATGAAATTCAGGATTTAGCCAAATCAGTTAAGAATGCAGAAGATATAAAAAAATCAATTGAATCAATAATCGCTCAGAAAAAAAACTATCGTATTTCACGAATACTTGAAATTATTTTAGCTGGTGCAATTTCTATAAATGCTTCTGACATCCATCTTGAGCCTGAAGAAAAATCGGTGAGACTAAGGTACCGTCTAGACGGTGTGTTAAATGATATTTTGACGATTGAAACATCAGTTTTTAATTTACTGGTCTCTCGTATTAAACTCATTTCAAATCTGAAACTTAATACCAAAGAAAAAGCGCAAGACGGCCGATTTAGTATAAAGCTCGGCGATGTAGAGATAGAAATCAGAACTTCGCTATTGCCTGGTGGATATGGCGAGTCGGTAGTGATGAGAGTTTTAAACCCCAATGCTATTTCTGTGCCCCTTGAAGATCTCGGTATCAACAATCATTTGCTTGGAATTATTATGCGAGAGCTCAAAAAACCAAATGGTATGATACTAAACACAGGTCCTACCGGTTCGGGCAAAACCACCACTCTCTATGCTTTCCTCAAAAAAATTCACAATCCGGAAATTAAAATAATTACTATTGAAAACCCTATTGAGTATCACCTTAAAGGTATCGTTCAAACTCAAGTTGAGGAAGAAAAGGGTTATACATTTTTAGAAGGTTTGCGAAGCGCATTGCGACAAGATCCAGATGTGATAATGGTGGGTGAAATTAGAGATGAAGAAACTGCTGAGATTGCGGTCAACTCTGCACTGACCGGACACTTGGTTTTTTCCACCTTACACACCAACAACGCTGCCGGCACCTTCCCCAGACTTATTGAGCTCGGAGTAAATCCGAAAGTTATTACTTCAGCCATCAATATCGCTATGGCCCAAAGACTTATAAGGAAACTTTGTCCAGCTTGTAGAAAAAAGGCTGTGTTGGGAGATAAAGAAAACCGATTGATAAAAATCAACACCGAAAGTATCAAAAACAAAGAGTATTTAAAGGGTTTGGATATGGACCATATATATGAGGCTGTTGGTTGTGCCGAATGCAATTTCACAGGCTTCAAGGGACGCACTGGTATTTATGAAGCAATCCTTACAGACGAGTCTATAGAAAACGTGGTCATTAAAAATCCGAGTGAAAGAGAAATAAACAAAGCTTCAGAAAACCAAAACATATTGAATATGAAGCAAGACGGTATAATTAAAATTTTACAAGGCCTCACCTCTTTTGACGAACTATCAAGAGTTATTGATTTGGAAGAATAAAAGTTATACACAAAAAAAATTGAATGGAACCAAGTTTTGTGAATAATGAGAACTAGAAGGAAAAGATATTGGGAATATAAATCTCTAAGCGACACTTTCAATATTTAAATCGAAAGCAAAACATTATTCTGAGGAAAGAGCTAGTGGTCCCTCCCGAAAGATGGTACCGGCACTTCCTTGATTTAATGTCTAACCCCGCAAAGCAAGACGTCGCTTAGAGATTTATCTCCCCAATTGATGATATTTCAAACTCAACTAGAGTATATCATATTGGATAAAATATGTCAAGGAACAACAAAAAACCAGAAGAGAGCAGAGATCTTGAATTTTTAGATCAAACCTTGAGGCCCTCAAAGTGGGATGAGTATATTGGCCAAGAGAATATAAAGAAAAACCTCCATATTCTCTTAAATGCCGCTAAAGAACGCGAGCATCCACCAGAACACTTACTATTTTACGGCCCTCCAGGGCTTGGTAAAACCACACTGGCCCATCTTATAGCAAAAGAAACTAGCAGTCAAATGCGTTCGACCTCAGGTCCAGCAATTGAAAAAGTGGGTGACCTGGCTTCGATTTTGACCAACCTTTCGCCGGGCGATATTCTTTTTATTGATGAAATACATCGCCTCAATAAAACCATTGAAGAAGTCCTTTACCCCGCGATGGAGTCACGCTCTTTAGATATTATTATTGGTAAAGGACCAAGCGCAAGGACTATTCAACTTGATCTCCCCCCTTTCACTTTAATCGGCGCAACTACTAGAGTGGCTATGATTTCTTCTCCTCTTAGAAGCCGTTTTTCTGGTGGAGTATTTAAGCTTGAATTTTATAATACAAACGAAATAATGAGTATCATCAAGCGCTCGGCCGATATCCTAGGCATCTCCCTTGAAAAAAGCGCCGCTCAAACTATAGCTGAGAGAAGTCGGTTTACTCCGCGTACCGCCAATTACTTATTGAAAAGAGCAAGGGACTACGCTCAGATAAATAAAAAAGATATCGATCAAGATGTAGTAAATGAGTCGTTTAAACTTTTGGGTATTGATAATGTCGGCCTAAACGCTTCTGACAAGACCCTGCTTGAAACAATAGCTAAGAAGTTTGGTGGTGGGCCGGTTGGCCTCAATACTTTAGCCGCTTCCCTTTCGGAAGAAGAAGCTACCATTGAAGAATTTAATGAACCCTATCTTTTGCAGATGGGTTTCATCGAACGCACTCCGCGTGGTAGAGTGTTAACCAAACTTGCTTATGAACATTTAGGTTTAGATATACCAAAAAACAAACAGGAGAAATTATTATAAACCCCACCATATCCCTATCATTCTAACCTCCCCAACCCTCCTTACATTAAGGAGGGAGCCACCCAACCAGTTCTAGAGTATAGAAGGAATAATAGATAGTAGTCACCTCCCCCTTAAGGTAAGGGGGAGGTAGGGAGGAGGTTAG
>MHWW01000011.1:0-34748 GCA_001824275.1 Candidatus Zambryskibacteria bacterium RIFOXYC1_FULL_39_10 | reverse complement strand
GTTATATTACTGCCATGTCCGGACATAATAAATGGTCAAAAATAAAAAATAAAAAGGCGGTCACTGATGGCCAAAAAAGTAAAATATTTGGTAAGTTGGTGCGTTTTATTGCCGTGGAATCTAAAAAAGCTAAAGGGGATGTGAACTCTCCCGGCCTCAGAGCGGCAATCGAAAAAGCCAAAGAAGCCAATGTGCCGAGCGACAATATTGATAGAGCAATCAAAAAAGGAATTGGTGGAGAAGCTGGTGAAATGGAACAAATAACCTATGAAGCTTACGGGCCGGGTGGTTGCGCTTTGATGATTGAAGCTTTGACAGAGAACCGAAACAAAGCGGCCGCTGAAGTAAAACACATTCTTTCAAAAAACGGTTTTGAGCTTGCAGTTCCTGGATCGGCGGCTTGGGCTTTTGAAAAAAATCCCCCTCAGAATGGTGGGGGTTGGAACCCCAAAAACGCTGCCCAAATCTCAGATGAAGATGGGCAAAAACTGGACGCATTAATAGAAGAACTTGAAGAAAATGATGAAGTCCAAGAAGTTTTCACCAATGCAGAATAAAAAAGTAGCCAGTAGTCAGCATCTAGTGTCTAGAATTTTAGGCATTGATCCTGGGTACGGGAGAATTGGTATTGCTGTTGTTGAAAAAACAAATAGAGGAGAAAATTTGATTCATTCAGAATGTTTTGAAACTGATGCCAAACTTGAACATTCAAAAAGGCTTTTGGCTTTGGGAGAAAAAATAAAAGCAACAATCAATAAATACGAGCCAAACAAAATCGCTATTGAAACACTACTTTGGAGCAAAAACAAAAAAACTGCTCTACAAGTAGCAGAGGCGCGGGGAGTAATATTACTTGAAGCTGAAAGAAGTGGAGTTTTAATAAAAGAATACAACCCAAACCAGATTAAATTGGCCGTCACGGGTTATGGTAAAAGTGATAAAAAACAAGTTATTAATATGGTAGAAAAATTAATAAAACTGGAACCTGGTAAACGACACGATGATGAATATGACGCTATCGCCATTGCCCTCACTTGTTCTGCAATTTCACTATCCACAGAAAAGCTTGTCTAAAGCTGTTGCAAAAAATTTTAGGTATGATAAAAATTACTCATCTGATTAATTAATCAGAAATTAAAAATAATTTTTATAACATGGGTGATGAAGATAAAGATTTGTTAGGTGATGAAGAAGTAGAAGAAGTAGAAGAGGAATTGGATGAAAATGGGTTACCGATTGAGAAAGTTCCCGAGACTGATGATGACGAAGATGATGAGGAAGTAATGTAACTAAACAAAAAACTCCTTGGGGAGTTTTTTGTTTAACTTGATTTTAAAACAACAAAAGTTTTTTTGCCTATTTTGATTTTTCTCTCTCCTTCCCCTACTGTCTCGTTTGGGTCATTTATTTTTTTGTCTGGGTAATCTGAGACGGCTCCCGCTTCAACCAAGCGCCTAAATTCAGATTTCGATTCAACAACTTTTTTTTCTACCAAAATATCCATTATTTTTTCTTCTTTTGAAACATTTATAATTTGTGCATCCTCTGGAAACTCCCCTTTACTAAAAGTGTTTATAAACGTCTCCGCGGCTTTTTGAGCTGCTTCTTTCCCATGACATATTTTAACAATCTCTTTTGCTAAGGTTATTTTGTATTCTTTTGGATTTGATTTTCCGGTTTCAAATTCTGATTGTATTGATTTAATTTCTTCATCAGAAATATTGGTGACCATTTCAAAACCCAAAGAAATCATGCTGTCAGGCCAGCTCATTACTTTACCAAACATGTCATTGGCTGAGTCATTTAGGGTTATCATATTATCTTCGGTTTTCCCCATTTTTTTACCAGTTGGGTCTATTAATAATTTTGTAGTTAAAACAAACATTTCTTTGTTCTTTTTTCTTTTCATCAAATCACGACCAGCGAGCATATTAAACATTTGATCGTTACCCCCAATCTGCAAATCAACCTCCATTGTCACAGCATCATATGCCTGAAAAATGGGGTAAAGAAATTCATGAACATAAACTTCTCGACCCGCTTTAATTCTTTCCTGAAACATATCCCTAGTAAGCAGGTTTGAAACCGTAAAATGAGAAGCTAGTTCTAGAAGATCTTCTGGTGTGAGTTTATTTGTCCATTTTTCGTTGTGGACAAAACGAATATTTGATTTTCCTAAATCCAAAATCTTACTAATCTGTTTTTTATATCCTTTTGCATTCTCCAAAACTTGTTGATGAGTAAGAGGTTTTCTGGTTGCTTGTTTATCTGTGGGATCTCCAATTTGCGCCGTAAAATCACCAATCAAAATAATGACTTCATGACCAAGATCTTGAAACTTTCTTAATTTAAGAAGTTGGACCAGATGACCAAGATGTAAAGTACTGCCCGTTGGGTCAATTCCATAATAAAGCCTAATCTCTTTGCCCGACATCAAAACTTCCTTAAATGCAGCCTTATTGGGGTATACCTTTTCTACCCCCCGTGTCAAAATTTCCTCTATTATATCCTCATCAGTTATTATTTTTGGTTTATTAGTGCCAAACATATAAAAATGCTACCATAATTTCGAATTTTGGCATAATATATATATATGTTAAAAAAGAACTTATTAATGCTTTTTATATCAGTCTTTTTGGTTATAGGCGCCATAATGCTCTTTTGGGTTAGTTCTTTTAAAGTACCTACTTCAGAATCAATTAGGGAAAGACGGGTAAGCGAATCAACCAAAATCTACGACCGAACTGGGGAAATTTTGCTCTATGACACAGGAGGCGATGTAAGGAGGAGCATTGTGCCTATTGAACAAATATCTAGGCATATAAAAAATGCTACTATCGCCATTGAAGATAAGGAATTTTATAGTCACATAGGGGTCAAACCAACAGCTTTTATCAGAGCAACTTTGGTAAATATTTTATCATTAGACTTTTCTCAGGGGGGCTCAACCATTACCCAACAAGTTGTAAAAAATTCATTACTAACTTCAGAGAAACTTATTTCCAGGAAGCTTAAGGAGTGGGTCATAGCGGTCAAATTAGAACAGGTGATGCCCAAGGATGAAATACTTTCAATGTATCTAAATGAGATACCCTACGGAGGAGTAATTTATGGGGTTGAGGAAGCAAGTCAGGCATTTTTTGGTAAGTCCTCTTCTGAAGTATCACTCAGTGAGGCGGCTTATTTGGCCGCTTTGCCTAAAGCACCCACTTTCTATTCTCCGTATGGTAAGAATAAAGAACGATTGGAAGAAAGAAAAAATCTTGTTCTTAGAGAAATGCTTAGAAGTGAATTTATAACTCAAGAAGAATACGATTCGGCTATTTTAGAGAAAGTTAATTTTGTCGCAAAGGGCGACTCTAGTATCAAAGCCCCTCATTTTGTTTTCTATGTAATCGATTATATTAAAAATAAATATGGAGAAGAAGCTATCAATAGTGGGGGCTTACGAGTGACGACTACACTAGACTATGATTTGCAATCAATTGGTGAAAAAATCGCTCTTGATTACGCTCTAACAAATAAGAAAAACTTCAATGCCGAAAATACTGCATTGGTGGCAATAGATCCAAGAAATGGGGAGATACTCACTATGGTTGGCTCAAGAGACTATTTTGATGAAGAGATTGATGGTGCTTTTAATGTAACTTTGGCCAAAAGACAGCCGGGTTCCACCATCAAACCATTTGTTTATGCAAAAGCATTTACCAAGGGCTACACTCCAGAAACAGTGCTTTTTGATTTAAAAACTCAATTTTCTACCAATTGTGCGCCAAACAATTTAACAATGGAAAATGGTTGTTACTCACCCGAAAATTACGACGGTATTTTTAGAGGACCAATCACTTTGCGAAGCGCATTGGCTCAATCTATAAACGTGCCGTCGGTCAAAGTTTTGTATTTGGCAGGTCTTAGTGAATCTATAAGATTAGCAAGAGATATGGGTCTTGAATCATTAAGCAATAAAGGTGATTATGGGTTAACTCTTGTTTTGGGAGGTGGCGAGGTCACTCCCCTCGAAATAACTGGGGCTTATGGAGTTTTTGCCAACAATGGAGTCAAAACCAATATTGGTTCGGTTATAGAAATAAAAAATAAAAATGGTGATGTCTTAGAAAAAAAAGAGGTTAAAAATACTCAAGTGCTGGACAAAGAAATTGCTTTAAAAATTACAAGCATTCTTTCTGATAACGATGCAAGAGCTCCATCATATGGACAAACATCTGCTCTTCATTTTCCAAGTAGAGATGTGGCGGTCAAAACCGGTACGACCAACAATTATAAAGATGCTTGGATAGTTGGGTATACCCCAAGTATTGCTGTAGGTGCTTGGGCGGGCAACAACGATAACACTCCGATGGAAAAGAAGGTTGCGGGTTTTATCGTGGCACCACTGTGGCGAGCTTTTATGGATCAGGCTTTGGCTAAATTACCTGATGAACAATTTGAGGAACCTTTAATTGAAGACAAAACTCAAATAAAACCAGTTTTACAAGGTATCTGGCAAGGAGGGAGTTTTGAAAATAACAACACAACAGTGATTGGTGGTGTTCATTCAATATTAAACTGGGTGAATAAAGACGATCCGCGAGGAGAGTACCCCTCTAATCCCGCAGGAGACGCTCAATTTGAGCGCTGGGAGTATGGCGTACGCATTTGGGCCCAAGACCACAACTTGTGGCAAGATCTGCCTTTCAATCCATAACTCCTCCTACCTCCTCTTATAGTTAAGAGGAGGTTTTCGAATCCCCTCTCTTGTTGTAAGAGAGGGGTTGGGGGTGAGTTATATAATTTTTAAATATATTTTTGAGTTTTTTAACAAGTCTTCTATTTCAGACTTGTGCATAAAAATTTCGTTTCTAAAAACTGGATTACAATTTACTTTTAGAGTTTCGCCTTTTATTTCTAAAATCTCTTTCGTTAATTCTAAACCAGTTTTTTGTTTTATAGCATCCAAAATTAATAGTAATTTGGTGTTATTATCTTTTTCAAGATTTAAAAATTTCTGTAAAAACCCTGCGATACTGTTCATTTTTATTACCTATTCATAGGCATCACAATATAAAGAAAACTTTTATCAGTTGCCCCACTGATAGCAAGTGGTTTACCGACGCCACCAAAGTCCAAAACTAATGAATCGGATGAAATAGATTGCATACAATCATTTATATACTTACTATTGAAGTTTAGTTCAACATTTTCACCTGATGTGTTGGCGCTTATATATTCCTGGGATTCTCCAACATCGTTATTTTTTGACTCTATGTTTAATGTCTTATTTTTAACATCAACTTTTAATTTTATTTTATTAAGAGCATCTGAAAAAATATTTGAGGTTTTGATTGAATTTATTAAATCATTTTTTAAGACAGTAGCGGCAGTATTGTATGTCTTGGGAATAATTTGCTTATAATCTGGGAATGAACCATCAATAAGCCGCGATACTAAATACATATCGTCTACCTTAAACGCCATCTGGTTTTTATCAAAAATCACTTCAATCTCATCTTTATAATCTTCAAACAACTTAATTATTTCTATGACATTTTTATAAGGAATAAGAGTTTGAGGAAAATCATCAGGCACTTTAGTGTTTATTTTCTTCTCAGCCAAACGGAATGAATCAGTAGAAACAAAAACTAATGAACTATCATTTTTATAAATATACACGCTTGATAGTTCGGGTTTGATATTTGAGTTTGAGGCGCTATACCACACTGATTTAAATCCCAAAATTAAATCATTTGATTTAATTTTTATTGATTTTAAATTTTCTAATCTTGGAATAGTTGGGAAGTCCTCGTGTGGCAAGCATTTAATAACAACTGAATTTTTGTTTGCGGTTATTTTTAAATTATTATCTTTTGTTTCTATAACCAGATTATCGTCTTTAATTGATGATAATACTCCCAATAATACATTTGCTGGGACTGCTACTACTCCACTTTCTATAGTCTTAATTTTTACTTCAACTTCTAGGCCAATATCTAAGTTAGTAGCTTTTATAATAAGTTTGTTTGATGTTGTGGCATCTAAATATACACAAGCCAAAACTGGGAGTGTAAGGTGTTTATTAGCTAATCTAGCTGTTTTTTGGATAGCGGACTCTATTTTGTTTTTGTTACATTCTAATTTCATTTTAGTTTTATTTAAATTAATAGGACCTAGAATATATAGAGGTGAATTTGGGGATTACTTTTTTTAACCTTTGTTTTAAACATATTAATTTAATTAAATAATTTATTATATGTGGATATTAAAATGATAATTTGAATCTTAAACACTTATAAACTTTTTAAAAACATTTTTATCACAACTAACTAACATCTTATCAACAACTAATTAACCAATCATCGACCTGATTTCTCGTATTTCTTTTGAAAGAAGCTCATCAACCTGAATATCTTTTTTAATTTTTTCACAAGAGTGGATAACGGTAGTATGATCTCTACCACCCAACTTCTCCCCTATTGATGGGTAAGAAATACAAAAATCTTCTCTCAAAATATACATTATTACTTGCCTTGGTTTGATAACTTCTTTCTTTCGGGTTTTTTCATAAATAATTTCTTCACTAATTTTATAAAAATCAGAGATTATTTTAACTACTTCTTTGTAAGAAAGTAATTTCTTTTGTTTTATACTGTTTTTTACCAAATCCTTAACTTCGTTTAAAATCAAAGTTTTATTTTTGGTTTCAGTTTGGCAGACAATTAGGTTTATAACTCCCTCCAAATCTCTAATATTCCCTTTTATTGAATCAGCCAAATAATCAATGATTTCATCATCTAAAAACAAATTTATACTTGAGCATTTTGATTTTATAATAGCCACTCTTGATTCGTGGTCTGGAGCAGGGATATCAATCACCATACCAGCAGCAAATCTTGATTTTAACCTATCTTCCAAACCGGTAATGAAATTTGGGTGTTTATCGCTAGAGAAAACTATGTGTTTATTACTGTCTTTCATTGTATTAAACAAATGGAAGAGTTCTTCTTGAGTTTTTTCTTTACCGGAGAGAAACTGGATATCATCCATTATAAGCATGTCGTATTTTCTATACTTGTCTTTAAACTGATTGATGTTGTTGGCAAGCATCGAAGAGACAAAATCATTCTGAAATTTTTCGGAAGTAAGGTAAAAAATTTTCTTTGATGGATCAACCGCTTTGACAGCGTTACCGATGGCTTGAATCAAATGAGTTTTGCCATGCCCTGTGTTGCCATATATGAAAAATGGATTATAGGCGACGCCTAAGTTTTTGATTACTGCTTGGGCTGCCGCATGGGCAAGCTCGTTGAAAGGGCCCACCACAAACGATTCAAATGTGTAGCGAGGATTTAAATTATCGTCTTTGTTTATATAGTGTTCAGAAAGAGGCAATTCCCTAGTGGGAGAACAGGTTTTGGTGGGAATGTATTGGTTTTTTTGTTTACTCTCTTCTTTAATTACATATTCTAGTCGATGGATTGATTCCGAAGATTGTCTGAGCAGTTTCAGGATAAGTTGATGAAATTTTTTTAGAAGCCACTCTTGTACAAAAGTGTTTGGGACACTAAGGTAAACCACCCCATCTTCAAAACCGGAGATCTTGGTATCTTTAAACCAAGTGGCAAAGTTTGCTTTTGAAACTGACGATTCTATTTCTGGTAGAATGTTGTTCCAGAGTTCTTTGGTGTCCATGCGTCCCATTATATATTCAAATTTTTTTAATGGAACTTGTAATTATCATCAAATATGTTTATAATCTGTGAATAAGAATTAATAGAACAGAATCCACCTACTGGCAAGGCAGGATTTATAAGGTCCACAGAATTTAATAAAATGTCAATCACATACCAACCCAAAAAAAGAAAAAGAGCAAAGGCTCACGGTTTTTTAAAACGCAGCAAGAGTGTGGGCGGGCTAAAAGTGCTTAAAAGTCGCCGAAGAAAGGGTCGCCAAAAAATAGCGGTATAAATTACCCATGCTTCCTCAAAACAGAAGGATTCCTAGAAAAATGTTTTCTTTGTTGCAAAACAAGGCTAAAGTCTTTAGAAATAAGCTTTTTTTGTTAAGATTTGTGTCCAAAACAGAGCCGACGAACAGAAACAGCCGTTTTTGCTTCTCAATATCAAAAAAGGTGGCAAAAAAGGCAGTAATGAGAAATAAGCTCAGACGAACAGGTTACAGATTACTCCAAAACTATCTTTCTGAAATTAAACCAGAGATATTAGCAGTCTTTTCGTTCAGAGAAGTACCAAAAGATAGCGAGGAAACAAGTAAAAATCTTGAACAAGTGTTAAAAGAGGCGGGATTAATAAAATAATAACAAATAATAATGATAGCTTTTTTCAAAACGATCATATATACACCACTTTATAATATTTTAATCCTTCTTTTGAATATTAGTTGGGTAGATGCCGGCATTGCAACAGTTATTTTGACTCTTTTGGTAAAGTTAGTCCTCTATCCCCTTTCAAAAAAGGCGACGGTCACACAAGCAAGGATGAAAGAGAAAGAAGGAGAACTGAATGCGATCAAGGATAAATATAAAGACAAACAAGAACAAGCAGTTAAAACCATGGAGTTTTATAGAGTTAACAAAATCAACCCATTTTCAAGCATTTTGACTGTTCTTATTCAGATTCCAATCATTTTTTCTCTTTATTACATATTTTTTCAATCAGGTTTGCCAAGTATACACACTGATTTACTCTATTCATTTGTAAAAGTGCCTGAATCTGTATCAATGATTTTCTTGGGGATGTTTGATGTATCTCAAAAAAGTGTTGTTTTGGCATTATTGGCCGCAGCCACAAGCTTCTGGCAGATGCATTTGGCGTCTAAAGATATAGATAATAAAAACAAGCCCGCCACTGCTGTAACCCCAGTGGGCAAGGAAGATTTTGCTAAAATGATGACCAAACAGATGAAGTATACGATGCCATTAGTTGTATTTTTTATATCTTGGAAGATTGCTTCCATTGTGGCGCTCTATTGGTTGGTTAGCAACCTAGCCGGCATTGCTCAAGATGTTTATGTAAGGAGACAGATGGCAAAAGTTTCTTAACCTCACTAAATACTTCGCTCCTTCAAAACCTCACCCCGTTCGCCTTACGGCGAACGACCCTCTCCTAGATGCAGGAGAGGGGAGAAATGCAGCCCTTCCCCTGCTTCTAGGGGGAGGGCAGACTGGATTTATCCAGTCGGGATGAGGTTATTCCTCTATCCTCAAAAGCCACAAATACCCATCAATTTTGTTGCGGAAGATGAGGTGAGTTTCGTCTGGAGAGAGGCTTATATCAACTACATCAATTTGTTCGTCAGATAAACCATAAAGATTAGCGACATCTGAGGAAGTGTTAAGGGTCAAATCAATCCTTTTAATGTCGTCATAAGTTGAAACGAGCCCTTTGTACCATACATCAGGGTAATCACCTCTTGGTACGTCATATGGCACGGCACAGAGGACGCTAGGACTCTTTTCTTTAAACCACACACACTTTTCTGCCAAAGTGTATTCGCTCACTGCTGTTATGGTGGTTTCTTTATTATCAACTAAAAATAATTTAGGCAAAGAACCGCCATTTGATATAAGACTCAAAGAGCCGTCGGAGTTGGGATTGGAAGAAATGCCAGCCGCTCCTGTACCAACTTTTTTAAAATTTTTGGTAGAGACATCAAATGAATAGGTGTAGCCGAGACTTTTGGAACTGCCTTTGTTTTGCATCATCACTACATTTCCTGCAATCCATTTTGGTAACCACTCAGTTAATGGGTTAGAGGCGACCAAGCTACTATTCGTACCATCAGGGTTAGAGACATACCAATTAGAAACGGAATTACTCACAGTGTAGTAAAAAATTTTGGAACCGTCTGGCTTGATTGTTATTTCTTTTATATCAGTTGGTAATTTACCAATAGTGGTGCTGTATGGAGTGAGGCTTTCTACAGTGGAGCTGGCTTGGTTTTTGTTTAATTTTACAAAATTGGTTTCGATAATTTCATTTTCTGCCATCAAAGTTTGGGCCAAAAATCCGGAACCGCTTGGCAACCAAAAAGCTCGGACAATTTTAGGAATAGTGGTGTTGGTGAGTCTCAGAATTTGATTTGAATCAGAGCGCGCTTCATAAACATTACCAGTGCCCTTCTCTACAAACCTCACTACGCTGGTGGTGCCGATATTAAATACAATTGCACCTGCTACAGGTTCGTTTGAAATCTTCCTGAGCTCTTGTATTGGCTGATTTGATAAAGTAGTTACTATATTATCGTCCTGATTCCCATTATTGTTTTGATCAGTAGTGCTTGCATTATTTGAAGTATTATCACTGTTACCAAATGGTAAATAATCCCTAATTGAAAATCCCACTCTACTCTCCCCTGTTTCTGTTGCGGGTGCAGAAAAGAAAATCATAAAAACCGCTATTCCGATAACAATCAGTATTCCTATTATTAATAATATTTTCTTTGTCATTTTTAATTTTTGTAAACGGAGAAATGAGGGCCAGTAACCCATGATACGACAATTATATTACCTGTCACCCCGTTTTTAATTAAGGTATCTTTTTCTGCTTGGGTTTTAACTTCATATACTGCTCTTAATCCAGCTTTTTGTGCTGCTGACATAAACCCATTTATGTTTCCTGCTGTTTGATTTGTGGGTCTAGCATCAATACAAGTACCGAATCTGTGACATTCTGCTTTATGGTTGACGGTTGGTGGATATGCTTCAGTTACAATCCAAGAAACTCCGCTGGATTTTATTTCCGCATCAAAAATAGCTAATTTAGCTGCTAAACCGCCATCTACCAGCGGATTAGAGCCCGCATTTTTTGTTGTTATTCCTAAAGATGTTAATGAGGTGCAAGTATTGCAGTCATTGTAGTAAACAGGAGTTCCATTTACATTGACTGAATATTTACCAGGATAAACCTCACTACCGTCATCGGCTAATAATTTTCCCCCATCAACAGCAGTTGTACTAATTGAATCAATGTTTAAATTTATATTTAAAAGGTTTGGGTTGATGGTGTTGAGGATGAGCCAAGCCGAGATAACCAAAACTAAACCAAACACCGCATTTTTAATTCTCTCCCTCCCTTCATTCTTTTTCATAAGAGCGTCAGATGAAATATATTGGAAACCGCCTAAAACAATCATCAAAACCGCCGCGACTGCTGATAGGCCTATAGCAAGTTTAAAAATAGCTGGAACGTATGTTTCTAAAGTTGTTTTGCCGTCACTGTCCCCAACTCCAGGCAAAGGCGCCAAAACTGTATAGGAAAGATCGGTTTCTTGAGCCAAAACAACCATCGTTGGTAATAAAAGTGTTGCAAGTATTATAAATATTCCTATTTTTTTTGTCATATTAATCTTCAAAATTTATTGTTAATTTGCCGTCAGCTTGCTGTAAAATCCTATTGGCATTTTCAACTCGCAAAGAAATTGTAGACCTACCAGTTTTATCTTCAGGTTTTTTGAACACCGCAGTTCTAGAGCCAAAAAGGTTTGGCACCGACTGGCCATTTAATTGCCATTCATATTTTAGCAAACCACTATCGTTTTTAGTAAAGTAAAAAGGTGCGGCCAAAACTTGCACCTCGCCAGTTTTTAAATTGAAGGAGTTGGTAATCGCCGAATCAAAAATGTGGCCATAATATGGACTATTTTCATAAAATACTATTTCCGGATTAACAGGAACGATATCAATAAACTTCCGGGCGACGAGATTATTTACTGGGTCAGTCACCAAAACTTCTATACTTTCATTTTTACCAAGTATTGAGCCGCTTAAAACAATGACATTTTTACCATAGCCACTTTGACTTTGATAAACTTCGACATCATTTGACCACTCATATACTAAATTTTGAGGCAAAACTCTTTTGCCATTTTTAACAAAATCCGGAGTGGCGACAATTTTGATGACTCCTTGCCTCGAGTGCAAGGCTTTACCTTTATAAAATGGCGGTACATACGAGTTTGCTTCCCAAACTAGATCTACGCCGGCTGGATTCAAAGTAAAATCCTTTGAAAAAGAGACGCCACTAAGGAGCGTAATTTTGATTTCAATTTTTGTTTCTTCTCCGATATTGCCCGTCTTAAAATTAAATTTTGTCTCCCCTTTACCACTCAAAACATTTTTACCATTTTGGTACCAAGTGATATCGGCCGAGTTCAAGTCATCGGTATAAAGGGTTAAGGTCACAAAAACATTTTCATTTGGGCTAGGATAGGTCGGAGATATTGCCACATTTAGTTCATTTGAGAGGGCAAAAGGAATATTTATAGTTTGGGCACCTGTCTGCCAAGGCAAAAAAGAAATTGTAGGCAAAACCACTAAAATCGCACCTATTATTAAAAAAAATTTATATTTACTAAACATTTTTATATTTTTCCTTGCAATGCTCCTGCCGCTTTACTTATTATACCACCTTTATCTTCAGCCATTGTTATAAAAACTGTGGCTGCAACTCCAGCGGTGAAGGCAGGCAAGGCGCCAAAGACTGGAATTATCTCTATTATACCAGCACCACCCATCGACAATAGTTTTTTGGGGTTAGAAACAAAAGAAACGCCCAAAATCATAAACCAAACCCAAAATCCAAACCAAGCCACGGCTGATATGACTGGGCCGAGGACCGCACCAATCGCTACTGCAGTCAGTAGGGCCTGCGCCAAATCAACACATACAGCAACTGTTATAAGGCAGACCGCCATCCATTTTTTTATCCTCTCTCTTTTTTCTGTCTGTTGTTCTGGAATCTGCCTCACAGGTCTTCGGAGTGGCTCCCGAGTATTTTGATTTTGTGGAGTGGTTTCGTCCATGAATTATATTATAACATCTCTATTACATAACCCCCTTTATCCCCCTTACCTTAAAGGGGAAATCCGAACACCCCCTCTTAATATAAGAGGGGGTTAGGGGGTGTTATTTTCCTTTTTTGCCTTCTTCATCGCTAAAATCTGAGAAGGGTCGGTGGTGATGATTTGCTCCTCGGTGTAAGAAGAAATTATTTTGATAGCCACATGCTTTAGTCCGGCGAAGAATATGCCCTCCCCCACCCCTGATTCAAGAAGTAAATACTTTTCTTCATTTGTTAGATTAAATACCTCCTGCAAGCGATCAACCACAGTCGGGGATTGTTTGAGGAGTATTTGAATAGAGGAGTTGCTTATAATCGGTGTGCCATAAGGAGACTTCAAAAAGTCGTCGACATCTTGAGTGATGGTCGCCATTCCCAAATAGTATTTCCTGCCTCTTTTTGCTAAAGAGAGGAGGAACGAAGCGGTGTCTTCAGATTTCATCATCCACCAGGCCTCGTCAATTACTAGTAACCTTTTCTTGAGTTCCCGACGGATAGCGTTCCAAATATAATGGGTGACAATATACATCGCCACTGGCTTCAATTCGTCCTCCATATCTCTGATAGAGAAAACTACAAACTTTTTGTTGATATCAATATTTGAAGGGCGGTTTATAAAGTTTGACCAAGTACCTTTGGTATATTTTGACAATCTTTGGGCTAGGGACTCCCCACCCTCCATACCTGATAGCACCAATTCAAAATCTGAAAGTAATGGTGGCTCAACATTTTTAAAATCTGAATCAACGGTGATGTCTTTGAGCGCATAAGTTTCGGTGATGGCTCGGTCAATAATCGCATCTTCTTCAGCCGATAGGCCACCCATCATAATTCTAAATAAACCAACCAAATTAATTATTTGCGATCGTAAGACACTCGCGGCTGATTCATCTTCAGCTGGGACGGGCAGTTCAAAAGGATTGATGTGGTGATCGGAATTTAGAGAAATATTAAAATATCGCCCACCTACCGCTTCGGCCATGTATTCATATTCATTTTCTGGGTCGATCACGATGACTTCAGTATCAAACATAAGAGTCCTAAGGATTTCGAGTTTGATATTGTAAGATTTGCCGGCACCGGCCTTGGCAAAGGTTACAGAGTTATAGTTTTCTAACGAAAATCGGTCAAACAAAACGAGTGATGAGTTGTGGCGGTTTATGCCGTACAAAATACCTTTGTCAGATGTAAGATCAAAAGAAATAAATGGAAATAGGCTTGAAAGTGGTGAAGAATTTATTTTTGAATGAACAGCGAGCTCGTCTTTGGCGATGGGTAAAATACTGCGGAAGCCCTGTTCTTGTTGGAAGAGGGCGGGTTTGACATAAACAAGTTTGGATTCCATCACTGATTTTATCTCAGACTCCACTTTGTCTAGTTCGTCGCTGTTGTCGGCATAAACCGAAATATAAAGCCCGACTTCAAACATTTTTTCTTGCGCTTGCTGGAGTTGGTCACGCAAATTTTCCAAATCTTGATAAGCGGTATCAAGCATTGGGTCACGCACCAAACCCTTCTCTTCCCTGCTTCTGATTTGGCTTTGGACTTCGGCCACTTTTTTTTGGAAACTGCGAAGTATTTTGGCGGTTTCAAGTGGGTGGATAAAAATAGAAACATCAAACATTTTATCCATATTGATAATCGGCGAAAACCAATCTTCAGTTAAAAATCTTGGATAAGAAATGACGAAAAAACTTCGCACCACCTTTTCACCCAAATTTAACTCTTTGGTATTTACTTTGAGGGCGCTCGGCGCCAAAATATCACGCAATTCTAATTCGGAACTTTCGGTAAGTCCTTTTGGTAAAATGGAAATTGATGCTTCCTCTTTTTTCTTTTTTGTAAAAAAATCAAACATATTTTAAATAGTAGTAAGGAATAAGTAGTAAGTAGTAAGGTTTTTTATTTTTTTTATTTTCATTTTGTTCCTAACTACTCAATGCTAACTACTAACTACTGTATCTTAATGGGTTTTTCCGATTCTCCTGGATTAAATATTTTATAAAACAACTCGACCACCTCGTCAGTCCCCAATTTTGCTACTCGGACGCCGCACCGCACGAGCCCCTGCTCTACCACCCCCATTCTTTGTTCCAATTGGTTTTTCTTTTCTTCAAAATCCTCCTCTTTTGATTCTTTTGTTTTTTCTTTACCGCCCAAACCAAATGGCAAACTGCTTTTGGATGATATGATAGCTGAATCATAAGGGATAACGACAAAGAAATTTTTGGTCATAATATTGGTAGATTCGGTAAAACCCTTAATAAAGGATATATATTGTTCAATTTGGATTTTCATCAAGTCGTTTGTTTGCTCTTTGTATCGCCCTTCGAGCAAGGCAATATAAGGCCTGATATCGAGTCGTCTAGATTGAGCCAATATTTGAATAGAAAAATCTAAAGAATTTAAAAAATCTTGAAACTGTAAAAGTATCGCCTGCCTCTCATCATCTGATTTTAAGGCAAAGTTTATAGAAGAAGCCATGAGGATGCCTCGCATACTCCCATCTTTTAATATAACGATGCCATCTCGCACATCATCTATTGGCACAAATTCTTGCGTCGCATTTTTCATAAATACATTTTAACCCAGATGCTTCCTACTTGCTACTTTTTTCTAAGATTTCATTTTCTTTTTTCTTCACATCTAGCTCCCAGTTCATATCTTTGAGCTTACTTTCTGACAAGTTTGGTACTACAAGCGAGCTATACTTCCCTCCAGCAGATTCTTCTGCAGGCTTCTCAGTCTCATCTTTTCGCCAAATATAAAGCTTATCTTTGGTGGCGTATTTGAAAGCGGATTCAAGAGTGTGAACGAAAGGGCGGTTGTTTATTCTATAAAATGCTAAAGCAAAAGCTAAAATCACAATAGGTGAAGCGAGGAGGAGTCCAAAGAAAAGGCCGAAGAATACTACTCCGACTACAGCAATACTTATACCTCCCGCAACATAAATAAACTGCTTGAGGGTAAGCGGCCCAAATATTTTATCTTCGACATCTATAAATTGTGGTATTTGAAAACGCATAAAAAATGAATTATGGGGTAAGTATTATGTATTATGGTTAAAAGATCTCATTTTCTTGATCAATCCGTTACAGAGTTTGCTTACAATAATCGTCTGATCCCAGATATTTTTGAAAATATTACTACCAATATAACTAACATCTCTCGAAATTAAAAGCTGATTCTGTGTTTCAGTGAGAGAACCAAGTGCTATCGAGTAGAAATTTAATTTTTCTTTGTGTGAGTTTCTACTAAAACCCTCTGCGATATTTGATGATATAGAGACTGTGGCTCGTCTTATCTGAGAAGTTAATCCGAAAATTTCATCCCTTGGAAATTGTTTGGTAATTTTATATATCATAATTGCTAATTTATGGCTTTCCTTCCACGCATTCAAATCATAAAACGATTCTATCTTTTTTGTTTCTTCCATAATACATAATACATTTCCCCTAATACATCATTCCACCGGCTCTCTGTAGGGGTCATTGTTTTTTATATAATTATGAATGGCTCTAGGCTCACTATTTTCTATAGGCAAATTCTCAGGTGGAATGGCTTCGCGGGCGGGTTGCATCGCCCTCGCTTGATTCAATATAATCTCCTCAAACGATTGCCCAATGTTGTTGGTGTTTTTTTCTTCGCTTGTCTCTGTTTCCCTTTCCACATCAGTGCTTCCGCTTGCCCACATTTGGTCAATCTCTTTTTCTACTTGACTAAAAATATTTTTATTTACATCTTCGGCAATCCATCCAGCCATATTTGAATCAATTTCTAATTCTCTTTTAATATTTTCAACAAAATCACTCTTTGGTTCAAAACATAGCAAAACAAAAAATATTTCATTTTCTAATGAGGCGTATTTTTCTTCATTTAAATTATATTTCTTGCCTGTATTTTCTGCATCTTTTCTCCAATTTTCGTTCAACACAAAACTCTTCAATTCAGAAGATAAAAGATTCAATCTTTCTTTTATTGTGTCTTTGTAATCCATAATTATGGGCTAGGAGTTGTTGGGGGAGTTGGCGCAGGTGGTGGAGTAGCTGGTGTTTCTGAGGTTGTAGTTTCGGTAAATTCCTTAGAAATAATGTCAGCTAATTTCTTTTCCTTTGATGGCCCCTTCGATTCCAATCTTATTTTTTTTGATGCAGCTTTGTTTGTGCTTCCCAAACCAGCTCCTACACCACTCCCGATTGCTATACCAGGCAATCCTCCAGCCAATCCACCAACTACGCCGCCAACAATTGCGCCTGCGGTAGTAAGTATGTTTGCTGTCTTATCCAACCTCTTGGCAAATTCTTCTTGTCTTTTTTCTCCAGCTTTAGAATATTTTTCGTATTCTTTAACAATATCTTTATTTTTAAATTCATCAGAGTATTCCTTATCATCAAAGATATTTTTCTTGTTAATTTTATTAACATATTCTCGATAGGCCTCCGCCTTCTCTGTTTCTTCTGGAGTTCTTGCGTCAGCAATTTTTTCAGCGACTTTATCTAATCTTCTCTGTTTAATTTTCTTTTCTTCCCCGGCTTTTTCAATATCGTAATCCGTTTGGCGTTTTTTAGCTTCATCTTTTTCAAAATCTGTTTGTCCATAAACATCTTTAGCATATGCAGCTTTGGCCTTTGCTTTTTCTTCAATAACTTTTGCAAATCCACCCTTACCACCTGCTTTTCCGGCAGCACCCAACATATCGTTAGTGTATTTGTCAGCCCCGATAGATTTCATTAGTTTGGTATCGCCAACGGCTCTTGCGTCAAAACTGCTCTGTTTGCCCTTGTTTGCTAACCACAGTGTGCTCCTACCCAATGCATTCTTAGACAATGTGTCCCTATATTTTTCCGAAACTAAACTAGAGGCTCTACCAATCGTATTTCTTCCTGCCAAAGCGGCGCCACCAATTGCGGCAGTGCCCACGCCTCCACTGATAGCTTTGAAAGCTCCGCCGGTGGCGCCACTTGTTGCCATTTGTTTGGAAAGTACAAGGGCGGCGATGGAGAAACCGGTTATCAGAATGTAAAAGAGTAATAAGTTTATGGCACCGCTATCAGCCTTAGTGATTAAATCTGTCCATGTGGAATTTTTATCGACAGCGGTAAGCAAAGAACTACCAACCTTAAATACCACCCAAGTCAAAGCAAAAAATAATGGGGCAAAAAATGACTGGCTGATTAAAGAATCTTTCCAGCTATTAAATTGTTTTTCTTGCCCCGGTATTATATAGGCTATTAGGGCAAGGGGTGAGAGAATCATTAAGAAAATAAGAATAATAAAACGAGCAGCAAACATTATGCCAGCTATTAAAAGTATGGTTGCAGTGACAAGCATAAAGATTGAACTGACAACTCCAAGCGTCAGTATTTTGACCGGGTCATTTACTTTGTCTAAAATTTCAGCACCAAAAAAAGTTTGAAGCCCTAGCATCCTCAGGTAACCACCAGAAATTCCAGTAAAACCAAAATTTTCTTTCGTTCCAGTGAGTGTTCCCGATAGTTCGTAAGTATTTGTATTTGCAGTTGCTATCGATTTATAAAAACCCACCGAGACTATATTTGAGGCGTCGATCACTACTTTTGAAAAGAAGAGACTGAAGTTTATAAGCAAAGCGACAATAATTATATTTTTTATTGTGGCGCCGAAATTGTTGATATTATACTGAAACATGTTTTTGAATGCGGCAAAAAGCAGGACGAATATAAAACACATATTTGCAATATCTCGCAGTGTGGCCCAAGCCGCAGTGATTCCCCCACCCACCCCCTTAGGATCACCTATATTTTTACCCATATCAATAACGGTAAATTCCACAACCGAATCAAATATTTTTCCAGATATTATTAATATAAAAGAGGAAATCGTCATTAGAAAATGACCTATAATCTTAAAAAAACCATCAAAAAAATATTCTACAGGTGAAAAAAGTCCGTCAGCAGATGCTTTAGCGGTTACAGCCGCTACAGGATTTACGGTAGACAATATTTGCGCCAATTCATCTAGTTCCTCTTCCCCAAACGCAATATTTGGAAGTAAAATTCCAGTTAGGACGATAAGCAATATTCCAAATGTAAGAAATTTTTTAGTCATTTTATTTTTCAACCAGGAACTCTTTTAAGGATTTGATGTTGACTGACCGGGATAACCGGGATCATAAACTGGTTTACCGGAGTCAAGATTGTAATCCAAATCTGGTGGGGGTGTGTCCAAAACTGAAGTATCTGGTGTACCACACTTAATGTTTGGATTATAATTTGGGTTATTAACATCAGTAACACAGAAATAATCAACCACTGTTGTTTGACTTGATAGTTGCTCGTTAAACTTTTCGTTACCGCTTACAGGGTCAGGACTGCTTAAACTCCTTAAGCCCTTACCTATCCCACCAACGATGGTTGAAGCCAGTTTGTTTAGAAGAGCACTTACTATCTCATTTATTTCATCTGCTACCGCCAACCTCTCGTTCCCCATTCCAAGTTGTTTGTTTAATTGATTCGAAATAGTATCACCTGGAGTGACAGTTACTTCTTTCAAACAAGGTCCTTCGGCCGGCTTTGAACCAATTTCCTTGCCTGATGCATCGTATATTGGAACGCTAATTGCCGGTCCAGTTTCAATACACTCCTTTTGACTCATAAAACCACCACCCCAAGAAAGTTCTTTATCTTTTTCACCAACTTTTGAGGCAATTTGTCTCGCTAATTCTCCTTCGGCTTGAATGTAAGCGCCGACCGGGTTGTTTTGTTGTTCTTGAGTAAGCAAAAAGAATCCGTCCCAGCCACCTTGTTCAAAATCATTCATAAAATCATCAACATTGTCTATCACACCGGTTAAAGTACATCGCCACGCTCCTTCCCCGTTTCTCGTGTAGTTGTTTGCGAGGGCAAGTTTTATTTTAGCCGACATAGGACCACAAAGAAAATTTAAATTTGGATTTGAAAATATAAACTGGCCAGCTATACCGTCCCCAATATTTGAAAAGTATGCTGTTGGATCAGTTACATAGGCTGGTTTACCTTTGAAACCGCTATTTATCCATTTAACGGTGCTAGCCGACATTCTTTCAATAATTAAATTTGCGATTATTCCCGCTATAGCATCAAGACCATACTCTTTCATTGTTTGACCAACGTCCGATCCTGCAGAAATTGTAGTATTTACAGAGGTAACAGTGTTTGGAACAAAATTCCCTGGATCCCAAACAACCCATTGGGCCATGGCGGGTATTGCGAAAGCAGGTGAGAAAACAAAACTTGTTATTAAAACAAAAGTGAGAGTTTTTTTGAATAAGTTATTCATAATTTTCATATTAATTATATGCCATATAACAGGTAGTAGCCACCAGTTCCTTGTTTATAAACAATATTATTTTGAATAATGAAGATATTGGTGGCCTGTTTGGCTTGAATGAATATTGTTGATCCTTCTTGATATAACTCCATTGCCGAGAGGCTTTTAACGGGGTCACTTAACACAGTTTTAATTTCTGTGAGGGCCATAATCATACCCTTAACTCCATTAGTCATATCCAAATGTGCTTTAACAAAAGTTTTTGGTACTGGCATTTTTATTAATTCAGCTAATATTTTTTCATAGACAGCAATGATGGTGTTCAAATCACTCATTTTATTAGAGTCCTTTGATTCTACAATCTGGGTTATAATTTCCATTTCATTCCTCACTACTTTGGGTTTATTGGTTTTAAAAATCATTCCCAAATTTTCTCCATATTGTGAAATAGAGGTTTTGCCATTGTCAGAGACAATATTAAGTCCTGACTCCGAAATCAGAGCAGTTTGGCTACTGTTTTTTTCTACATATTCTATGGTTTGATCTATAAGTTTTTGAGCCGATTCCCCAGTTAATGAGCCATTTTGTTTCAGGGCGATATAGTTTGAAATTAAAGTTGTGGCTACTGTGTCTGTGACTCCATTTTCTGAAAGATCCTCCTTAGTTGCCACTTGATTAGTGCTCGGCACCACATTAGTCAATTCGTCCTGCCAATTTTGGTTTTCAGGAATAGTTAATTTTTCTCCGGCAATCAAATCGCTAGCAAAGTTGATAGCGGTGCTACTCTTGTCTTTGCCGAAAGCAATAATTATTGCCACTACCAAAGCGGCTGTTATTATAAAAACGCTTAAAACCTTTTTGCTCGGCAAAATCACATTATAATTATAACACCCAGTAGTAGATTTTTGCATTGCACTTTGTGCATAAAATTTATTTTAATGCAAAAATTCACTACTGATTAACAATTCTCTGGTCATAGCGAACCAATCTTCAACTTTCAAATCTTCAGCCCGAGCTTTCTCTGAAATTCCACATTTCTTAAAAATCCTAAGTATCGTCTCTAAATTACACAGGGTAGCCCTAGGTGTGTTTCTAGGGCTAGAAATAAGGTTTTTTATAAGCAGCTTTCTTTTGTGTGCAAAACCCGCTTTTAAAATTTCAAAAAAATCTTGTTCTTGAACGTTCTCAAACCTCACTTTACTTATATTTCTCACCGATAGAATAGCTGAATCAACTTTTGGTTTGGGATTAAAACTGCCAGCTTTTATCACCCCACCAAATTCAGGTGTGCCATAAACTTTTATTGAAATACTCAAAATACTTTCTTTCTTGTCCCGCGAAGCTTTAGCGAAGTGGGAGCCCATAATCCTCTCCGCTACTTCTTTTTGAACAACAAAAGTTAAGGATTTTGGAGGATTTTTAGACTCCAAAGTTTTTTTAAACAAAGCGCCAGTTATGTAATATGGGATGTTGCCAACAAGGATATAGTTTTTGGGAAATATTTTTAGGTCAATATTTAAAATGTCTCCAGCAATTACCTCTAGCTTATTATCTATAAAATTTTTCTTCCCGCCCGCAACGCTCTCGCGTATGCGAGGCGGGCGGGTCAAAAACTCCACCATTCTATCATCTTTTTCTACCGCTATTACCTTTTTTGCTCTCTCAAGAAGCAGCTCGGTCAGTGTTCCCTCCCCTGGGCCCACCTCTACCACAGTGTCTTCTTTTTCAATCTGTGCAAAATCAGCAATTTTTTTCAAAATGCCTTTATCTTTCAAAAAATTTTGCCCTAAACTTTTTTTCAAAATGTTTGTCATTTTTTAATATTACATTAAAACTCAATGTGTAAAAGAGGTTTGTGTTTTGGGGTGTAGTCAAGAAACTCGTGCTCCAAAAATTCGTCAGGGATTTCCAAAACAAATTCAGAAGGAATATTGGAGCCCCGATTGCCAAAAATAGTGCGACTCTGGGCGTAAGAGAGGAAAAGTTTTTTCTTGGCGCGGGTGATGGCGACATAAAAAAGTCGGCGCTCTTCCTCGGCTTCTTCGTCGCTTACATTTTCGTCGTTATTTCGGTCGTGAGGGAAAAGCCCTTCTTCTAAACCAGTAATAAAAACATAAGAGAATTCAAGCCCTTTGCTTGCGTGTACAGTCATAAGTCTTGCACCATCCTTCTCCTCCTTATCACCATCTTGGTCTGATGCTAAAGAAGTGTCTTCAAGCAATTTTTGTATCCCCTCCTCCCAACTATTGCCGCCAATTTCGATATCATTTGGAGCAAACAATTTGTCATAACGGCTAGCGAGGGCGGCGAGCTCTTTAATATTTTCTATTCTCTCAGTTCCCTCTTCAGACTTTTCTAGATTTTTATTTAAACCCACTTCTTCGGCAATATACAAAATTGTTTTTGAAGGCGGGTTCCCCAAAGCAAAATTTTTGATTCGACGCAGAAGTACTCTGAAATTACCCATTTTTATTTTCATTGCCGCGGGCAGTGAATCTTCTTTACCTTCTACGATTTTTAGCAAAGTGGTTTTGCCTATCCCTCGTGGAGGGACATTTATAATCCTTTTCAAATCAGAAATACTATCAGGGTTTAAACAAAACCTCACAAATGCCAAAATATCTTTGACTTCTTTTCTTTCAAAAAATCTGGTGCCGAGCACTTGATAGGGTACATTTTTAGACAGAAACTCTTCTTCCAAAACTCGAGATTGGAAGTTGGCCCTGTATAAGACCGCAATTTCCGAAAGTGGCACACCATTTTTTTGCAATTCTTTGATTTTTTCCACCACAAATACCGCTTCATGGTTTTCGGTAAGCGCTTCAAAAATCCCCACCTTGTCACCCTCGGCATTTTGGGTGACAAGCTTCCTCTCCATTCTTAATTTATTTTTTTCAATTATTCTGTTGGCTACCTCCAAAATGGTTTTGGTAGAGCGATAATTTTCTTCCAAGACTACCAATTGAGAATTTTTGTAATCTTTTTCAAAATGCAAAATATTTTTGATACTGGCATTGCGCCAAGTGTAAATATTTTGGTCTACATCGCCCACGGCGCAAATATTTTGATGCTCCCTCGCGATGGCTTCAGCGATCTGGTACTGCACCTTATTGGTATCTTGGTACTCATCTATATGAATGTATTTCCATTTTTCAGAATAAAATTTCCTTATTTCTTCTTTTTGTAAAAGTTTGGCTGAAACTAAGAGTAAGTCATCGAAGTCCAATGCATTTTCTTTCCTCAAATCAATTTCATAATCCTGCCAGACTTTGAAGACAATGCCACCAAAATATTCACCGCCGGCTTTTTGCGAATACTCCTCTACAGATACGAAATTGCCTTTTTCTCGAGAGATAATGCCTAGAATTTTCCCCGGTTCAAACTGTTTTGGGTCATAACCGTTTTTGACAAGCGAAGCTTTAACAATCCTTTTTGAATCATCCCTATCATAGATACTAAAATATTTTTTAACTCCCGCTTCTCTAAAATTTTCTTTTATAATATAGGCTCCCAATCCGTGGAAAGTGGCAACAAATGGCTTACCTTTGATTGAAATTGGTCTATTAATCTCCGCGGTATCTCCTAAAAGTTTGGTAATCCTCTCACCCATCTCTTTGGCGGCTTTGTTGGTAAAAGTTACGGCCAAAATATTTTCAGGAGCCACTCCCTTTTGAATTAAATTTAAAATTCGGTAGGTAATTGTTTTGGTTTTACCCGCTCCTGCTCCGGCAAGCACCAGAAGTGGCCCCTCGGTAGCTTCTACCGCCTTCCTCTGCGCCTCATTTAATTCAAAAAATTTATTTTTTTCTTCCACCTATCTATCTTATCAGAAAATTTACAATCCACATCTTTATAAAAAACAAGTTGCTAAAAGGGCTGTTTTTGCTACAATTTTAAGCGTGTTCAAAGGATACTGAGTTTCTGAAAAAGGCTTATTTTTAGCCATTTTTTAAAGAAAATCTTGAATTATCATTAACCCTAGGCTTATTTTAACCACACCTCATGACCCTGATTCAAAAAAGCGTTATTTTCTAAGTAGAATCGGGCGAAATAGTAATCTAAAATCTTTTCTTAATCCAAAAAAACTATTTTTGGTTTTGGTTATTTTGCTATTGCCAATTTCGGTATCAGCTGGTCTGGTAGGAATTTTGAATAATATGTTTTTTGGCGGTTCTGAAAAAGAAAACCTACTTTCAGGCAAAAATATCCAAAACATGGCTTTGCTTGTCGCGGTGAATACTCCGTTAAGCCAAACTTCTACCACGCCAACAGTAGAAGGTAGTGCTTTAGTTTCAAATGCGGGCCCTTTGGGAACTTCAGAACTTTCATCAAAACCAACTAGCGACCAGATTAGTATTTATGTTGTTCGTGAAGGAGACACTCTTTCTCAAATAGCCGAAATGTTTAATGTGACTGTGAATACCATAAAATGGGGCAACGACCTTTCTTCAAATACACTAAAAGTTGGAGACACCTTGGTGATTTTGCCGATTTCTGGTGTTAAACATGTGGTAGTAAAAGGTGACACCATCGCTTCTTTGGCCAAAAAGTATAAAGCTGATGAGAGTGAAATATTGGCTTATAATAACATCAGTAAGGGAGATAGTTTGACTCTGGGTGTGACAGTTATAGTGCCCGACGGAGAAGTCTTGGCGACCCCTTCAACAGGTTCATATGTTTCTGCTGGTAGCTCTTCAACCAAAGATTATAGCGGTTATTATATTAGACCAGTTGCTGGTGGTAAAAGGAGTCAAGGGCTCCATGGACATAATGCTATTGATATCGCTGCGCCAGTCGGTACATCAATACTTGCTTCAGCTGGCGGAGAAGTTATTATCAGCAGGATTGGTGGTTGGAACGGTGGTTATGGAAATTATATTGTTATAAAACATAAGAACGGAACTCAAACTCTCTATTCTCACAATAGTCAAAATTATGTTTCTGTCGGAGATTCGGTGGAACAAGGAGAGGTCATAGGTACAGTTGGTAAATCTGGCAAAGTGACCGGAGCCCACCTCCATTTTGAAATCCGAGGTGCCAAAAATCCTTTCTAACCCCCGTTAGATATATCTGGAGATACATGCTATACTACTCTTGTTAGAAAATAATTTATAATTTTGGCTATTAAACACAGGATCAATAACTTCATTAGGGCAGAAAATGTTCGCCTGATAGGTCCAGAGGGAGAAAATTTTGGCGTAACTCTAACTCGAGACGCACTAAGGAAAGCCCTAGAACTTGGGCTGGATTTGGTTGAAATTTCACCAAACGCCGTCCCTCCTATTGCCAAGATTACAGATTACGGGAAGTTTTTGTATACCGAAAACAAAAAGCAAAAGATTATTAAGGCTAAGACTCATACAGTAGAGATAAAAAGCCTGCAAATAAAGGTGGGTACTGGCGATCACGATCTCAATCTTAAGGCCAAAAAAGCGGCCGAATGGATCAGAGAGGGGCATCGAGTCAAGATTGATTTATTTTTGCCCGGTAGAACCAAATACATGAACGAAGCTTTTTTGAAGGAGAGACTTGATAGAGTGTTTAAACTTATTCCTGAGGATTTTAAAATAGCCGAGGAACCCAAAAAAAGCCCTAAGGGCTTGACAGCAATGATAGAACGTGCAAAATAGTATGGTCGTGCTCTAATCGACGTATCGCACGACATGATTTCGCTAAATCATATGAAAACAAACAAATCATATTCAAAACGCATTAAAGTAACTAAGAATGGAAAACTGATGACCAGAAAAACTGGCCAGAATCATTTTAATGCTAAAAATCGAACCAACACAACGCTTAAAAAACGTCGTCCAGTCGCAATTCAAATGACTAACAAAAATAGAGGTAGATATTTAAATAATCAATAATTTATGTCACGAGTTAAAAAAGGTGTTAACGCTCTAAAAACAAGAAGGAATGTATTGAAGCAAGTCAAAGGCTACCGTTTTGGTCGTTCCACCAAAGAGAAACAGGCTTATGAAGCTATCGCTCACGCTGGTACTTATGCCTTTGCTCATCGCCGAGATAAAAAAGGAGATTTCCGCCGATTGTGGAATGTCCGCTTAAACTCGATCTTGCACGAAAAGGGTCTTTCATACAGCAAATTTATTGGTTCTCTCAAAAAATTAAATATAGATTTAAATCGTAAGATGCTTTCTGAAATTGCCGCTTCCAAACCGGAAACATTTTCTCGTCTAGTCTCTAAAATTTCATAAGTATAAAAATATCTATCCACACTTATTGTCTTTTTTGTGAAGTGTGGTGGTAAAATACGAATATGAAAAAAGGCTTTACCCTAATAGAGCTTCTTGTTGTTATTGCTATTATTGGTATTCTTTCCTCAATAGTTTTGGCAGGTATTGGTCAATCAAGAGCGAGGGCTAGAGATGTTAAAAGAAAAATGGATCTTAAACAAGTGCAAATAGCCATGGAGCTATATTTCGCTAAATGTGACACATATATTGTGAGACAAAATTGTATAGGGACAGCATATGGATCAGGTGGTTGGGGGTGGTTCAATTATTCTGGCTATTCTGGTTCGGCAGGAGCGGTCGCTCAAGGGTTAGTTGATAATGGTGTTTCCTCGAGTGTATTTATTGATCCATCTGGGCAAATTTCTTCTAATGGAGTTAGAACTGGTTATATGGTTGGAGCGGGCACAAATTATTATACTTTATGGGCCAATTTAGAAAATCCTTCAACTGCTGATACTAACACTTTGAATAACTGCCTTTCAAGTGGCTACGATAGTTATCATAGTTCGTACACACCTTCGGCTCGAACAAATTATTGTGTAAGTAATTAAATTTTATTTGAAGAGGTGCTTCTTTTTACATATCCACAGGTATATAGTCAAGGTATTGCCAAAAAGGCTTTTAAATATATACTTGTAAATGGAGGAAATAATGGAGGTCTGCCTGTCGTTGGGCAGGGTCGAGAAATTATAAAAACTATTAATTTTAAAAAAATGAATAAAGCAGATTTAGCAAATGCCGTTCATGAAAAAATTGGTGGCACCAAGGTTCAAGCTGAAGAAGTAGTTGAACTTATGATTGACGGAATCGTCCGCACACTAAAAAGTGGTGGCGAAGTATCCGTTGCTGGACTTGGTATATTTTCAACCAAATCTCGCGCCGCTCGAACTGCCCGCAACCCTCGTACTGGCGAATCAGTCCAAGTAGCCGCTATGAGAGTCCCTAAATTCCGAGCCGCTAAGGCTTTGAAAGATGCTGTCAAGTAGTAGTTAGTAGCAAGTAGTTAGCATCTAGTAGAAAGAATTTGTTCTCACTTATCAAAAATCCCCTTCCGGGGATTTTTGATTTATATTGTTATTTAATTACAATCCTTGGCCAACTTTAGACTGTCTGGTTTTTAGGATGAGCTCGTCTCTGAGATATTCAGCTGTTTCTTTTGAAATACCTGGCAATCTTCCTTCCCCTGTCATCACCCCAGCACTACTACCCGCAGTTTGGATGTTAAGATCAGATAAACCAAGTATCCTAGCCAATATCCCTCTGTAAATATCAACATTTTGTATTCGATCATAAGGAATAGTTACATATTTCTTGTAAATAACTCCATATTCCTTCCTAAAACCTAAATCAGTGAGTTCGTAACGATAGAAATGGTATGATAGCTTTGCCCACAAGAAACAAAGTAAAAGGAAAACGGGAATTATAACCCATAACCAATTAAAAATAGTAAATGAAAACTCTCCTCCGATCCTTGATTGCTCGGCTCCTTCACTGAAGGACAACAACCAGAAACTAATCATTACTAAAAAGAATACCCATCGAAAAATAGAACCTATAAAAAATAACCAAACCGCTTTTTGATCAAGTTGCTTCATAATTTTGATTAACTAATAATATTACTTTTTATAGTAGCACGACACATAATTAATTATAGACAAAAAGTGTTTAAAACCTTCAAATTGTGCCATCGGCAGGAATCGAACCTGCATCTAGACGTTAGGAGTGTCTTGTTCTATCCATTGAACTACGACAGCAAATTACACTGGTGCGGGATGGGGTAATCGAAACCCCGACTCAAGTTTGGAAAACTCGCATTTTACCACTAAACTAATCCCGCGTCAAGAGTGGTAGTTTGAAACCACTTAAGAATATTAACAAAAAATAACTATCGGAGCAATTTTACCCAAATAACTCACTATGAGCGCCTATGAATATTTAGTATTTTTGTGCTTGGTTCTTTAAAAACGAGACCAATTCCAATGGTGCCATTAAGATAAGATTGAGTAACGGATTTAAACAAATCAGCCAGAGAGATCCCTTCTTTTTTGGCTTTGGCTTGAGCCGCATCTTTCATTTTTTTATCTATTTTGAAAATAACTTGAGTGGTCATAATATTAAATTAGCTAGTATATAATAAGTATATACTTTTGGTGTATTGTGTCAAGTTTTTTAAACTCTGTCTCTATTGATTTTTGTGTATGCCATATATGACGATTCTACCTTACTTGCGTCCAAGGTATTGAACCATTACGGAGATATTGACAAATAAAATTCATGGTGTTAGTTTATGGCCAGTACGGACTTAGGTCCAAGTTCATTATAGGAGACTAAATATGACCACAGCGACTGTGATTCCATCGGATCAAACGTTCGTGGAATTGAAAGGCAGAGAATATGGGACAGTATCACGACCACAGGAGAGGTTCTTTCAAGAACTGCCTGCCTCATTGGTGAAAATTGGTGAAAGTTTGAGGGCTGAGTCAGCCCTTCTTGCTTTGGTCGACAGTCCTGTTCCAGCTAAGGAACAGATCTTCAATGCCTACGGCAAAGATCTGAACCTTTTCAAAAATCGTCACGGTGAATTTCGTGATTGCCTAAAACAGGCAGTTCGATATTCGGTGATTGTGAGCGCTAAGACAAACCAAGAGGAGGAAACCGATAAGATTTGGGAAAATCTTGAAAAAGAGATGCCCACTATCGGCAACGCCCCCATTCTGGAACTCTCATACATTCGGGCCTCCAAAGAAGTTTCAGTGCTTCTGGCTGAACTCAAAGCCGAAGTCGGTCTTGGCATTGAACGACTTCTTCGAGTTTTCGCTTTCTGGCTTCAAGAACTCGTCGAGGCCGAATTTATCGGTCTTGTTGAGTGGACGGCAGATGATGTTTGCCGGTATCATTACTTTCATCAGAAAGCCTCAATGGAGATATTGAGTGGAGAGACCACTGAAACGCACACTTTCGACGGATCCAAACCTTTCGGCGAACGCAATACGCATACGACTGCGAGACAAGGGGAAGTCAGACGATCTCGTTTCCTTGTTCGACATGTACACCACATCATCAATGCTAGGTTGCATTTAGTCGGTAAATACAAAGGAAAAAAGCCGGCTCGTATCAAAGGGTTTCTCGGAGCAGTGCCAAACTGGCTCAAGCCACATCTCCAAATCGTCGACGGCACAATTACGATGGAGGAACAGATTAAACTCAAAATCGCCGAGACGACCACCGTGGAGGAAGAGATTATCTCTGTTTACAAGTATTCTCCTGGGGTCCTCTTGGAGCCGTTCAATCTGATTGGTTGGAACAGTGACGATATCAAGAAAACTCAGTGGTGGCCCAAGAAGTTTTCGGATGTTCTTGCCTGGATTCTCGGCACTTACATCGCGATCGCCGTTCTTATTTTGGGTCCTTGGAAGGCTGGGGAACTTCTAAAGTCCTTCTATAACTGGCTTTTCTGAGCACAGAACATTCCTATAACCCCAGTCCGCCATTGTGTCGTAAGACCTTTGGCGGACTTATTTTATTTTCCTTGAGAGATTTCTACCACCTTATCAAAATCATCTTCTTTGGAGATTTTGTTTTTTTGGAGTTTTTGGCACTTCTGGCATTTGTGAATGACAGACCATTCTCCCCCATTTTCTTCAGCAGATATGGGCGCCATTAAGCCATCACAATCTTCAGAGCGGTCACCAGGGAAAATATCAACATGTTTTGAATACAGGCATTTAGGGCAATGATTGGTAAAACCATCGCCTTTTACTTGTAGCCCACATTTCTCGCAGACAAAATCCTCTATTTTGCGTTTAAATTTTGAAGACATTTCTTCGGAGTGCCGAGAATCGAACTCGGACCTAATGCTCCCAAAGCATTTATACTACCACTATACTACACTCCGGTTTCTCTCCCTTTCCACCCCCTCTTAATTATAAGAAAGGGCAGGGGGAGTTATGAACTATAGCTTATCACAAAATTATATTTTCCATAAATCTAACTTTGGCTACTCGCCTCTCCTGATCGAGGAAAACACAAGCCAAATCAAATTGCCAAATTGGGTCTGACTTATATTTCTCCAGCAAGTAGGTTTGGACTGCCCTCTGGAGCCTTTTAAGCTTCCAGGGGTGCATATTGTCCTCTGGCCGGTAATTGTTTATCTCTTGCTCAAATCTCCCCCCGTAGCTTCTACGACTAACGGTCTTTACCTCTACGAAATGAAGGACTTTGTCTTTTTCCATTATTATATCTATTTCACCCCACTTCCTCCTGTAATTTCGACAAATCAAATCGTAGCCTTTTTTTGTAAGGTAATTTGTTGCGATACCCTCCCCTATTTCACCAGTTTCATTATGTTTTGCCATAAAAACTTAAAAAGTCTTTGACTTTTCAAAAATCCTTATTTTGAGCCATATTATATTTTTAATGACCTTGACTTATACACACTGTCCCCTTAGTTATCCCCAGTTTTGTTGAAAACTAAGGCCAACTACACCACAAAGACATTTTAACATTTTTAGGACAAATTTTATATTCAAAACACAAAAATGAAATATCTGTTTTTCTGTTTTGTAAAAAATTATTTTTGTGCTAAATTATTAACATTGCGGCCATAGTTTAATGGTATGACACGTCCTTGCCAAGGATGAGATGGGAGTTCGATTCTCCCTGGCCGCACCACTCCGCTTTTGCATTTTCGGGAGCTTCGCGGTGCAAGCACCAAATTTTCTCCTTTTGTGTTATTATTTCCCTATGCGCCCGTAGCTCAATGGATAGAGCGTTTGGCTTCGAACCAAAAGGTTGCGAGTTCGACTCTTGCCGGGCGCACTATATTGTCATGTCTCACAAAGCTAAAATAGAAAAATTCAAAATACCGGAAGAAGTTTCCCATGTAACCAAAGCGCTCAAGGATGCCGGTTTTGAAGCGTACCTGGTTGGTGGCTGTGTCAGAGATTTATTTATGGGGCGAAAACCCAAAGATTGGGATATAACCACCAATGCCCTTCCTGAACAGATAATCCCTCTATTCCCCAAGACTTTCTACGAGAATGATTTTGGTACTGTGGGAGTTGTCCGCCTCCCCGGCGGATCAGCCGATGAGGCTGATGGAGACCATTCTCTAGACATAATAGAAGTGACTCCATACCGCATTGAAAGCTCATATTCTGACCATAGAAGGCCCGACATGGTGGAATTCAGTAAAAGTATACTGGATGATTTAAAAAGGCGCGATTTCACGATAAACGCTATTGCTTATGATGCCGAAACCGGAGAAATGGTTGATCCGTATGGGGGCGTGGCAGATTTGGCAAGAGGTGTAATAAAAACAGTTGGAGAGCCAAAGGATAGATTTTTTGAAGATGGGCTTAGGATACTCAGGGCAGTCCGGTTTCATGTGCAACTCGGGTTCCCTCTTGACTCAGATACCGAAAAATCAATACTAGAAAATAGGGAAATTTTGGGAGAAGTATCAAGCGAAAGGATAAAAGATGAATTTATAAAGATAATAATGTCGCCAAACCCAAGTGGAGGCCTGTTTTTATTAAGAAAATTGGGTCTTTTGCATTATATTGTTCCAGAACTTGAAGAATCGTTTGACGTGGAACAAAATCAGGCTCATTCATATGATGTCTGGAACCACCTACTCAAAACGGTCCAGCACTCAGCAGACAAGAATTATCCGTTACATGTGAGACTTTCAGCTCTATTACACGATATAGCTAAGCCAAGAACCAGAAGATGGTCAGATGAGACCAAAATGTGGACTTTTTATGGCCATGAAGTGGTGGGTTCACATGTAACCAAAAAAATACTTGAAAGACTGAAGTTTTCACGTGAAACAATAGATAAGGTCACTAATTTGGTGCGTTGGCATATGTTTTTCTCAGACACTGAGCAAATTACACATTCAGCCGTCAGACGACTCATAGCCAATGTTGGCAAGGAAAATGTCTGGGATTTAATAGATATGCGCATGTGCGACCGTATTGGTACAGGGCGCCCCAAAGAAAGTCCGTATAGGTTAAGAAAGTATCAATCAATGATTGAAGAGGTGATGCGAGACCCGATATCTGTTGGGATGCTTAAAATTGATGGGAAGGGGATTATGAGCCTTCTTGATATTTCGCCTGGGCCTATGATCGGTCAAATATTAAATGCCTTGATGGAAGAGGTTTTGGAGGATCCAAATCTGAACACCGAGGAATATTTAAATAAAAGGACAATTGAATTATCAAAAATGTCTGATAAAGAATTGAAGGAACTAGGGGAGAGTGGTAAGAAAAAAAAGGATAAAGAAGAGGAAAAAATGATTAAAAAAATTAGAGGAAAACATTTTGTCCAATAAAACTAGGGGAGTTATCCACTTTTTGTCCTTTACATTGTTTTTAAAAGACATAAAATCTATATCAGACAGCTAATATTTTTTAATCGAACATATTCATTAGCATTTGTTCTTTGTAATCCGATGCATCGGATTGAAAGATGATTTGGTCAGACATAAGAATAGGTTATATATATTCTCACTATTTTTAATTTTAAAAATGGAATATCATACGATTTCTTATGAATGCGCTTCTTGACGAAATCTACCTTTCATTCCTGGCCCTAATTTTGTAGCTAATCTTTTGGATACAAGACTAGGGCTGGGATTGCTCTTTGTCCCGTTAGTTTACAAACCACCATGTCGTGCGAAAATCCTCCACCGCATCTTGGTGGTTTTGTTATGGCCAAAAACCTCACCCCCAGCCCCTCTCCTAGATGCAGGAGAGGGGAGAGAAAAAAATAAATAAAAATTTGCTATAATAAATACATTAAAAGTAATTTAAAATAAAAATGAAGGGACTTCATGTGGTGGTTTGGATTCTTGTCGTTGTTGGTGCTTTGAATTGGGGTTTAGAAGTGTTAGGTTGGGGCATGGGCAATTATATGCCAGCTGGTTTGGCTACGGCAGTTTATGCTTTGATCGGTATTTCCGCTTTAGCGGAATTGTTCACTCATGGTAAAAACTGCAAATGCTGCGAGGGTATGTGTGCTCCCAAAACTCCTAATCAGCCAATGTAAGCTCTAATTTTTGATTTCTAAAGAAATAGGGCAGTGGTCCGATCCCAAAACATCCGGCAAAATGCTTGATGTTTTGATTTTAGGCAAAAATTCTTTATTTACAAAAAAGTAATCAATCCTCCAGCCCACATTTCTCTCTCTTGCGTTTGCCCAATGAGTCCACCAAGTATAATGGCCGTTGCCTTTGGTAAAATGACGGAATGTGTCGATAAATCCAGCTTTGATTATATTGTCTATACCTTCACGTTCTTCATCTGTAAATCCGTGTTCACCCTTATTTTGTTTGGGATTGGCCAAATCATCTTCGGTATGAGCAACATTCAAATCTCCACAAAAGATCACCGGCTTCGATTTTTCAAGTAATTTCATATATTCCAAAAAAGCTTTATCCCATTTTTCATGACGAAGTTTTAAACGGCTCAAATCTTGTTTGGAATTTGGAGTGTAGACGGTAACTAGGTAAAATTCGCCAGCTGGCGAATCAAATTCTACTGTTAAAACTCGGCCTTCTTTGTTTGGATCACCATAAGTATCTCCCTCTATTTTGTATTTTTTAATAATTTCAGTAGGGAAGCCAAGAGGGGTGCTCAATACCTTCAAATTCTTATCTCTCTTTACAAAAATCGCGGTGCCACTATAACCGGCTTTTTCAGCTGGATTCCAATATTCTTCATAATCCTTCAAATCAAGTTCGTTTTGCCCGCCCGCAACGCTCTCGCTTGCGAGGCGGGCGGGATCTTTTCCTAATTTAATTTCTTGTAAACAAATAATATCTGGCTGGTATTTCTCTATCATCGGTAAAAATAGCCCCTTCTTATGCACCGCCCGCAATCCGTTTACATTCCAAGATATAATTTTCATGTCTTCCTATTATGGAACTTTTTATGAATATCACGCAAGTGTTTGTCGGTGACGTGGGTGTAGATTTGGGTAGTGCCTATGTTGGCATGGCCGAGAAGGGCTTGGACGGAGCGGAGGTCAGCGCCATTTGAGAGGAGGTCGGTAGCAAAAAGGTGGCGCATGGTGTGGGGAGTGACTCTTTTGGAAATTCCGGCTTTGATGGTGCATTCTTTGACAATCCTTTCAACTGACCTGCGAGTCAGAGACAGGCCTTTACCTCTTTTTTCCATCGATTTGCCATTTTTTGAGATTTGAATAAATAGGGCATCGTCCAAATCTTTTCTTTTGGCTAAATATTCTTTCAAAATCTTCTTGGCATAGTCAGAAATGAAAACTACTCGCACTTTACCACCCTTACCTTTGATTGAAAGCTCGTCAGTAGAGAGGTCGATGTCGCGGG
>MHWW01000010.1 GCA_001824275.1 Candidatus Zambryskibacteria bacterium RIFOXYC1_FULL_39_10 | reverse complement strand
ACCGACCGAGGGAGGTGATTGGATTTAAAATACCAACGAGTTATTATTATGAGTTATCATCTGTCCTACTTGAGGGGTAGCGGGAGGATTTGCTACCATTTATTATTATACGCCCAATCAATATAAAAGTCAAACAAAATGAAAGAAAATGGCTTAAAATAACGTTTTTTGTGAAATAACACCCCTCACCCTCGCAAGGTGAGGGGCAACTTGCCGTGAGGTAAGTGGGGTGGGGTCGAAAAAGAATTTTCACTTCGGATTTGCAAAAAAATGGGGTTTATGCTATGTTATTCCCATACGAAAATCATACGAAAGCTTCGAAAAGCTACGAAAATTTTCTAAAAGATATGTTAACAAAGAACAAAAAGCAAAGAATTATAAAGGAAGTAAAGGTGCACGATACTGATACTGGTTCTCCAGAAGTACAGATCGCGGTTCTTTCTCGTCGTATTGACGATTTGGCCGCACATTTAAAGAAAAACAAAAAAGATAAACATTCTCGTCGTGGTCTTTTGGGTTTGGTTGCTGACCGAAAGGCTCATATGAAATATTTGGAGAAAAAGGATACAAAGAGATATAATACTCTTGTTAAGAAGCTAGGACTTAAGAAAGCTTCTTAATATAAATTGAAAAATTGAAAATTTAAAGATTGAAAGATTCCGGTCGAGTTTCTTCCTTTTTCTAATATTCAATATTTCAATCTTTTAATATTTTAATTATAAATAAATGTCTGTAATAAAACACAAGAATCAGCGCGTTGGTATTTTTATTGATACGCAAAATTTGTACCATAGTGCCAAAAACATTTATGGAGCAAAAGTAAATTTCGATCAGGTCGTTAAGGAATGTTTGGCCGGTAGGTCGCTCACAAGGGCGGTCGCCTATGTCATCACCACCGAATCTGGTGAGGAGAAAAGTTTTTTTGATGCGTTGGAGAAAATGGGAATTGAAACCAAAACCAAAAACCTACAGGTTTTTGCTGGCGGTGCTAAAAAAGGGGATTGGGATGTAGGGCTCGCGGTTGATGCAATCAAGCTCGCACCAAAACTCGATGCGGTTATTTTGATAACTGGTGATGGCGACTTCGTGCCACTCGTAGAATATTTAAAAAATGATGGTTGCCAAGTTGAAGTGGCTTCGTTTGGCAAATCTACATCGGCTCGTCTCATAGAAGCGGCTGATGATTTCATTGATCTCGATAATAATCCTCGCAAATATCTAATTTCAGTCATGCGCAACAAATCCCGTGGTAGGATTTAATACTTGACTATTTAAAAATACTCCTTTATAATATAAAAAGGAGGTTCAATTCAAAATGTCCAAGCGTGGTTTTTTGTTTTTTGGTCTTTTGTTTTCGATTATTGCCGGCATTTTTTTTGCTGGTAAAGATCACCGGCTGGGAGCCGAACTGAAACAACAATCATTGAGTTTCAAGACAAAGGACTTGAAACCAGCACAACTAGGTTCTCAAGAGGCACCTAGCTCTGCAAAACCGAGTAAGGTGTACATCGAAGAGCCTGTGACCGTAAATCTTCCTGCTGGGGAAATATTTCTTTATGTTATCCCCGGAGAGCAGGCTATGGAAGCGGGACTGGACAGTAGTGGGCACGCTGTTTATGTGACGTCGAATCGCCCAGTCAATAGGGTTGATCCTAGGAAGATCACATTTTGGGGTCCGGGCAACATGCCTCACACATGGAAACCGTTGCTCTACATTCAGGAGCGTTAGTGCTCATGAGTTTGAAGGCGCCGACAAGTCAGTCGGCGCTTTTTGTTTGTTTAATTTTTTGGTTTGAAGCTGATTGGTTCTTTGGGTGGTTCTGTAGGAGGGTTAAGAAGTTGAGAAATTACATTTAAGATGTTGACTATGTGTTGGCCGTGATTTTTTTGAGTTTTCTTCATTTTTTCAAATTCACGAACAAGATTTTTGTGGGTGGCAAGCATTTCACGAAGTTTTATAAATGCGCGAACGATAATTATGCTCATTTGAACCGCTCTCTCGCTTTTTAATACTGCCGAAAGCATTGCGACTCCTTGTTCAGTAAAAGCATAAGGTAAATATTTTATATTTTGCCCTCTCTTCAAGGTCACAATTTGTGATCTTGAACGTAAAACTGCGCTTATTTCTTTGGTATTAAGCTGAAACATGAAATCGCTTGGAAATCTTTCCATATTCCTTTTTACTGCCTGATTAAGTGTCCTTGTCTTCACTTGGTAAAGTTCTGCTAAATCACTATCTAGCATTACTTTCATGCCCCTAATTAAATATATTTTTCTTTCTACTAGTTCTAAAGGTACTAAGCTGGCTTCCTTTTTCATAATAATATTTTATCACAATTTATTAACCACTTTGTTTTTTCTTTGTTATAATTAAGATATTGAAAATTCTAAATTTAATGAAAATTAAAAATTAGAAATTGAAAATTTTAATTGTATGCATGTAGAAGATTCACAAATAAGAGATTTCATTATTGATGCCGGGCTTATCTCTAAATCAGAAGCTGAAGAGGCGGAAAAGGAGGCCAAATCAAAAAAGAAACCATTGGGCGAAATCCTGATTTCAAAGGGCAAATTTTCTGATGATGATTTGCGTAGAGTACAAGCTTATATTCTAGGAATTCCTTTTATAAATTTAAAAGGTCAAACTTTAAATCGAGATATTTTAAATCTTGTTCCCGAGCCTATTGCTCGAAAGCATAATATTGTCGCTTTCCAAAAAAAAGACGACTCACTTGAGGTGGCGATGCTTGATACTGATGATTTGCAGGCTCTAAACTCAATCAAGAAAAAAGTGGGTCTCAAAATTTTGCCTAGACTTACCGACTCCGAATCAATGCGCGGGGCCTTAATTCAATATCAAAAAAATCTTAAAGATGAGTTTGGCGATATTATTAAAACTGATTCTGATGAAATAAAAACAATTGCCGAAAAAATGCCCAGTGAGAGCGCATCACTCGGAGATTTAAAAAAGTTAGCCGAAGAATTACCAGTTGTACGAATCGTTGATACCTTACTCAAGCACGCTATCATTCAAAATGCTTCTGATATTCATATTGAGCCTCTTGAAGATCAAATATTGGTGCGTTATCGCATTGATGGCATACTCCATGACGCCATGATTTTGCCCAAACACATCGGTTATTCGCTGGTGGCGCGTATCAAAGTGCTTTCGAGTTTAAAATTGGACGAAAAGAGGTTGCCTCAAGATGGCCGATTTAAAATTGATATGAACGGTGAAAAAGTTTCCTTCCGTGTCTCGACACTACCGGTATATTATGGCGAAAAGACGGTAATGAGGCTTTTGCGCGAGTCGGTTTCAGGTTTCACTTTGGAGTCGTTAGGATTTCACGGTCAAGGACTGGAGCTTTTACACAAGTCCCTCCAACATACAACAGGTATGATTTTGACCACTGGTCCGACTGGGTCAGGTAAATCTACAACTTTGTATACAATGTTGGATATTTTAAATACTGCCGATGTGAATATTTCTACAATTGAAGATCCGATTGAATATCAGATGAAGAGGATAAACCAAACTCAGGTCAAGCCAGAAATTGGTCTCACTTTTGCCTCAGGACTTAGAACTTTAGTGCGTCAGGACCCCGATATTATAATGGTGGGTGAAATTAGAGACAGTGAGACGGCCTCACTTGCTATCAACGCTTCCCTTACTGGGCACTTAGTGCTTTCCACCCTCCACACCAACTCAGCTGCTGGTGCTATACCACGACTGATTGATATGAAAGTTGAACCTTTCCTTATTATTTCCACTATTGATGCAATTATTGGTCAGAGGCTCGTGAGGAAGCTTGCCGACAAAAAAGAAAAATATTATCTCTCAAAAGCGGAGGTGGAATCAATATCTAAAGTTGTTGATTTGGATCGAGTGCTCCATGTTTTGCAAGACGAAAAAGTGGTAGGCGGTAAAGATGGTTGGGAAAACATACCTTTTTATAGACCGGAAAAAGATGCCGGCGAAGAAGCTTTCAAAAGTCGTATCGGTATTTACGAAGTATTAAATGTTAGTACCGCGATTAAAGACTTAATTATAAAAGGAGCAACAACTGAAGATATGGAGCTTCAGGCCAAAAAAGAGGGGATGCTAACAATGCTCGAAGATGGGATTTTCAAAGCTGCGCAAGGTCTCACTACTATTGAAGAAGTTTTGCGAGTAGTGTCGGAGTAATTTGTTAAATCTTAAAAACCGCTTTTTCGGCAACCAATATCATTTGTAAAATCCCAAATATTGAGCCCATACCAGCCATTCACATTGAGTTTGGTTCCGCAAACTACTATTTTTCTTCCCCCCGGAATACTATCTGTATAAATTGAGAAAGCATAGCCACTTGAATTTGAAGTCCAACCACCACATCCGGTGCCACAGTAGGTGAATGTGGTGTCGCTTATATTGGGTAATAATATTGTTGCGTTGTTTGAACATATGGCGGTACCACCCGCCCCAGATGATGCTGGTATAACGAGGGTGCCTCCTCCATCAAGGCACATAAAGGCGGAATTATTTATTTGTTTCATTGTTACTAGGGCTTTAGTTAGCTTAGCTTTATATCTGGAATTATTTAAACTCGTTACAACTATACTAGAAAGCACGCTTATTATAGCGATAACGACGAGCAATTCTATCAAGGTGAACCCTTTTTTCATAATCAGATTATAACCTATTTAGATATTTTTTTAAACTGCTATAATTAAAGGAAGTTATGTCTTTTTATAAATATAAATACATAAAAGAAGGGAAGGAGTATGAAGAAACCAAAGAGTTTTCGGACAAAGCTTCACTTTATGGGGCGGTGCGTTCGGAAAATGGTTCGATCGTTTCGGTAAAAGAAGTTAAATCTGAGAAATCACAAATTAAATTTTTCTCCCTCAGAAAAAAAATAAAAACTCAGGAGATCATTACTTTCGCCAAAAATCTTTCAGTGATGATAGATGCTGGGCTCTCGGTATCTCGCTCATTGTCAGTATTAAGTAAGCAATCAAAAAATAAAAAACTAATAGCAATTTTGGAGAGTATTGGTAGTTCAGTAAACGGAGGCGAAACCTTTTCCAAATCTTTAGATGCTCACCCTGATGTATTTTCAAGCCTTTTCGTTTCTATGGTAAGAGCTGGTGAGGAATCAGGAAAATTGTCGTATTCCTTGCGAGTTATTTCAGATCAAATGGAAAAGTCTTATGCGCTCTCCAAAAAAATAAAAGGCGCTATGATTTATCCTGCGGTTATTGTCTCAGTTATGGTGGTTATCGGTATTGTGATGATGGTTTATATGATGCCGACACTTACCGAAACTTTCAAGGGTTTGAATATTAATTTACCACTGCCAACTAGAGTGATTATCGCTATGAGTGATTTCCTTATTGCCAACTTGTTGCTTACGGTGGGTACGCTTATCGCGCTGGTTCTCGGCTTCTTTTATGCTCTCAGGACTCAAAAAGGTAAAAACACTTTAGACTATGTCACTTTGCATATGCCGATGATTAAAAATATGTCTAAGGAAGTAAACGCTGCCCGAACCGCAAGAACTCTTTCTTCTCTAGTCTCGTCTGGTGTGGATATTGTTTCTGCTATTGGTATCACTGGGGATGTGGTACAAAATCATTATTTCAAAGATTTGCTAAATAAAGCGGCCAAACAAGTGGAAATTGGTGAACTGCTCTCAGTCTCACTCTCCAATTCTAACGGCAACCTTTACCCAGTTTTTGTCAGTGAAATGCTTAGTGTGGGTGAAGAAACTGGCAAAATAACCGAAATGCTCGACAATATTGCCACTTATTATGAAAGCGAAACAGATCAAAAGACCAAAGACTTATCAACCATTATTGAACCGTTCCTTATGATTCTCATCGGTATTGTGGTTGGTATATTTGCGATCGCTATGATGCTTCCGACTTATTCTTTGGTTGATGCGATACAGTAAAGACGACCCCACCCCGTTTTCCTTACGGAAAACTGCCCCTCACCTTGCGAAGGTGAGGGGAGAAAAAGAAAAATGGAAATTAATAATTGGAAGTTAAAAAGTAATAAGGGATTTTCTTTAATAGAAATTTTGGTGGTTATTGCAATCATTTCAGTTATTTCTGGAATTACTTTTTATTTTTTTGGTAACGCCAATGATAGACAGGTTTTGGAAAAAAATGTTTCTGGAGTCACTTCGCTTATCCGCAATGCCAGATTACTTTCGGTTGCTTCAAAAAATGCCTCCGTTTTTGGTATTCATTTTGAAAGTGATAAAGCAGTATTGTTTGAGGGGAGTTCATATTTGGTCGGGTCTCCCTATGAAAAAATAATAGATCTCTCAAGAGAAGTATATATATCTTCTTACTCATTAAATGGTGGCGGATCAGATGTGGTCTTCAGTCGATTAGTTGGAGAAACAATAAATTACGGGACGGTTACTATTTCGTTAAAGGATAATAGCACTTCAACCGTAATTACTATCCTTAAGACTGGGGTGATACAATAAATTCATGAAAAAAATTTTCAATTCAATGGGCTTTAGTTTGGTAGAAGTTATAGTGGCAGTTTCAATTGCTGTTTTTTCTATTTTGGCAGTTTGGCAGACTTACACATTTTTTATAAAGCTATCATTCTCAAACCCAGCTCTTTTCCAAGCTTCTTTTTTGGCCGAAGAAGGTATTGAGGCAATAAAATTTATGCGGAACGGTAGTTGGGATTCAAATATTGCCCCACTTTCTGTTGATTCACCATATTCTTTAGTTTTTGATGGTAATAATTGGCAGGCCACAACTACAATATCTATGATAGACACTCGATTTGATCGAAGAATTTATTTATTTGATACTTTTAGAGATAATTTTGGTAATATTTCTGAAACTGGCACACCTGATTCAAATACTAGAAAAGTTAAAGTAATAGTCTCTTGGCAAAAAGATGCGGGGGCAACATCTACTAAAGAAATAACAACATATGTCAGCAACATTTTTCAAAATTAATAACAAAAGAGGGATAACCTTGATAGAGACCATTCTTTATATGGTTATTTTAACTTTTTTTATGGGCATTATTGTTCAAATGCTTGTCTCTATTGGCACAATTTATAAGGAAATAAAAGTAACTCGTGAGCTGGAAAGCTCGGGCACGATAGCGATGGAAAGAATGCTTAAAGAAATACGCAATGCCTCTAGAGTGACAACTGATGAAAGTATTTTAGAAACTAGTCCTGGTAAGCTTACAGTTTCTGGAGTTGATGAAAATTCAGAGCCTTACAAAATATCTTTTGAAGTTTTAGATAATGCTGTCCAGATTTCAAAAAATATTGAGGCTCCAGTAGCTCTGACCTCATCTTCAGGAGCAGTGAGTTACCTGACTTTTCATAGGGTCACCAATGATAATTCTGAAGGGGTAAGAATTGTGCTTGAAATGTCAGGGTCATCGGGGGCAAATCAAAAAACCGAAATATTTTATGGGTTTGCTGTCTTAAGAGGCTCATATTAAAAATTATGCTTACTTTTTTTAGAAAACAAAAAAATAATAAAATTTTGTACTTACAAAAAGGACAGATAATGATAATCGCGGTTTTATTTTTTATTTGTATTTCAGCGATTATTATTTTTGGATTAGCTAATCCAATAGTCAGACATATTGCCATGGCTACATCCATCGCTAGTTCAAAAGAAAGTTTTTACATTGCTGAAGCCGGTATTGAAGATGCTGTTTATCGATTGAAATTTGGTTTACCAATATCATCTTCTCAAACTCTAAATATTGGTGATGATAGTGTAGTTGTGACTGTGACTGACGAGCTTAGTAGCAAGGTTGTGAGTGCAGTGGGGGACACAGACAGTTATTTCAGAAAAATAGAAACAAGACTAACTGCTGGTATCGGCGCGTCGTTTCATTATGGATTGCAAACTGGGACGGGAGGTATCACTATGGATAATAATTCTATTGTTTACGGTAATGTTTATGCGAATGGTGATATAAGTGGGAACAACGGGGCGCGCATCACTGGGTCTGCTTACGCCGCAAATACTGCAGGTTTGAATGCTAACCAAGTCAATGATAATCCTTTGCTACCAACATCAACTATTCAATTTGGGCATAATTCAACGCAAGAAGATTTGGCTCAAAGCTTCTCAGTATCTGAGGCACTACCAATAAATAAAATAGTGGTTTATATAAAAAAGGTCAGCACTCCAGGTAATTTGACAGCAAGGATTACGACCGACAACTCAGGCAAGCCGAGTACTAATACTTTGGCCCAAGGGACACTTGCCGCCTCTCTAGTGACCTCGAATTTTGGTTGGGTAGAAGTACCACTTTCTTCCAACCCTGAACTTGTTGTGGGTCAAACCTATTGGCTTGTATTGGACGGAGGCAATAACTCAAGTAAATATTATATTGTTGGAGCTAACACAGATTATTCAAGTGGAATTGGCAAAATTGGTAAATATTCATCAACCTGGAACAATACTTCTCCGACGGGGCTGGATGCGTATTTTAAGATTTTTCTCGGAGGGCTCGTAGCTACAATTAACAATGTCGTAGTCGGTTCAGGTAGTGAGGGTGATGCGCGGGCGCACACAGTAAGCAACAGTTCAGTCTATGGGAACCTGTATTGTCAGACGGGAAGTGGTAACAATAAAATTTGTAATACTTCATTGCCTGACCCTTCTCCTGAAGCATTTCCGATTTCCGATGGCAACATTGAAGAATGGAAAAGTGCAGCCGAAGACGGGGAAATAATTAATGAAGATGTTAATTTGTCAGGCTCGTCTTCTTCGATGGGTCCAACAAAAATTAATGGAAATCTAACAATCAGCAATAATTACATCCTTAATATAACTGGTACAATTTGGGTTACGGGTTACATAAATATATCTAATGGAGCTGTAATCAGACTTTCAACTTCCTATGGCTCAAACAGTGGGGTAATAATTTCCGATGGTGTCATAAATATTTCAAATAACTCTACTTTTTCTGGTTCTGGGCAAAGTGGGAGTTATGTGATGGTTCTAACTACAAGCAATAGTAGTGGCGCTATCAACGTTTCAAATAATGCCGGCACAGTGATTTTGAATGCACAAAAAGGCACTATTAGTTTTGCCAATAATGCCGGTGCCAAATCAGCTACCGCTAAGCTAATAAATCTAAGTAATGGCGCTACAATTACCTATGAAAGTGGTTTGGTGAATATCAATTTTTCTAGCGGTCCATCTGGCGGCTATGATATTTTAAACTGGAAGGAAATTGAGTAATTGTGCTAGAATGGGAGGGATGAAAAAGCGCAATCTCGTTGTGGCAAATTGGAAAATGAACCCCAATACTTTTCTTGATGCTAAGAAAGCATTTGATGGTGTGAGACTTGGGGCTAAAGGATTAAAAAATACTGATATTGTGGTTTGTCCGCCATTCCCTTATATTTATCCTCTTGTAAAACTAAATTCACCTAAAAATATATTTTTTGGAGCTCAAAATATTTCAATTGAACCCAAAGGGGCTTTTACAGGTGAAGTGAGTAGCGAGATGATAAAAACATTGCCTGCGAAATATGTTATTTTGGGACATTCTGAAAGGAGGAAAATGGGAGAAACTAATGAAATTGTAAAAGCAAAACTACAAAGAGCTTTTGGAGCAGATCTCGTACCTATACTTTGTGTTGGAGAAAACGAGAGAGACAAAGAAGGAAATCATTTAGGATTTATAAAAAATCAAATCAAAGAATGTTTGATTGGTTTATCCAAAAAAGATTTGGTTGGTATTAATATTGCTTATGAACCGATTTGGGCCATTGGCAAATCCTATCTTGAGGCCATGAGCCCAACTGATATACACGAAACGGTTTTGTTTATAAAAAAAGTTTTGATTGAACAGTTTGGGTCTGACATTGCTGGCGGGTCCAAAATTCTTTATGGCGGGTCGGTTGAAGCCGAAAATGCCTCCGAAATCGTCCGCATTGGCAATGTTGACGGTTTCCTCGTCGGCCACGCCTCCCTCACTTCTCAATTTTCCGATATTTTAAAAGCGGTGGATTTAAAAAGATAACCTCACCCCCTCGCTTCGCTCGGCCCCTCTCCTAGATGCAGGAGAGGGGAAAAATAAAAAATAAATTTACCAATGATTTTGACTTATACAAAAATCCGCGACCGCGAAAAAGTGTATAATTCTGAATACACAGATATTATACGATCGTGAGTGATCTGTGTATGGATAAAAATAAAAAACTAATCCATTTTAATCACCAAATCAGCAATTTTGTTGGGTTTGCATAATTCAATATATCTTTTTAATCCAATAGTTACTTGTCTAAAATGTGAATCGGGGTGTGTTTCGGGGAAGTAGTCTTTATCCCATTTTTCTTTTTCTCTTTTAATTCTTCTTTCATCAATTTTCTCAATATCACCTTCCAAATAAATTCTTTTATCCCAAAGTTTATTTAGTGGTAGTTCTGGATGGAACATAAAAACTCCTTCAACAATCATAATTCTTTTTGAGAGATCATATTTTTTAAGTACATTTACTTCTCCTGAAATGGGGTCAAAAGTATGTATTTCATATTCTGAGAATTTGTCATTTTTAAAAGCGTTAACAAAATCTTCCATCTTTTTGTCATCACAAACTTCAAGCTCAAATACTTTAGAGCGATCTTCGGCTTTGGATAACTTTTCTCTAACAACCTCTCTGGAAAACAAGAAGTCATCTCGATTTACGGGCAGAATATCTGGATTTTTGTTGGCCAAATTATTTAATAAAGTAGTTTTTCCTATACCAGTATAGCCATCAATGGCAACAACAATTTTGTCTTTCCCCTCAAGCCACTTGTTCAGATTTTCCTCTATTTTCGCAGAAATTTTTTCTAAATCCATATCAGAAGTATACTCTATTTAAAAAATACAAAATGACCTCCTCCCCGGGCTCCGCTATGCTGCGCCCGGGGTTTCCTTTTTTGGCATGAGGATTCTAAGTG
>MHWW01000009.1 GCA_001824275.1 Candidatus Zambryskibacteria bacterium RIFOXYC1_FULL_39_10 | reverse complement strand
ACAGAACTCTAGATTGTTCACTTAGAATCCTCATGCCCAAAAAAGGAAACCCCGGGCGCAGCATAGCGGAGCCCGGGGAGGAGGTCATTTTGTATAAAATTATTTGGATTTAACTCAATAAAATGCTATAATTTCCAAATGAAAACATTTATTTGGATAGGGGCAATTATAATAATATTAGTAGGTTTAATGATTTGGGGAGTAAAGGGGTCTAGTATTGACACTAATTTTGAAGTGGGCAAGGTTAGTCCAGTGGACAATGTTAAAGGCAATGCCAGCTCAACTGTGACAGTGATTGAATACAGCGATTTCCAGTGTCCGGCTTGCCGCACATATTATTCGGTAATGAGACAAATGATGGCTGAATTTGGTGGAGAAGTCGCATTCGTTTACCGCCATTTTCCTCTCAACGGTATTCACGCCAATGCCGAATTGGCCGCCAGAGCAGCGCAGGCTGCCGGCAAGCAAGGCAAGTTTTGGGAGATGCATGACTTGTTATTTGAAAAGCAAGACGAGTGGGCCAAGGTGGCAAATGTCCAAACACTTTTTGAATCTTATGCCAATCTCCTTGGTATTTCGATAGAGCAGTTTAGGGTTGATTGGACATCGGGGGAAGTTAAAGATTTTGTTAAATCTCAAAGGGTTCATTCTATACAAATAGGCTTGCAGGGAACACCGACATTTTTTGTTAATAGTGAGAAGATTCAAAACCCATCATCGGCTGAACAGTTTAGGTCAATCATCCAGGCGGCTCTACAAGGCAACTAATTATTATTCACAATTTTGGCTTGGGTTTTTCCCCCTTACCTGTAAAATATAGATATGAACTATTCTGAAATTTATTTCGCTATTGCCTCAGTTTCTACTATTGTTGTGGCCGGCTTGTTACTCCTCGCACTTATGTATGTTTTGGCTATACTCAGAGATATCAAAAAACTCTCTAAACTGGCAAGAAAAGAGTCCGAATTTATTGCCAGAAGTTTTGCTAAGGGCGCTAGTATTTTAGGTAATGAACTTTCTAGTGAGGCAGCCGGTTTCGTCAGAACCCTTTTCACTCTTCTAATTTCTCAATTTGTAAAACCCAAAAATACAAGAGCAAAGAAGGAGAAGATTCCAAATTTATAATATAAATATGCCAAAATTATTAAAATATTTTTTATACGTTTTAGCCGGAGTAGCGGTGATTTTGATAGTATTTAAAACATTTAATGATTCGGTTTCAAACAATTCGGCAAATGCTTTTGAGTGGGAAAAGGAAGTCAATATTTATTTGAGCAATAGTAAGATGGGCTCAAATGATGATTGCACAAAAGTTTTTCCAGTGGCTCGTAAAATTATAAATGCTGAAACTTTTGGTCCGGGGGCTCTTGAAGCTCTACTTAAGGGTCCGACTTTCGAAGAAGTGGCAGATGGTTACAGTACGACAATAAACGATAATATTTTAGTCCAAAGATTTGAAATACTGGAGAAGGTTGCTCATGTAGATTTTGACTCTCGATTTAGTGAGGGAATGGGTGGGTCCTGTAGGGTGCAGGCGATAAGGTCACAAATAGAGGCTACACTAAACGCTTTGCCAGACATTGATTCAGTTGTAATCTCAGTAAATGGCGAAACTGAAGGAATCCTAGAGCCATAATTAAGATTAATTTGATAAGTATTTTTTCAAATCCGAAAGCTTTGCCTTCAAAAATTCTCTTTTGAGCACTAATCCTAATTGTTCTATGATATCCAAAACATCATTTTTTTGATCTGTTTTCTTAAATAGAATAATAAGAACACCTAAATAATTCAAAAACTTGTTATCATCAGCTGACTCAGAAATGACGCAATTAACTACTTTATTTTTTTCTCCATTTAATAAGTATGATTCCATTTTTTCTAGAATCTTTAGCCACCGCTCAGATTTGAGTATTTTATTTTCAATATCCAACCACTCCTTTGCGCCATCAATCTTTTCTGTCTTATTTAATTCTTCATATCTTCTGACAATTGCAATATCGTCACTTTCTTGATCACTTTTGTCTCTTACAGATCGGCCAAAATCTATAATGTATGGATTTCCATCTTTACCTATCATCACATTTCTATCGTGCAAATCATTGTGAAAAATTCCCTTTGCTTCAAGCAATTCAACGGCATTTTTAATTTTATCAAGAAAATTTTGGTCAATATGAAAATCTTTTTTCTTTAAATATATCATCAATTTCCTCATATTTTCCCTTAACGCATAAAGTTCTCTGAAATCTCCACTGTCAGCATTTTTTGCTTTCTCAAAATTTAATATACCCCCTATCAAGGAATGTTTTTGTTCAAAACTCATATTTGCAACCATCTGCTCGTCATAGCCGTTTCTCGAAAGAATAAAATTATAAATATAAGTGGCTAGATCTGTTCCTTCTATAAAATCCATCAGTATCAACTCTGCTTCGTTATCAATAAATGGGGCGTAACTTCTCAGATATTCTCTATCGTGCTCACTTAATTGTTGCAATTTCATAACGATCGGCTTGGGAACATGAGCCATATCATCATGGCCAGCTAAAATTTCATAAGCCTCTTTTTGTATTTGGTATTCTTTTGCTCCATCTCCGGGGCGGTATATTTTGAGCATTTTAAGAGCGTATTCATCGGCAGTTATTTCTATACCGTTCTGTCTCATTGTTTCTGTATCTTCTGGGCCGAAGTTAGATATATTTACTTGTAGGATGATTCCATCTCTACCGCTAGCTACCACAGGTGAGGTGTGTAGCATTTGTTCAAAAAAATTATCCAAATCCTCAATTTTTTTGTTTGGACTTTCTTGAAAACTATTTTGTATTCCTTCCATATTTATTTTGTATCAACTTTAGGGATAAAAAGCAAACCGAGGAGAATGAAGGTGGCGAGGAAATAGAATGAGATGGAATATGAAAAAAAGTAAACAACTGGCCAAGAGATAAGCGGGGCTAAAACATAAGCAAACGAACGAACCATCCTGAAGACGCTTATTTCGCTTACGTCTCTTTCTTTAACATGTTTGAAAAAGTAAGTTTCGGTCGCAACCTCCGCTAAACTAGCACCAACACGAGTGGCAAATAAGACTGTGGCCCAAATCCAAAATACAGGATGAGAAAGAGAGGGGATGATGAAGGTCGCGGCAGACATTATAAGGATGCCGACTACGAGTATTTCCTTTTCACCAATTTTTTTGTCTGCTAAGTAACCTGCGGGCCACTGGAAAATCAAAAAAGGCAAAAGCATTAGGGTAAGCATTAAACCGATTTTGTCCCAGCCGAAACCTATTTGTTTACTGAGGAGGAGAGGCAAGTAAATAACCATCCAGGAATAAAAAAAATTAAGTACAAACTGAACGAGTGCGATTCTGAGTTGGTCCTTGTTTTTCCACAAAAGTTTAAAACCAGAAAACATTTTTGTTTTGGTAAGGTCAGGATTTTTCATATTTTTAAATGATAGGCCAACTATTGGCAACAAAACAATCATAAAGAGTCCAGCTAAGAAGTAGACAGGACTAAAATTATTTTGACTTATGAGCAATGCTAAAGCTAGGGGTGATATTACCCAGGCAATATTTGAGAAGGTTAAAAGAGCGCCTCGTTTATTGCCAGTGGTGCTTTCAACCTTTGTTTCCTGTTCGAGACATAGGTCAAGCCAAAAATATAATACTGAACCTAGTCCAAGTTGGATAATGAAGAGGGGGATAATGAGTGAGGCAGAATCAAAAAATCCCATACTAATAATCACCAGTATTTCAATCACAATGAAAAAAAGAAAAGATGTAATATTGCCATAGCGTCTTAAAAGATAAGGTGCTAAAAGAAGAAGGCAGATATCCAGTAAAGCACCGACAATGTATAAAACATTTAATGTTCCGATACTGACAAATTGTCCCAAAAGGGAAGAGTTAACATAAGAGATTAGGGCAAAATGGGCAGACATGAGGAATCCCATTAAATAAACAGTCCTCAATCTCCCTTTTGAATTCATAAAATAATTGTACCACAAACCCCACCCCTAATTGAGTTGTTTAAACTCCAAGTATGACGGGGATGACGATTGGTTTTTTGGCGGTTTTTTGGAAGAGGAAGCGAGCGACGGCATCGGTCACGTTGTTTTTGATGAAGTCAAAGTTGATTGGGCGCATGCCCCGAGTATCATCTTCAATCGATTTCTTAATGATTAAGCGAGTCTGTCCAAGCAGTTCTTGAGATTCTCGTAGGTAAACAAAACCGCGAGAAATAAGGTCAGGAGATTTTTTAAGTCTTCCAGATTTCAAATCAATAATAGCAACGATGACAAACATACCATCATCAGCGAGCATCTTTCTGTCTCGCATCACAACCTCTTGCACATCAGAGACAGCAAAACCATCTACCATAACAGGGGAGGATGGTGCCGTTTGTTTTAACAGCACAATTTTTTCGCCGTTGTCTTGAATCTCAATAATACTTCCGTTATTTGGGACGACAATATTTTTATCCGACATCCCGATAGTTTGAGCCAATTCCTCGTGAACTCTTAGCATATAATGATTACCGTGAATCGGTATGAAAAACTTTGGTTTTATTTTTTTGTGAAGCCACTCTAATTCACCGCGGTTCCCGTGTCCGGTAGAGTGAATATACACGTCAGATGTTCGGTAGTGAATTATTTTAGCTCCTTGTCTGGCCAAGTTGTCTTTGAGTTTTTGCACCGCTCTTTCATTGCCGGGGATAATGGAGGAAGAAAGTAGAACAGTATCTCTTTTACCTATTTTTACGTATTTATGACTTTTGTTAGATATGCGCATTAAGGCTGCAAATTCATCCCCTTGAGCACCTGTGGCCAAGATCACCACTCTGTCTGGCGGATAAATGTCCATATTCTCTACAGTAACAATCGTATCCTTTTTTACTTTGAGTCGACCGAGTGACATTACAATTTCAATATTTTGCTTCATGCTCCTACCTTCGACTACCACTTTTTTGCCGCACCTTTCAGCCGCTTCAATAATAGCGATTACTCTTTCCAGTTGAGAAGCAAAAGTCCCGATAATTAATCGACGTTTGGTATTTCTTATAATTTCCTCTAGATTTTGACAAACCAATTTTTCGGGAGTTGAAAATCCTGGGTTGTCTACATTGGTCGAGTCCATCATAAGCAAAAGAACTTTTTCTTTCTCAAATCTTTTGTATTCCTCTACCTCTCTTTCTGTTGGGATACCGTTTTCGTGTTCTAGTTTTATGTCTCCGGGAGTAATTATATCTCCATAAGGAGTTTCTATTATAATACCCATGGCATCCGGGATAGTGTGAGTAACATTAAAAAATCTAACTTTTAATTTACCCAAAATAATCACATCTTCTTTTTCAACCACTTTAATATCAAGCGGTGGTAAGTGCGGAAACTCTTCCTGCCTCTTTTTAATCATGATGGTGGTTAGAGCTCTGGAATAAATAGGTGGGTTGCCTATGCGGTACATTATGTAAGGTATACCCCCGATATGGTCTAAGTGGCCGTGGGTGATGACCACCCCTCTTATTTTTTCTTTTCTCTCCTCCAAATATTTAGTGTTGGGCAAGATGTAATCCACTCCTGGAGTGTCTTCATCTTTAAATTGGAAACCAGCATCAATAATCAAAATATCGTCTCCAATTTCAACAGCGGTCATGTTTTTACCAATTTCTTCTACGCCGCCCAGTGGAATTATTCTTATATTTCCAAGCACCTTTGGCAGAGATAAGGTTTCAGTGGTCTCTTTGGCTATTTTTTGGTTTTCAGCATGACCAAACCTGGAATTGGAATTTACAAAGCGTTTTCGAGAAAATGATGAGCCAGTACTCCTCCGAGCCTTCGGAGCAGGTGATTGGCTACTGCTTTGGACAGGTGTCCTTGTTTGGCTGGGCAATGCCCTTGTCTTTAGAGGAGCGTGGAAACTCCTAATTCTGTTTCTATTTTTATTTTGTTCCGTCATATTTAATTTGAGAAAATTTTCCAGACTTTGTCTGTTTCTATATACCATTTGCTAATAAATAAGAATCTTTCATTTTGAAAAGCGACATCTTTTGTTAGAATATTTTTTACATTTGGAGCCGAGGCGTAAAGAGAATATGGAGAAAATAAGAATATAGCAGGGACATCATCTTTGATCTCACTTAGTATTGTCGCTGTTTTGGCTTTTTTTTGCTCAAGATCAGTTTCTTTTTGGATTTCTTCAAGCATCTTATCAACGGTGATGTTGGTATAAAGGGAGATATTGAGCCCGGGGTCATTCCTCTCCGATGAATGCCAAAATGGATAAAGGTCGCTATGAGATCCAACAACTTCTCCGAAAAGGAGAGCGTCGTATTTTCTTGATTTTATAACATTCTGACTCAAATCGCCAGCCTCAAAAACTTTTATTTCAACATCGGCGCCGATTTGACCCCAACTTTCTTTCAAAATTTCAGCTGTTTTTTTAAGCTCGGGTGTGTCTGAGGTCGTAATCGAAAATCGTAGGACAATGGTTTCTGTTTTGGTCTTTTTTTCCAAAATACCGTTTTCGTTTTGTTTCCATCCAGCATCTAGGAGGATTGTTTTGGCTTCTTCAATATTGCCGTTTGCCTTTGCTAAATCTGTTTCGGTTGAATCAGGTGTCGGACCGTTGATGACCCGACCAAAACCTGACAGAGCTTCGTCCACAATTCTGTTTTTGGGAGTAGCGATACTCAGAGCCTCTCTAACTTCTTTGTTCAAAAATACTGGCGCCACATTTTGATTGAAAAATACTCCAAAAACTCTTGGTAAAGTCGTCTCTTTGACCAACTTTTTATCAGCAATGATTTGTTGGGCCGCCACTTGGCTTAACCCGGCCATACTCTGAACCTCTTTATTGTTAAAAGCCTTCAAGAGAGCAGTTTCATTTTGGAAAAATTTGAAATTAATTGATTTGATATTTGGGCGACCGAGAGCGTATTTGTTCCATGCACCAAGGGTGATTGTGGTGGGTATACACCCAGAATTTCTAGTGATTTTTTCAATCTTGTATGGACCAGAACCAATCGGGTCAATGTTAAATTGACTGAAAGGGAATTCTTCAGAAGAAGCATTTTCCCAAATATGTTTTGGTAATATACCGATGGTGAGAGCGTTTAGAAAAGGAGTATAAGGCTTGCTAAGTGTAAACCTAATTTCTTTATCATTTATTTTTTCTACCAACACACCTTCCCAAGTGGATTTTTTGGGACTTTTAATAACTGGGTCTAAGATTTTGTTAATTGTGAAAATGATATCGTCAGCCGTCACTCGTCTGCCATCATGAAAGTAGGCATTGTCTTTAATAGTAAAATTATAAACAGTGCCGTCGCTTACTTCAAAGTGCTCAGCAAGGTCAAGTTCGTAATCGCCATTTTCACCATTTTTTAACAGGCCAGAATAAATTATAGAAGAGAGGTCTTTGTCGGTATCAGAAATAGCTAAAATGGGGTTGATGAAGCGGGGTGAGCCGATAAGACCCTCAGTAAAATTACCGCCATAGCTTGGAACCTCAACTAGAAATGTGTTGTTAAGGCGAAACAATAGAATCAAACTACTTATAACCACAACAAAAGAAACAATATAAAAAAATATTTTTTCTGAAATACTCATTTTTGCTACTACCTTTTCAATTTTTGTTAACAAATTAAAATGTCGTAGGTCGACAAAAAGGGCACTAAAAAAGGATACTATTTTGTTTTTCCCGTTAGAAGTAGGAAATTTCATTATCGTAATTCGAAGTTTATTAATTAATAGAATTTTTCATAAATTATCCCGTTTTTTATTTCCGCGACTTCTAACGGGATTTTAGGTAGATATGTTTAGTGAAATTTTAGTATATCAAATTCAAGAGAGTTGAAGCAACAAAAAGACAAGCGACGATGATAGTACCTCTAAAAATCCAAAGTTCCGGACCGCGTCTAGTTCGTGAGACGCTATCCATCCCACTACCGCCAAAAGCGGCTCCCAAAGAGCCTTCAGATTGCTGAATCAATATAAGTACAGTGAGCACAACCGCCAGTATTATTTGGATGTATGACAGCATTTCTTTGTTGAGGATAGTGTAGCATATTGGCAATTTCTTGCAAATATTTTTTGCTTCAAACTCTTGCAATAGTATGAAAATATACTATAATACTGACGCTTATCAGATCTAATAATTATATTAAAATATGAAAAAAATAATGAAAAAGAAGGCAAAAATCGTAAAGAAAAGCAAAAAAACAGTCAAAAAAGTTAGTCCTAAACAGGATTTCGGTATCAAGCCGTTAGCTGATAAGATTCTGCTTAAACCAATTTTGGCAGAAGATTTAAACACTACTTCTTCGGGAATCATTATTCCTGATACAGTTAGCAAAGAGAAACCCGAGCAAGGTATTGTTGTGGCGGTCGGTGATGGCAAGTGGGACGATGGAGTGAAGATTCCTCTTTCAGTCAAAGTGGGCGACAAAGTAGTATTTTCCAGATACGGTTATGATGAAGTTAAGCTTGATGGAGAAGAATATTATATTTTAAAAGAAGAAAATATATTAGCGATAATTAATACGAAGTAGCGAATTTATTAACGAATAACTACGAATAAAAATGAGTAAAATAATTATATTTAATGAAGAGGCAAGGAAGGCTTTGAAAAGAGGCGTTGACGCTGTCGCTGATGTGGTGAAAATAACGATCGGTCCTCGTGGCCGAAATGTCGTGTTGGACAAAGGTTATGGTGCGCCGACTATTACCAATGACGGGGTTTCTATCGCTAAAGAGATTACACTTTCTGATAAATTTGAAAATATGGGCGCCGAGATTATCAAAGAGGTTGCCAACAAAACCAACGATGTAGCGGGCGACGGCACCACTACTTCTGTCATTTTGGCTCAAGCGATCATAGGTGAAGGTCTGAAGCACGCAAGTATGGGAGTCAATGCCATGAGTTTGCGCATGGGTATTGAAGAAGCGGTGGCTAAAGCGGTGACGACTTTGGTTCAGATCGCTAAGCCGATTAAAAATAAAGAGGAGATAAGGCAAGTGGCCAATATATCATCCGAATCTGAAGAGATTGGTTCTATTATTGCTGAGACGATAGAGAAGGTTGGTAAAGATGGGGTAGTCACTGTTGAAGAATCACAAACTTTTGGAGTAGATTCTGAAGTGGTGGAAGGTTTGGAATTTGATAAAGGCTATGTTTCCCCTTATATGATTACCAATCCGGAGAGGATGGAGGCTGAATACAAAGATGTACCAATTTTGCTTACTGACCGTAAGATTTCTTCGGTTAAAGAGATTTTGCCACTGCTTGAAGCATTGGCTCAAAGCGGCAAAAAAGAATTGGTGATTGTGGCTGATGATGTAGACGGCGAAGCACTCTCAACTTTTATAGTTAATAAATTGCGTGGTGGATTTTCAGTTTTGGCTGTCAAGGCTCCGGGCTATGGTGATAGGAAAAAAGAAATGTTGGAAGACATTGCAGTCACTATCGGCGCTAAAGTTGTTTCTGAAGATTTGGGAGTTAAATTAGAGAGCGCGACCGTGGATATGCTTGGCAAAGCATCAAAAGTTTTGTCTACAAAAGACAGTACCATTATTGTTGGAGGCAAGGGTGGCAAAACTGCCATTGATAACAGAGTCAAAGCCCTCAAAAAACAAAAAGAAACCTTGGATTCAAAATATGATAAAGAAAAAGTGGACGAAAGGATTGCCAAACTCTCAGGGGGAGTCGCGGTCATCAGAGTGGGAGCAGCGACAGAGACCGAAATGAAATATTTGAAATTAAAAATTGAAGATGCGGTTGCGGCAACGAAGGCGGCTATTGCTGAAGGTATCGTCGCTGGTGGTGGGAGTGCATTCATCAGAGTTATAAAGAAAATGCGCGGGGAAAAAGCAAAAGATTTTGCTACTCCAGAGATTATGCTCGGTTATGAAATTGTTTTGAAAGCCTTGGAAGCACCACTACGACAGATAGTTTTAAACACAGGCAACGCTGATGGTTCGGTGGCAGTAGAAAAAATAATGTCATCTGATAAGGAAAACGCTGGTTTCAATGCTATGACCGAAATGTTTTCAGACGATTTGATCAAAGAGGGAATTATTGATCCGGTCAAAGTCACGCGCACCTCGCTTCAAAATGCCGCCTCTGCCGCTGCAATTTTACTCACTACTGAAGCTGCTATCGCTGATAAACCAGAACCTCCAAAACCTCATAATCACGGCGGAGAAGAGATGGGATATTAAAAAACTCGAACAGCCTCCCTAAACCTAACCTCCCCGCACTTCGTGTCGACCCTCCTTACTTTAAGGAGGGTACCGTGCAACTAGTTCTATAGTTCAGAGAGAATAATAAATAACAGTCACCCCTTCCTTAAGGTAAGGAAGGGGAAGGGGGAAGGTTAGAATAAGAAGCTGGCAGGAGATTAATTATAATCATAAATCAAAAAATGGCTCAACAAAGCCATTTTTTGGTGCTTAAAAAAAGAAAATGCAAAAAGGGGTTGACAGATTCTGTGGATTTGCTATAATAGTAGGTAGATGGCGCGTTATCAGATGTCCGCGCTACAGCAAGAGCCCCAGCCGCCGGGGGGACAACAAACCCCCGACGCGCTGGTCAGTGTATAATGAAGACCGTGTTCCGTTAAGCTAAGCCCCTCAAACCATAAATTTGAGGGGCTCTTCTTTTTTCCATAATTAATTTTTTATGCTATGATACTTCTAATTATAATTAATAGTGAAAAAAGTCGCACTCCAATTGACGTATCGTGCGACATGATTTCGCAAAATCATATGACATTTTCAACCGTTGTTTTAATACTTGTAGCCATTGCCGTTTTTTGGTTTATTTTTGCTTATAACAAATTTATCCGTCTCATCACCAGAGCCAAAGAGGCTTGGAGTGATATTGAAGTTCAAATGAAGCGCCGTTATGACCTCATTCCAAATCTTGTTAGCACTGTCAAAGGTTATGCTACTCACGAATCAACGGCTTTTGAAAATGTGACCAAAGCTCGAGCGATGGCGATGGGCGCTGGCTCACTCGCCGAAAAAGCTGGAGCGGAAAATATGCTCGGCAATGCACTCAAATCCCTTTTTGCGGTGGCTGAAGCTTATCCTGATTTGAAAGCTAATCAAAATTTTTTGGAATTACAAAGAGAACTTGCTGATACAGAAAATAAAATCCAAGCCGCTCGAAGATTTTACAATACCAATGTTCGTGACCTAAATATTGCGACCGACACCTTTCCATCAAACTTTGTCGCCAAGACATTTAGTTTTTCTAAAATGGAATTTTTTGATTTGGAAGGCAATGAAGCGGCTCGTGAACCAGTTAAAGTTCAGTTTTAATTTTTAATTAAAGTCGCACTCCAAAGGACGGTATCGTGCGACATGATTTCGCAAAATCATATGGCAAAAGAATATGTTCCATTTGAAGTAGTAATAACGGCGATAATTGCTAATAAGGAGGGCAAATACCTTATTACTCGTCGTTCTCCAAACAAAAAGCGATTTCCAGGGATGTGGACAGTCCCAGGAGGGCATCTGGACCCCGAAGACTTTATGGGCTATCCCAAAGAGACTGAGCATTACTGGTACAATGTTTTGGAAAAGGCCCTAACTAGGGAAATCAAAGAGGAGGTTGGGCTTGAGATTGAGCATGTGCGTTATGTGACATCCTTGGCGACTGAACACAAAGACGGTGCGGCTTCAGTAGTTATCTCTTGTCTTGCTGATTTTAAAAGTGGTGAAGTAAAACTGCAAGAAGATGAGACCGATAAATGTGAATGGGTTAGTGCCACTGAGGCCGAAAACTATGATCTTATTGACGGTATTCTTGATGAACTTAAGATGGCTGACGCACTGCGCAAAGGTGAAAAGTACGAGTGGAAGCGTCACTAGAAAAATAAGAACCCGTCAAAACTTGGCGGGTTCGTTTCTGTTTTGACGCATTTGATACTTATGCTAGAATGAACCTCTTGTAAGTTGTAAAAAAATTATAAATTAATTTAAATAATATGAAAGATGTAAAAATATATTCAACGCCGACTTGTCACTTCTGCCACTTGGCCAAAGATTTTTTGAAGGAAAAAGGGATAGCCTACACTGAGTATGACGTTTTGGCAGATGTGGAAAAAAGGCAAGAAATGTTTGATAAAACTGGTCAAATGGGTGTGCCGGTTATTATGATAGATGGTCAAGTTATCATCGGTTTTGATCAACCTCAAATTTCTTCACTTCTTGGTGTCTAACCCCCTTAATCCCTTACAGGGACTGTATACTTTTTGGATATTTTAATTATATAAAAATATCTCAAAAAGTCTTGCAAATGCTCCGCATTCTCACCCCTTACCTTAAGGGGGAAATCGCGCAACATAAATAAATCTGAGAGTTGTAAATATGTGTTTCCCTCTCCTTAAAGTAAGGAGAGGGAAAGGGTGAGGTTAGAAATGATGGTAGATATTTAATGAGGTGATATAATTAACCAATGCAACCCGAAGAAAAAGAAATGCTTAAAAAGACCCTTGAGCTCGCTCAAGAGAACAATAAAATGCTGCATTCACTTCGTCGCAGTATGTTTTGGGGTAGGATATTCAGAGGGATTTACTGGGTGATTTTATTGGGCGCTGCGGTGGGTATCTATTACTACATTGAACCTTATTTAGACAGCGCGGTTAATGCTTATGGCAACGTAAAGGGTGACCTCAAGAGTTTTGGTGATATGTTCAAACCGAATTGAAAATTTTAAAATTTTAAGGTTCTCCCTTTGTAATTCAATGCTTCTTTCATAAATTTCTCATCATTTTTTGTGCTGTGTTCAATCATATGACAGTTTGCACATAGCAAAATACATTTTTGCATTTCATTTTTAATTGAGTCCCAGCTTTTATTTGCTACACTTCCAATAATAAAATCTTTTTCCTTAGTGTTTTTGTGATGAAATTGAAGAGCGGCCTGATTTCCGTGCCAGCCACATTTTTGACATTTTCCTCCGAGGAGTTTAATGGCTGCCGCCTTTGCTCTAAATCTTCTAATTTTTGTATTACACGATCCACACCTCGCTCTATTTCTATATTCATAATTTTCAAACTTATTTCCGCATAATCTGCAAATTGTTTTCTCTTTTATCATACACTCAGTATAACATACTATGCTATACCAGAATAAGGTATTTTGTTGATAAAGTTAATATTTTTGCTATTATAGTTAGGTAAATTGTTAAATGCCGAGGTAGCTCAGTGGTAGTAGCGCTTCCCTGAAGAGGAAGATGTCGGCGGTTCGAGCCCGCCCCTCGGCACATTTTTTTGGTTGTGACGTTAGTGTATGGCTGATCATTCGGCTGTTTTGCTGATTAGTTCGTTAATTTTGGCTAATGTAGTCTCACCGATATATCCAGTGCCTCGAAATAAATTCCAAGGAGACAAAATATCCTTACCATATTTTTCTTGAAATCTTATAACGGCGGCGCGGGTTTTAGGTCCAAAAAAGTCAGTTTCTTTGCCTGGTGAACCAGCCCGTTTTTCATCAAGTCGAGTGTCTGGATCTTGATTTAGGAATATTTGCAAACGTCTAACATTGGGATCTACCATTTTATATCTAAGAGTTTTGGTAAAAGGCCCTTTAAGCTGGTTTTGGGTTTGTGAGGTTTCAATTGGTGTTGAATTTGTGGGGGTGACAACTTGGGTATCTATCGGTTGTGGAATTAGACCCAAATCAATAGCTCTTTGTCTTGAGTGCCCGCCACTCGTATTAACACTCGTATTAACTGGAGTTGGGTCGGAAGAAGGTTGCTCATTTGAATATGTTACATTTATTTCACTAAGCTGTACAAGTTGGGTACCATCAGAATTTAAGTAAGCTTTGAATACAAATTGACCATTTCCAATAGGAAAAGAAGAAATATTGCTATTAATTTCGGTAGCCGTATTGGTCTCGCTGTAGCCAGAGCTTGTGGTGGTCCAGCCATCGTCATACCAATACCAGGTAGTTCCGTCGTCATTGGAAAGCTGGTATTTGATTGCTCCGCCATTCGTGTTAGCGCTTTCAGTAAAACCAGAAAGGGAAGTGACAGAAAGAGCGGAAGAAGGAGTCACGGTGGGTTGGGAGGAATGATAAAGCGTCTCTTCTGAAGCCAGTGAATAAAAAGTGGAGGTTGAATTTTGGTTATTATAAACAGTCAGAATATCTGCTGCCGACAGTGCAGTTTCTGATAGTATTGCCACTTCATCAAGTGATCCAACTAGCCAATTTGTATCCGCGTGTGTGCTATAACCAATGGTGAAAATCCTACTAGAGTTGCTGCTAAATGCTTCGGTCGATGGGTATGAAGTGGGGCTAATCACTCCATTATGGTAGGCTTTTAGTCCACCATCATCTTTGTCGTAAACCAGCGCTACATGTTGCCATGTGTCTGCTGTATATGTTGCGCCAGGAAAATTTCCACCCAGGCTGGTTCCGCTTGAAGTGCGTATAAACCCGTTTAACGTACCAGAAACAATACGAAAAATTACGCCGGAAACTACGCTGATGGAATGCCAGGAGTTGACTATGTATCCGCCACTTGCGTTGACCCATGCCATAATAGTGAGCTTTGAATCTCCACTAATGTTAAGTCCGTTAAATGATTCTCCTTTTGTTGTACCTCCAACATATGTTTTAGCGGTACCCACTTTTGTTGAAGCGCCATGACTTTGGTGGTTTAAATGCGCGTATTTTCCGCTCCGGACCGACTGAGGCGAAGCTTGTTCCGTAGCATCCATATTTCCATAGTAGACATAGAGCGCGGTATTCGCGCTACTTGAGATTGTGGGTACGCGTACATGTACATCTGTCGCTACATTTAAAGTTTGAACAGCGCCTGTTGTCAAAGTTTCAATGGTGCCACGAAAATCAACATAGCCAACATATCGTTTTGGGTTTACCCACAATAGCGAAAGTTCTGCTCCGCTTGTGGCATTGCGTACCGAGTAAGGTCTAATATTAAAACCGCTGCTCTTTATTGTTTCTGATGTCCAGCTTAAGCCGTTGTCTGCAGTGGTCCACTTTTCAATAATCCATTCTGAAGTATTCTGCTGGCGACTGGTGTAAACAATACTTGGATTATCACTATCAATCACTACACCGCCATTGTAGAATGGTTGCAAATATGAGAGGGAGTTGCCAGTAGTAATACCAAATGCTCCACCGCCTGGCGTTATCTCGTTGTCTACCCACGCGCTACCATCCCATCGCGCATAGCGATATCGGCTATCTGGCGCTGATGTGTTCGTGCTACCGGGCCATGCCACATAGGCTATAACTGGGTAGTTGTTGTCATCATAATGAACATCCCATGTCCACCCTCTACCATTGGCACCACTGCCATCATAGACCTTGTCCATCTCTGCAGTAGTCACAGGAGAACCAGCAAACACAGTTGCTTCGCTTATAATAAGTGTTCCGTCAACTTTATAAAAATTTCCATTTTCTAACTTCATGTAATACACACTATTGCTCGGGTTCACATCCGGGTGACCGTCAGTGGCAATCATGTGTATTCGTGTGCCGTCTGACGAAAATTTCATATATGGTCTGTCGTTAGCACTAATATATTGTTTGCCGGCTTGCCATGTGCCCGCTATTAGGTCGTTCTCGCTGGTTGCTTTTGAATAGTATCCTCCAGCTACATCCATGCGCCAGAATAGGTAAGTGGTCCCATCATCCATGACGTGTGGGTTCACATAACTCCATGACGCAGACATGCCGGTGGCTGTTAGTAAGTTAATCTCCGAACCCCATGCGCTAATATCATTTGCATTTGTACTGACACGGTAATAGGCGTTACCGTTGTGTTGCGCGTAAAATACGGCAATACGACCCGATGGCAAAATAGCAATAGCAGGGTTATTGTGGTCGTCTACCTGCGACGCACCTTTGAGTGTAAAGGTAGACCATACTCTGCTTGTGTGATCAAACTGTGCAATTGTTACGTTACCTGCTTCGGAAAGGTAGCCGATAAATGTGCGGTTGCCACTACGAACAGCTCGCGGGTCATTGTACCAGGTCCAAATGCCGTCATCGGTGACTTGAGTGAATCGATCAATGTCATGAGCTAGTTTGGTTGTGCCGTCTGAACTTGTAAACACCAGGTCGCCACGATCAGCGCGCGCGTTGGTAGAAATGTCAGCATCAGTAGCTAGATCTACGTATACCGGGAAATCAGTTACGCCACCAGTACCTACTTGATCAGCATCAATAGTAAGGGTTTTTCGGTATGGCCAGGAAATATTATACCAATCCGATTTGGCTTTAAGCGCTCCGTTTCCGCTGGTTACTTCAATGGTACTCGAATCAAAAGTATAGTCGCCACTTGTAGAAAAATCCCAGGTACTGGTAGCAGCAAAAGTTTTGGTAGAGTACCCAATGTTCACAAACAAGGATAACAAAAGGGTAGCTGAGAAAAGTCGCAGTATTTTAAAGTGTGTGTTCGTATAACTAATGGTCATATTTGTAAAATATTTCTCTTCTAAATTATTTTTAAACATTACCATATTTTTTTCTGATTGTGCAACAGCCATGGTTTATTTTGATTTTTTATGGAAAATAAATTGCAACGCTGTTATTTATAACATTGTATTACAGACTATTTTTGTTATTTTATTTATCCCAACAATAAGTAGTTTGCTTACAAAAGTTGCAAAGGAAAATAATCCAAACAGAAACAAATTAATTTCCTCTGACTTTGAGTCTGGTGGAACGGTTTTTGTCGAGTTTGGGGAGGCGGATGATGAGGAGCCCGTGCTTTTCGATGGCTTCAGCCGCGTCAACATCAATTTCTTGGGGTAAGACGATTGTACGAGAAAATGAGCCCCAATATAATTCTTTATGGAAATAATCATCATCAGCGATAGTTCTCTCACTCTCTCTCTTGCCTTTTAAGGTAACCATATCGCGTGAGATGGAGACATCGAGGTCTTCAGGCTTAACGCCAGCTACCATCGTTTTTATAACAATTTCATTTTGGTTTTGGTAGACATCAACATTGAGCTCACCCTCCTCAGGAGTGCTGTTTATCCAATTTTCCTCTCTAACTTCTGGGAGACTGTTTTCCATCTCGTCAGATATTGAGACGGAACCAGTGAGTCTCTCAAAAAATGATCTTCTATCTTTTGTCATGTGATTTAAGAATTAATTTTTTTAACTTTTTCAATCAAAACTATGAGCAGAACAATCAAAACCCATATTCCTGCAAAAATGAAAAATAGATTATTCTCAAGTTCAATTATAAGTAAATTGAAGGTTGTATGCAATAGTATTGATATGACTATGCCCACAAATATATACACTTTCCTCGCAATAGGTTTTTTGTAGTATGAAAGACCCATCATCACACCGATTGAGGCTGAAGAGGCGACATGGAGCAGGGTAGCGCCGAGAAATCTGGAATTACCGGTAATTATGCTTTGCACAAATAGCCCGTTATCAATGATGTTAAAAAGGAACAGGGCATTTTCCAAAGCTGAAAATCCCAAAGCTACCGTGATCATGTAGATGATGGTATCTATTGGTTCGTCTACTACTTTTTTTCTTAACACAGAGAAATAGGCAACGATATATTTGGTGACCTCCTCAATCCCGGCCCACATTATGATGGTGAAAAGTGAAATGCTTGAAGATGTCGCCAGGAATACAAATTTTTCAAGCGGTAGCACCAAAAACACCGAGGCCATACCAACTAAAAATACAATTAAAATTCGGGATTTGGGTTCGGGGTGTAGACGGTCTTCTTTGAGCCAAAACCAGAGCCAGAGTAAAGCTGGGAGAATGCCTCCGAGTAATGAGAAAATTATGGTGTTAAAAGATAAATTCACGATTAAATTATTCTAATTATTCTAATTGACCTAATTGGGCCATTTTTCAACCATAAGTAAATTTTTAGAATCGGGAAGTAGAGACCAAATTTTCTCAGTAATGAAAGGCATAAATGGGTGCAAAAGTTTAAGTTGTTCTCGCAGTAAGTAATAAAGTAGGGCTTTAACCGAATCTGCTTCGTCATTTTCTTTAATTCTCTTTTTGCAGTCCTCAATTATTATATCAGCAAAAGTGTGCCAGAAGTAATGATAAATTTTATCTGCCGCCAAATAAAATCTATAACTTTCCATATCTGAAGTTATATCTTTCACTATCTCTTTGTATTCTTTTATTGTTCCCTGATCCTTTTCGGTCAAACTCCCAACGTCCGACGTTTGCAAACTTCCCGTGTTCTCCAAAACAAACCGTGATGCGTTCCAAATTTTATTGGCAAAATGTTTGTAGGCCTTCAATTTCTCTTCTGAAATTTTGGTGTCATTGCCTGGTCCGGTGCCAACCATTAATGCCATTCTGACACTATCAGCGCTGTATTTTAAAATCATATCCAATGGGTCAATATTATTACCAAGGGACTTGCTTATTTTCTTACCTTGATTGTCCCTAACCAATCCATGAAGATAAACATTTTCAAAAGGAATCTGGCCAGTGGCGTAAGTAGACATCAAAATCATTCGAGCTACCCAAAAAAACAAGATATCATAACCAGTTTCTAGTACTGTAGTTGGATGATAATTTACAAAATCATTCTCTGGTCCTGGCTTGCCCCGCGAAGCTTCTGCGAAGTGGGGCCAGCCAAGGGTTGAAAATGTCCAAAGGCCTGAAGAAAACCAAGTATCTAATGTATCTTCGTCTTGAATCCAGTCATTTCCTTCTGGTTTTTCTAAACCACAATATATTTCATCACCTTTGTAATAAACCGGAATTTGGTGACCGTACCAGATTTGTCGACTGATGCACCAATCTCGTAAATTTTCTATCCAATGAGTGTATTCCTTTTCAAATCTTTCGGGTATTATATTGATTTCCTCTTTTTCTATAACTCCAAGCATTAGTTTTTTAAGTGTTAACTTTTTACCATCTCTTTCAAATTCTTTGTTTACATTTATAAACCACTGCAGTTTTGGTAATGGTTCAATGATGCCTCCTGTTCGCTCAGCAGTAGAAACATTTTGAGAAACTTCTTCTCCTTTTATCATTAAATTTTTATCTTTCAGCCAGCCAACTACAATTTCTCTGGCTTCAGTCACTTTCTTATCTTTGAGCAGGGAGGATTCAACTGACATCCTGGCGTACTCGTTTATAACCGGTTTAAGTGGTAGGTCATGTCTTTGGGCGATTCCTTCGTCTATTTGACTGTGGGCCGGGGTAACACCCAAAGCTCCTGTACCAAATTCAGGATCTACTTCTTTATCAGCAATAATTTTTATTGAAAGTCTCTCTCCTGCAAAATCTTTTATCTCAAAAGTTTGACCGATATATTTTTGGTAGCGTGTATCGTCTGGGTTTACCGCTACAGCAGTGTCACCGACTTTGGTCTCTGGGCGAGTAGTGGATATGGCGATAGGGAAGTCAGGAGAATATTTAAAAGTGTACATTGTAGCTTTTCTTTCCTCATAAACAATTTCATCATCTGAGATTGTAGTTTGACCTTTTGGATCCCAATTCACTACTCTATGTCCTTTGTATATAAGCTCATCATCAAACATTTTTTTGAAAACGGTTTTGACAGCCAAATTCCTTTTTTCGTCCAATGTAAATGCTTCGCGAGACCAATCAAGAGAGCAACCCATTTTTTTCATTTGAGTCACGATGGTGTCATGATTTTCTTGGGCAAATTTTTCTACTATTTTTAAAAACTCAATTCTACCTAAGTCGTGCCTGTTTTTACCCTCTTCTTTTTGTATTAATTTTTCCACTTTTGATTGAGTAGCGATGGCAGCATGATCAGTCCCCGGAACCCACAAAGTTTTTTTACCAAGCATTCGATTGTAGCGGACCATGGTGTCCTCAATCGCCAACATAAAAGCGCTTCCCATGTGCAAGGTACCGGTAACATTGGGTGGTGGTAGGACGATAGAAAAATAATCTGCATCTTTATCTGCTATTCCTTTTTCAATACAAACATCCGGATTGAAAAATCCAGAATCTTCCCATTTTTTATATATTAAATCCTCGTGTTCGTTTGGATTGTAAGGTTTTTTTAGTTCTTCATTTTCTTGCATATTCTTTTTTATAATAATACATCAAAAAGTTCGTTTGTCATAAATAGGGTGCTCTATCGGCATATATAGTGAAGATTAAAAAGACAATTTAGTAGATAACAAAGTTGTCCTTTAGTATATTCCTTGTCTTTGTTGATTTAAAATGTCTTTTAAAGGACATGTTTGAAATATAAAAGACAAAAATTAGTATATGGCTTAAAATATAGATTATTTTGAATGAAGAAAGAAATACTTCTATTGAGATTTTTCTTCAATTATGTAAAGATATGCATAATATTAAAAAATCATAATTTATAGTATTTAATAATAAACTAATCATATGTTTCAAATAAATCGCAAATTCAGAATGTTAGTATCTACCGTGGTTATTCTACCCATGATTTTTTCATTGGCTGTTCCGGCAGGTATTATTTTTGCAGATGAAAATGGCTCATCCTCGGAAACTGCCACTAATACTAATCTAAATTTAGGTTCATTCCCTATTGATCCAAAAGGAAGCATATTATATGCGAATGTTGCTCCTCCTTTGCCAGATAATCCGAATGCGGCTACTTTCATAAATCTTGATCAGTTAGCTACCCAAAATGGTTTTGATACTCTTGTTGGGCGAACCTTGATTATGAGTGTGGAAGGTAACATGTGTTATTTTGCTGAAGGTGGACCTGAAGAGTGTGAACTTATACCAGTAGAGGCTATACTTGGTAGTTTCACTGTTGATACCACTGAAGATGTTGGAGCAGTCAATCCTTTACCAGGAGCAATTGCTGCAACCGAACTAAGTCCGGCAAGCAATGCCGCTTATAATTACCCAAACACTTGGCAGGATGATCAATCAACAGCTGGTGGACCACCAGATTTCTCGATTTTAAAATCATCACCACTAACAGTGGTAGTACCTACTGGTGCCCATTATTTGGCAGTAGCTGTAAATGATTCTTATTATGCAGACAATACTGATCGCGATGGAACCTTAAAGATCAATATTCAAGTTGTTGTTCCTACTGAAAATCCATCTAATAATATACCTAATATACCACCAACTATTACTTTAGTCGGTGCCAACCCTCTTGAAATCGCTGTTGATACTCTATTTGTTGATCCAGGCGCAACCGCGGCCGATACTGAAGATGGTGATTTGACTAGTCAAATAATAACAAACGGATCTGTAAATACTTCTGTGGAGGGTAGCTACACAATTACTTATTCCGTGTCTGATTCTCAGGGTGCATCTATTTCTGTAAACAGAGTTGTTGTTGTGGACTCTGAAATCATTAGCTATTCATGCATGCTTCCAGATTCACTTGGTGATTCAGTTGTCATTACTCCCGGTGCGTCTTCATCTGGTGAAAAACCACTACAGCAACTTTTGAATGACGAGGGATTTACCAATACTGTGGGTTCAGATCAAAACGGATATCAAATTTGGAATACATCAAATAGTTCTACTACCATTGAGATTCAGTTTATAGATCAGGGAGCTCATACTGCTAATGGAAATCTTGTTGGATATTATACAAATGGTGATAAGGCAACCTTCGTGCCTTTGTTTAGAACAAACAATAATTCACATCCGTCATATGCTGGTTTGCCTGTATTTTCAAAAGGGCAAAAAATTTCTGTAAATGTTTTGGACGCTTCAAACTTGTCGTTTGCGATAGTGTCGCAGGCTCCAAACAGTTTAGAAATGTTTTCTACTGAAATAAGCAAAAATAATGATAGTAAAGACCATGTAATTGCTTTTGATGCCAAAAATTCCAGCGGTCTTATTGCTAACACTTATATTTTAGCTTTTGAGGATTTGGTTGGTGGCGGAGACAGTGATTATGACGATGTAGTCGTGCAAGTTAAAGTTGTAGCTTGTGGTTCAAAAGATGTTGTACCAACAACTTGTGATCCAAATATTAATTTGATTAAAAATGGAAGTTTTGAATCACCAGTCATTTCATCTGATAAAGAGTGGGAAACCTTCCCGATGACAAATCCTGATATTGGTTGGCAAGCATCATGGGTTTCTTCACTTACAACCTTTAATGGGCACGATCGTCCAACTGTAACAACTCTAGAATTTCAAAAAGTTGGTGCGGCTGGAGTTACTCCAGTTGAAGGCAATCAATCTGCAGAATTAGATGCTGATTGGGAAGGTAATATTGACGCGCATGATCCAGCTGGTACACCTTCTTCAATTGCAATATTCCAAGATGTTCAAACTAATTCAAATTATGTTTATGAGTTAAGTTATTATTTTACTGCTAGACCGGGATATGATGCATCAGAAAATTTTCTTGGTGTGTATGTAGATAATTCACAAATAGACACTCATGCAACTTCAAGTGTATTGTGGACAAAATATGTTAATTCTTTTGTAGCCAACGATTCTGCTACTCGTGTAGAATTTAGAGACCTTGGTACGCCAAATGCTCTCGGCACAATGTTAGACAATGTTGTATTGAGATGTGTTGGTCCAAAACCTGTAAATACTCCCCCAACCATTACATTAGTCGGAGCCAATCCATTTAATATGACTGTGGGTACTGTGTTCACTGATCCAGGTGCAACCGCAGACGATCTTGAAGATGGCAACTTAACATCGCAAATTGTCAGAACGGGTAGCATTAACGCTTCTACTACTGGCACTTATGTTCTTACTTATGTTGTTAAGGATTCAGGTAATCTATATGCAACAACAACCAGAACGGTAAATGTAAATCCAGTAGGAGATTCAAATTCTCCCGCAGTAACACTCACGGCAAATCCTAGCAGTATTACTGTTGGCGCTACTTCAACACTCACATGGACATCAACAAATACAAATTCATGTTCAGCAGTTTGGACGACGGCTACCTCAACTTCTGGTTCAAAAGATGTTGCTCCAGGCGTAACTACAGAATATTCAATATCATGCACCGGTACTAATGGGACGGTTTCAGCTACAACAACTGTTACTGTGACCTCTGTACCTCCAGTAAATCCTCCAGGTGGAGGCGGTGGAGGTGGAGGCGGTAGCCTTAGTGGTGGCCGCAGACACCCAGTGGTTGTCGGTGAAATACTTGGCGCTACTAGCTGTCTATATCTTATAGATTATATAAAAATTGATTGGGTCAATGATCCAATTGAGGTATTAAAAGTACAGTCCTTCCTAAATGTCTTTGAGAAAGAAAGTTTGTCCTTGACGGGAGTATACAATCAAGCTACCTTTGACGCAGTTGTGAGATTCCAGAATAAATATGCTAGCGATATCTTAACTCCTTGGGGAGATAAGGTTACTACGGGCTTTGTTTATATCTTAACTAAAAAGAAAATTAACGAAATTTACTGTAATACTATCTATCCATTATCTCAGGGTGATCAAAATGAAATAGACATATTCAGAAATTCCGACGGGGTCTCAAGTGTAAATGGTAATACCGGTATTAACTCGGGTGTGGATGTAGGCACAAATGGGCGCAATCTCGGCACCTTGCTTGGCGATAGCGTCGATTCAATAGCTGATAATATATCAAATGTCCTTAATGGTTCTGCAGTAGTAGAACTTAAAGATTCAGGTAAATCTGCATTAAGAAACGCCGCCATATCACTATTCTCATTACCCCAAAGAATGTTTGATCGACTATTTGATGGTTGTGGTTATACTCCAACTCTTTTGTTTCTAATCCTGATTGCCCTTGTAATTATCATAATTAAATTATTTGCAAATTCTGTTAGAGGTAATGAACCAAAGAGTCCAATGGTGGGAACTCCAAATACAAGCACTACCGCAAATGTTGTTAAAGATTCTCCAGTTATAATTTTACCCGGCGTAATGCCAGATGAAGAAATAATAATTGAAAATCCTGAAGAAGGTCCCGATGATGTGTTGGTAAATACTCCAGATTTGCGTCCTGATCAAAACAAAAAGTCTTAAGAAGAAATATCCAAATTACCCTGAGCTTTCAACTCCTTATTTCCCCCCTCTCTCAAATATTCAATATATCCGGCGGCGGCTATCATAGTTGCATTGTCGGTAGTCAAAGATTTTTCCGGAATTAATATTTTTAATTCCGGATAATCTTTTTCTAAATTCAATAAATTTTCTCTGAGTGCCTTGTTGGCAATCACTCCACCACCAATTATTAAAGTTTTGGGGTTATATTGATCTATAGCTTTTTTAGTTTTAGTCAGAAGTGTTTCGATAACTGCATCTTCAAACTCACGAGCGATCTCCATTTTTTGTAAATCAGATAACTCATCCCCCAGACCCCCTTCTCCTACAACAAGAGAAGGGGGCTCTCCGAAAGTCCCTCTCTTGTGGTAAGAGAGGGATTTAGGGTGAGTTATTCCTCTTATGTAATAAAGCACTGCGGTCTTTAAACCTGAAAAGGAAAAATTCAAATTCCCTGAATGAAGCATGGGCCTTGGAAACTTTATGTCTCGGATTTCGATATTCGAATTTCGTGCTTTCTCTGCTAATGCAGAGATCTCTGGTCCACCTGGGTAGGGGAGTCCAAGCATCCTCGCGACTTTATCAAAAGCCTCGCCGACAGCATCATCTAGGGTGTGCCCAATTTTTTCTTTTTCTAACCAATTATTTAAATATATAAGTTCGGTATGCCCCCCGCTGACCAGCAGTGCTACTGCTGGAAATCCGAAACTTGCTTCGGTTTTGCTAAACAAAACCGAAGCTATATGTCCTTCCATGTGGTTAGTTCCAATAACTGGAATATTCCATTTATGGCCAAGTTCTTCTGCAAATTTTATACCTGCCCAAAGTGCTGGTTCCAGTCCAGGCCCCACCGTCACAGCTATCAAATCAATCCTAGGATTTTCGGAATTGAAAATTGAAAATTGAAAATTGAAAATTAAACCTGCTTCCTTAAGTGCTTCCGTGAGTACAAGGGGCAGGTTTTTCAAATGCTCTCTCTTGGCTATGTTTGGCACTACGCCACCAAATTCCCTATGCATCTCTATCTGGCTGTTTACAGCGCTTCCAAGTACCTTAAAGCGAAGGTCTTCTAAGCCTCCTTCCGCTTCTACTACACTCACCGCCGTTTCATCACAACTTGTCTCTATGCCTAAAATAATCATTAAAGTTATTTTACACACAATATATAAATCTGCCACGGGCACTAGTTAGATCAGATTAATTTTTTAATTTCCTCTCTGACTATCGGACTTTCATTAACACCCAAAATTAGTTTTTTAAGAATAGCATCTGGAATTTTTGGATAATTCATAGAGCCATTATTTTCAATTTTTCGTATTAAATCTTCCATACTCACTTCGTGTATATCATTGCAATTGAAAGCACTTTCCGATATGAAAGTCGGGTATTCTTTTTGCGAAACAGTGACTATGGTTTTTTCACTGATTTTCGCTTTTTTGATGAATTCCCTTCTTTTTTCAATTTGTGTAGTTGAAGTAACCATTACCAAAATTTTATCTGTTCTTGGATTACGATTCATTACTACAAAATACCTATTCCCAGATTTTCTTCCAGGCCCATCGAAATCGATGTGGAAATTAAAGACTGATCCTTGTTCGATAGATAGTGGGACTCTGACATTTAACGGTATATCCATCTTGCATAGCGATTATTTAGCAAAAAAATCAGAAACTTCTTGTTGTTCATTGAATGACTCTTTGGACAGATTTAGTTCCGTTTTGGTTTGAGCAAACAATCCGCCATGTGTTCCATCAGCAAAAAGATCACTATAACTCATTAACACTCTTTTCTTTCCGGATTTAAGTTCTTTTCCGTACTTTGGCCATTCTGGGTATTTATGTGTCAATTCAGCGAGCTCAAACTGATCTCTATCGGAAAATGTATCGTTTACTGCTTCCAAGCATTCAATATCCGTTTTTGAAAAAACATCTAGATCCGGTTCTTTTATAGAAATGAAAGAATGCTTTTTTTCATCCGTCGGTTTAATGTATTTTTTTGTATATGACAAAGCTGTATTTGGGAGATCCAATTCCGCAGCTTTTTTTGTTTTGGATCCTACGGGCCCAAGCTTCATAGCCCAATATACATCGCCAACTATTGGGCGACCATATTTTCGCAAATGCAGGCGGTCAGCAAGATATATAAGCTTGATGGCTTTCATTTTGTTAATGATATTGCCATCTTTCTTTCGTGCCAGAAAATTTAAGGCCTGGGTTGCTTTTTTGTAGCTTGTGTCAGGCGAATTGTTCATATGTTTAGTATAGCATTTTACGGGTCTAGATTTCCACTTGTTTGTGTATTTGACATAGAAAAATGTGATACACTTTATTGTAAAGAATTAACAAACAAAATGTTTAAATTATTTGGCGGAAATCGAGAGAGAGAGTAAAACACGCTCGCCAGTTTTTTGGTTGCAATTTAATATTTCTACATAAAGCACTTTTGACAGTGTTTTTTGCTTACCAAAAATGAAAACAGAAATAAAATTAAAAAAGAAATATTTTCAAACTCAAAAGATTTTTGTTTTAATTTTTGCGGTCTTTTTATTATTACCAGTAAACATTTATGCAGCTGATTCCGGCATACAAAAAGAAAATATATTTCAAAAATATTTAATAAATCCAATTTCACAGATTTTCTTGCCCTGGTTTTCACCCAGAGAAAATACAAATACGGTAATTATAAAAACAGAAAATGTTTCAACAAGCTCCCCTCAGGAAGCCGAAGCTTCAGCGAAGACTCCTCTCATTATAAATTATTCAGGAGTTTCTAGAGAAGAAGTTTCAAGAATGATTACGGGTGCGATTTCTGGATTACCCACACCTATCCAAAACTACTACCCTTCGACTTATATTACAGGCGGAGGCAGTTCGGGCTCCACTCAGGGTGTGGCTGATGCGCTTGGCAGAACATCTGCAACTCTGCAAACTAATATAGATAACTTAAGTACCAGTGTGAGCAGTATTCTAACTGCTCCATCAATCACCGGCGAAGCCAGCTTTGCTTCTTCACTTTTACTTTCTCAAATTTCTGCTCCATCCGATACTTCCAATCGTATATATAATACAGGCGGTAATTTATATTGGGCTGGTAATTTGATCGGTGGGGCAAGTACTGGAAATTGGACAAGTGATGGAACGAGTGTTTGGCGAGCTGGTGGCAATGTTAGTTTTTTGTATTCTTCCTCAACCGTTTATTCTTCGTTTGCTACTGCTTCTACCACTAACTTAATTATCAATGGGCAATCGTTTAATAATTTATTAGGAAGCGGTTTGCAAAACACTGGCGGTGTGCTCACTCTTGATACCTCTGCTATCAATACATATATTCACGCATCATCAACAATTCCAAAACTTTATACAAACAACATATTTGCAGGAGCAAACACATTTAACGGAACATTGACTCTTGGATCAATGGCAATCAATTCTATTCTTTCAACAAATGCAAGTGGAGTTATCACGGCCACTTCCACTCCGACATTTGGCAATTTTAACGCTACATCAACTACAGCTACTTCAACTCTTTCAACTGGCGGCTTTGCAATCGGTGGTTCACAATTTGTGGTACAACAAAATTCTGGCTATGTTGGTATTGGGACAGCAGATCCGACTGCACCCCTAACGATCAAAAGTCCAACACCGCTGAAAATTACTAACACAGATGACTCGGAAATGTTATCACTTACGGTATTACCCGCATGCAACGGAGTCTGTAGTCCTTCAACCGTACAAGAAAATATTGGACTTGGTGCGGGTGGTTTGAATACAACCACGGTCACGACTGCACTTGGAAACATTGGGATTGGTCGGGGACCTCTCCATGCTTTAACTTCTGGTCTTTATAGCAATTTTATCGGATTATACGCTGGCCAAAATTTCCAATCTGGCAATGGAGACAATGCTTTTGGGACCGATGCACTCGCTTTTGTGACTTCTGGAAATGATAATCAGGCGTTTGGGCATGGCGCGTTGAATGCAGTCACAACAGGCTCGGATAATATTGGTATAGGAGTATCATCTGGGCATCTTATTTCTACTACTAATCAAAATATCGGAATAGGTTCAAATAGTAATCTAGTTTTTACAGGGACAGGCCAAACAGCAATTGGGTACAATGCACTTCAGGCGAATACTACTAGTGCCGGGAATACCGCTGTAGGCTGGACGGCTGGAATCAGAACTACATCGGTCCAAAATACATTTGTTGGATATGCTGCTGGGCAAGGCACTGGTGCATACTCAACTGCAGTTGGATATGGTGCGATGGGCAGCAACTCTTCGGGTGCATTCAACTCAGCGTTTGGAACGAGCGCTCTTGGCTCTCTCACAAACGGGGCGGAGAATACTGGACTTGGTGAAGGTTCTCTCTCAAATGTCACGTCGGGGGGTAATAATACTGGACTTGGTACTATAGCCGGGGCTACCCTAACAACTGGATCGCAGAATACGTTTGTCGGGGAGTCGGCGGACGTGTCAGTCAATAATCTCACTAATACCACCGCCCTGGGATATCAAGCGGTAGCATTGGCAAGCAATCAGATGATGTTCGGGAATGCTTCGGTAACGACCAACATTTTTCACGGCAACGTCGGCATCGGAACGACTACCCCATGGAAAGCACTATCGGTAAACGGAGGAGTAGCTATGCCAGCACTTCCAAATGACTCCACCGGCTACTATGTTTGTCTAAATACCACTACAGGACAGCTTGCTACATCTACAGGAATTTGCGGAGCGTCGTCAATAAAATACAAGGAGAATATAGCAGATATTTCATATGGTCTAAACGAAGTGCTCAAACTAAAACCAGTCTCTTTCGATTATAAAAATGGTTATATAAAAAATGCTGGCAGACAAATTGGTTTTATTGCTGAAGAAGTTGCTCCTGTTATTCCTGAAGTAGTTTCTCGCGATAGCAGTGGAGAAATACAAGGTTTGGATTATCCTAAATTTACCGCAGTTTTAGCTAAAGCCATACAAGAATTAAACAAAAAATTTGACGACATTATGACGACTTTGACAGAAACTTTTGATAAATATTTAGCTAGTCACGAAGTGTATATACGAGATGCAAATGTTGGCAGTTTAAATGTACAGAGAAATACAAATTTTGGAGGTGATATAAATGTCGAGGGTAAAGTATGTGTTGACGACACGTGTTTAACAAAAGAACAATTTAAAGAAATGATGTTGCGAAGCGGAGTTGGAGCGATACAAGTTGTAAGTGGAGGAAATTCAGAAAATAATAATCAGAGTAACGCAAGTTCAACTGACAATACTTCAACAACGACTCCCGAAATTTCTACAAGTACTCCATCTACACAAGAACAAAATACAGCTTCCACAACTCCAGTATTTGACGATACTAGTCAAAGTAATTCAGCGACAAGCACAGATTCTATAGAAGAAGAAAATTAAAAATATGTGAGCCACAATATTTCATTTTTCGTCAAAAATGAAATTTCCAGCCCCGGACTCAGCTGTTTTTCTGGGCTCAGAAAAACATGCTTCTATCTTCACGAATTATCCGCAAATAAAGCAGTTTATTTGTATTACATAATTTGTGACCCTACGCGGAGTCGGACCGCGCTTTGCTGCTTGAAAAGCAGCCGTCCTAACCGATAGACGATAGGGCCATTCGACTTCGCTCATGGCAAGCCGCTCATAAAATATAACATTTTTTGATAATAATGCAAAAAAATGATAGTTTTAGACAATTGGAAGTGTGGCTGAGTGGTCGAAAGCGCCGCTCTCGAAAAGCGGTATAGGGGAAACCTTATCGGAGGTTCGAATCCTCCCACTTCCGCCAAATATGTTAAAATCACTATATATGAAATGGTTTTGGGGAGCTTTAATTCTGGGGTTAATTTTGATTTTTGCCTTTAAAAATGATTTAAATAATTTTAAAAATAACAATATGGATTCTGATAAAAATAATGTTAACGAAGTTTTAGAATACAAAACTTTTGAATGCCAAGGCTTTGAATTTTCTTTTAAATTTCCAGATTTTAAAGATTGGGAATTTAAATATGTTGAAAAAATTGATGATAATTTATGCGTAATATATTTTAATTGGCCGGATGATATTGAATATGAGGTGCCGCCAGCAATCGAAGTGAAAAAAGTTGACTTGGAAAACATTTCACAGACTAAAAAACAAAATCCTCAAAATATTTCTTATGAATATATTCAAGATCCTTCTTTATATATAGATGGTCACAAATTTGCAGAGGGTGATTGGGACTGGCTGGTTTTTTATGGCAAAGATTCTAATGTGAGAATAGCTAGAAACATGTTCGGTGAACCACCTTTTGACGCCGATTTGTTTTATAAAACAATTATAGAAACTTTTGATTTTAAATAATCAAAAGTGTGATAAGATTATTAAATTAATATTAACTTATATAATATGAAAAAAGGATATCATTCAAATATTGAAAATTTAACAACCGAAAATACCAATTTCCGCAAAGTGCTTTATACCGGCCTCCACATGCAATTGGTTTTGATGTCACTACCAGTTGGTGGCGAAATCGGGATGGAAATTCATGAAGATAATGACCAATTTTTCCGTTTTGAAGCAGGTCAGGGTAAAGTAGTGGTAAATGGCACCGAGTATGAAGTTTCAGATGGAGACACAGTTATTGTGCCAGCTGGAGCCGAGCATAATGTGATGAATGTTTCCGAAAGTGAGGATCTAAAACTTTACACTATTTATTCACCAGCTCACCACAAAGATGGCATAGTACGAGCTACTCGTGATGAAGCTATGGCAAATGAGGCCGATTTTGATGGTGTGACTACCGAATGATCCCGTTAGAGTTTTATATTTACCGATTGCTAAAAAAATGATATCATGTCTGCATGCTTGTTATATGCGAGCCAATTAATTAATTTAAAACTCTAACGGGATGATAATTTCATATCAGGGAGCACAATCTTTTAAGGTCCAATTTGGGGACACTGTTTTGGCTTTTGACCCTGTATCCAAAAAGTCACAATTTAAAGCCAATAATTTTGGGGCTGATATTGCCTTGATTTCCTTAAACCACCCCGATATGAACGGGGTAGACCAAGTTAACCGTGGCGACAAAGAAGCTTTCATTATAAACGGGCCGGGCGAGTATGAGATTCAGGGGGTTTTTATAAAAGGGCTTTCTAGTGTCTCAAATTACCCTTCGAATTCCTCAGAGCAAGTGGCAACCAACAAAATCAATACTATATATACAGTCAATTTTGAAAATATGAATTTGTGTTTTTTGGGTGCGTTAGGAGAAGCAAATATTCCAAAAGAAACTAAAGAAGGAATTGATGGAGTAGACATACTCTTTGTGCCGATTGGTGGTGAGGGTACACTCAGCCCAAGTGATGCTTATAAATTTGCGGTTTCTTTGGAACCTTCTATTATTATACCTATGAATTATGATGATAAATCCCTCAAAGCCTTTTTGAAAGAGGGTAGTAGCGAGGGTTTAAAATCAGTAGAAAAGTTGACCGTCAAGAAAAAAGATTTGGAGGGTAAAGAGGGCGAAATTATTGTTCTTGATACTCAATAAATTTAAATAAATGCTTATCAAAAAATATAATTCAATAATGGAGAGGGACGAGAGTTATAGAGGCAAATGGGCATTTGGTTTGGCAACTACTCTTTCAATTTTAATATTGTTTAGCTTCGCTTTTTACAAAGGTTATTTGAGTTTTGGTGGTGAAGCTAATCTAGCGTCACAAAAATCATCTAGTCAGGTGGCAAATGTTGTTTCTGCCGATGCCGTACCTTCGCCAATTGAAAATACCAAACAGGTTTTTGGAGCCGCTTTTGATGAGATAGGCAAGCAATATCAAGAACTCAAAGATTCATTCTCCTCAGTTTTTGTGCCTTTCATAAGTAGTATTGAAGTTTACGAGAGAAAATAACTCATCCCCCCACCCCCTTCCCTTACAACAAGGGAAGGGGGCTTCAGAAGTCCCTCTCTTGTTGTAAGAGAGGGATTTAGGGTGAGTTATCCGCTTGTATAGAAAGCTAAAATTTGCTATAATTAAGATGTAAATGCCTAAGAAAGAAGATAAAAATCAGGATGAAAAAGGGGAAATAAACACTCATGTGGGCGTTATTTCGCGCTCAATTGTGAGTGAGATGAAGAAGTCCTTCATTGACTATGCTATGTCTGTCATTACTGACAGAGCGCTCCCTGACGTGCGAGACGGCATGAAGCCTGTCCACCGCCGTATCCTCTATGCTATGCACACTATGGGCCTCTCAGCCTCAGCCAAGACGCGTAAGTCAGCAGCGGTAGTGGGAGAGGTTTTAGGAAATTATCACCCTCACGGTGACAGTGCCGCCTATGAAGCTATGGTCAAAATGGCTCAAGACTTCAGTATGCGATACCCCTTGGTTATCGGCCAAGGAAACTTCGGTTCAGTTGATGGTGACAGTGCCGCCGCTATGCGTTATACCGAAGCCAAGATGAGCAAAGTCGCTTCAGAGCTTTTGCGTGATATAAATAAAGAAACAGTTGATTGGGTACCAAACTACGACGCCACCAAAAAAGAGCCTTCAGTTTTGCCGGCTACTGCCCCTCAACTTTTATTAAATGGAACTTTGGGTATTGCGGTTGGTATGGCTACCAATATTCCACCTCACAATTTGCGCGAAGTGATAGACGCTACTGCTTATCTCATAGACAACAAAGACGCGACGACCGAAGATTTATTGCAGTTTGTTCAAGGGCCAGACTTTCCGCTCGGTGGCATTATTTTTAATTCTAAAGATATCAGTCATGCTTATGCCACCGGACGCGGCGGTATCGTAGCACGAGGAGTAGCTGAGATAGTTGAAGACAAAAATAATTCTCAAATTATTATTACTTCTATTCCTTACCGAGTAAACAAAGCAGATTTGATAATGAAAATCGCTGAGCTCGTGCGCGAAAAAAAGATTGACGGCATCAAAGGCATCAGGGATGAATCAACCAAAGATATCAGAGTGGTGATTGATTTGAAAAATGGTAGTTATCCACAAAAAGTTTTGAATTTTATTTACAAGCATACTCAACTTGAAGACACATTTCACTTAAACCTCGTGGCCCTAGTTGACGGCGTACCGCAGACACTTTCACTAAAAACTATTTTAGAGGAATTTATTAAACATCGTCAGATTGTGGTTAAAAGACGAACCGAGTTTGACTTGAGAGAGGCGGAGGCCAGAGAGCACATTTTGCTCGGGCTCAAAAAGGCCCTTGACCATATTGATGAAATAATTAAACTCATCAAAAAATCTAAAGATGTTGATACCGCTCGGGCCAATTTGATGAAGGAGTTTAAGTTTTCTGAGTTGCAGGCCAATGCTATTTTGGAGATGCGCTTGCAAAAATTGGCAGGTCTAGAGAGACAAAAGATTGAAGATGAGCTTCGTGAAGTCCAAAAACTTATAGGCGAACTCCGAGAAATTTTGGCCAATCCCAAGAAAATTCTTTCTATAATTAAAAAAGAGCTTTCTGATATTTCAGAAAAATATGGTGATGACAGAAGGACCAAAGTGATAAAAGGGGGAGTCAAAGTTTTGTCGATGGAGGATTTGATTGCTGATGAAGAAAATACTTTGATTTTGACTGCCGGAGGTTATGTCAAAAGGACAAGTCCAGATGAATATCGCAAACAAAAGAGAGGTGGAGTCGGTGTGGTTGATTTGGATACCAAAGAAGAAGATTTTGTCACCAATTTTCTCACTGCCAGCACACATTCTGATTTACTTTTCTTTACCGATCGAGGCAAGGCTTATCAAATCAAAATGTATGAATTACCTGAAGGTAAAAGAGCGACTCGAGGCAAGTCTATTATGAATTTCATTTCTCTTTCCGAAGGTGAAAAAGTGACTTCAATCTTGCCAATGCCAAAAAATTTGAAAGACGACAACGAGCTCTCTCTTATGATGGTGACGGCCGACGGCACAGGCAAAAAAGTTTCGGCATCAAGTTTTCACGATGTGAGGACAAGTGGTATCATCGCCATCAAACTTTCCGAAGGCGACAGATTGATTTCAGTATCGGCAGTAGTCAAGGGCGATTCGTGTATTGTGGTTTCAACCAAAGGTCAATCAATCAGATTTAAAGAATCAGATGTGCGTGAAATGGGCCGTACTGCTGGTGGAGTGAGACTCATCAAAATCAAAAAAGGCGATAGGGTAATAGGCGCTCACCCAGTTCCAAAAGAAGTGGAAAAGGATGCCGCTCTGCTTACTATGGGGGCCAACGGTTATGGCAAAAAGACAGGGATTAAAGAATACAAAATCCAAAATCGTGGCGGTTCGGGCATAAAGACGAGCAATGTAACGGCTAAAACCGGTGAAATCATCGCTTCAGCGGTTATAACTGGCGAGGAAGAAGAGGCGGTCGCAATGTCCAAAAAGAGTCAAGTCATCCGCTTAGGTCTTTCCGAAATCCCATCTCTCGGCCGCTCTACTCAAGGCGTCCGAATTATGAAGCTTCGCGACGGCGACTCCATCGCCTCATTCATCTGCTTGTAATTAAAAAGTAATTTGCCGAGATGGGCATCTTCTCGGCAGTTTTAGGATTCTTGGTCAAGAAGTGCGTAGTTTAAGTCTTTTATTGATTTTATCTTTTCCACACCATCTTCAACAAATTTTTTATAATTTTTAATATCGTTAAATTGGTCTAAAACAATATTTTTACTACACAGCTTGTATTGTTCCTTTTCTATAAAATTTAAATAACTACTAAATTTCCAGTCCTCAATATTTTTAACAAGTGCACTAACTTTTGGATTTGAATGTATATATGCGGATAGATAAAGTAATTGATTATTATCTTCTACAAGAACAGATTTAAATTGATCTTGGAATATATGACCAATATGCTCATATTTTTTGTTAAATCTTTTAGAATAACTTGTGCAAACTTTGCTTAACAATTTTCCTATTTCTAATTCCTTAACCTGTCTTACTAATAAATGGAAATGATTGGGCATTAGACAAAAGCATATAATTTCAAAACTTCCTGATGGTAGTAGTTTTCGGACGTATTTTTTACCTATCAGATGAGAAGATTTGGGTAGGGGCTCAAAGATTTTTGAAGAAAAATGTTCTTTTTCGCCTAATATATTTTCTTCTAATAATCCAAGAAAGGAATAATAATCATTTTTATCTAAAAATATATTCATTTTATCATTTCCTCTATTATAGATATGGTGAAAGGAATTTGGTCCAGATTTTCTATAATCTCTATTGTTCATAAAATAAATTATAACAAATTGCCGAGAAGATGCCCATCTCGGCAATCAAAATCAATGGCAGTCCACAGGTTTTGATAGAGCTGTTTCCGTTATGTTGTATAATATAAGTATGACAAGATTTCAAGTAATCCTTATAGGAGTTTTTGTTCTATTTTTAATTGTTGGTGTAATTGTTTTCTCAGCTTATAAAGGTAGCTCACAAAACGCGGTGTCGGTCGTGGTCTGGGGCACTATTCCTAAAAGCAGTTTTGATAATATTATAAAAGAGACCACTTTGTATCAAAGCAAAGAGCTTACTGTGGAGTATGTCGAAAAAACCGAAGCAAATTTCGATACAGATTTTATAGAGGCGCTTGCTTCGGGTAGCGGACCAGACCTCTTTATGTTGCCATCGGACAAAATAATAAAACACCAAAATAAAATATTTGCTATACCTTACAATGTTTACACCGTAAGACAATTTAGGGATTCATTTATTGAAGGAGCAGAAATTTATCTCTCTCCTGATGGGGTACTAGCTTTGCCAGTATTGGCCGATCCACTTGTCATGTATTGGAATCGCTCTATTTTCACTGACGCCAAACTTACTGAACCGCCAAAATATTGGGATGAATTTTATAATCTAGCTACCACTATAACTAAAAAAGATGGAGCACTAAATATATCAAGAAGCGCGGTTGCGTTTGGAGAGTATGCCAACATCTCTCACGCTAAAGAGATTGTTTTGAACCTGGCAATGCAGGCTGGTACACCGGTGACCACTTGGAATGGCTCCAAAGTGGCAGTAGTTTTTACAGGTACATTTAACAAACCTACTGTGCCAGCTGAGGCGGCGGTCAACTTTTATACCGAATTTGGTAATCCATCCAAAACTTCATATTCTTGGAATCGCTCACTGTCCAACTCAACTAATTATTTTCTAAGTGGCGATTTGGCCTTGTATTTTGGTTTTGCCAGTGAAATATCTACTCTACAGCTAAAAAATCCTAATCTAAATTTTGATGTAGCGATGGTGCCGGTTTCCCGCGAAGGCGGAACCAATGTCTCTATCGCCAAATTCAATGCCTTTGCTGTCACGAAATCATCCAAAAATCCAAACGGCGCTTTTGGAGTTGCGGCCATTTTGTCCGGCACTGCAGGAGCCAAAGCTATAAGTAGCACCCTCAAACTGCCTCCGGTTAGGCGTGATTTGCTCAGTCAAAGATCAATCAATGCCTACGAAGTTATTTTTAACGACAGCGCGATAAGGGCCAAGGGTTGGCTTGATCCATCACCCACTGAGACCAATTCAATATTTAAGAATATGATAGAATCAATAACAAGTGGCAGGGCTAGGACGGGCGAAGCAATAATGCGGTCCCAAAACGAACTTTCGGCTTTGTTGCCGCAATAAAAGAGCGACCTCACCCCCACCCCTCTCCTTGCGAAGGAGGGGGGAGAAAAAAAGAAAAAATAACTAGCATGAAAAACACAAACAACAAAATAAAAATACTCCTCCCTTTGATTATTTTGTTTGTTATTTTAGTTCCAATTTTTGTAAATGCTGAGCCTATAATTCCGTGTGGAGGTTATGCAGAGGATGGGAAAACTCCTCAACCACCTTGTGACTTTAATATGCTGATGAAATTGGTGAACAACATAATAAATTGGATTATAATTATTTCAATGCCTGTAGCGGCTGGAGTTTTCGCTTGGGCAGGGTTTACTTATATGACTACCGGTATTTCTGATCAAAAAAGCTATGCCAAAGACATGATACAAAAAGTTTTTATAGGTTTTGCCGTAATACTCTCCGCTTGGATTATTGTAAATACTATTACTAATACGCTTTTAAGTCCTAAATTTAAGGATGCAGTGCCTGTTGAGGGAACAGGTAGTACGGTTAATAACAAAAAACCATAATTTTATGAAAAACAAAAAAAATATTTTAAGTTTGTTTATTTTAGGAATAATAATGATGGTTTTTGTGGTGCCGTTATTTTCTTTTGCTCAAGGGGGAGGAGGAGTTACGCCTAAACCTGGAGGAGGGGGAACAACTCCAACCCCAGCTCCCGCTCCCGTTTCTCAAAAAATAATAATTGAAAATCCTTTCAAGGAAAATACCATCGAAGGACTAATCAATACTATTGTTAATGATATTTTGTTGCCTATTGGCGGAGTGGTTGCTGTACTTATGATAATGTGGGCCGGGTTCTTATATGTAACTGCCAAAGGCGACCCAGGTCAAATTAAGAAGGCTCACGATGCCTTGCTTTGGGCCGTTATCGGGGCGGCAATACTCCTCGGCGCTTGGGTTATCTCACAAGCCATTACCACAACTATCAGCCAATTAAAGAAATAATTAAAATAAAATGGAGGCAGTAGCAAAAACTCAAGGTCTAAAAGGAATAATCGAATGGTTTATAGATATTGGGCTAGTGATTATTCCATTTTTGGGCACAGTAGCATTCTTGGTTTTTGTTTTGGGAGTGGCTAGATTTATCAAAGCGTCTGGTAACGAAAAAGAAGTAAAGGATAGCAAAAATTTGCTGATTTGGGGGATAATCGGCCTTTTTGTCATGGTGACTATTTGGGGTATCATAATTTTTTTGAAAGGTGAATTTGGTTTTACGGGGGGCGTTGGAATCCCCCAGATAAAATTTTAATTAATTCAATTAGCAAAAACTTATGGGAATAAAAGGTATAATACTAGCGGCAACAAATTTGGTAACCAGTGTACTCATACCTTTGGCTTTTGCCTTGTGTTTACTTTATTTCTTCTGGGGAGTGGCTAAGTATATAAAAGATGGTGCTGGGAGCGATCAGGCTGCCGCGGAGGGTAAAAGGATAATGGGTTGGGGCATTGTTGGGTTATTTGTAGCTTTTTCTGTTTGGGGTATAATTAGCTTTATACAAAGTGAACTTCAAATATCACCCCTACAAAAAACAACTTTACAAAATTAATTATTAATAATCAAAATTTATGTTGAATAAGATTTATAAAGCTGTCCCTTTTTTAATTCTTCTAATATTACCAATATTTACATACGCTCAATTAACTGAAACGAGGAATTTTCTCACGGCAGCAAGAGATATTGTGTCAAACATACTTATTCCTCTTGCGTTTACTTTGGCATTACTTTTTTTCTTTTATGGTGTTGCTAAATACATTTGGGCTGAAGGCCAAGGAAAAGATGATGGTAAAAAAATAATGATTTGGGGCGTAGTAGCTCTATTTGTTATGTCATCAATCTGGGGGATTATTTATTTTGTTAGAACAGAAATAGGTATTGAAAATGATTCTGCTATCCCAATTCCAACTATTGGAGGTAGTGGCTCTGGAGGAAGTGGAAATGGATGCGCCGCAACGGGCGAATGTTAAATCTGTGGCTTATCTGTTGAGTTTGTAGTATAATAAACATATTATAAGTATAAAAAATGGTCGTTAAAATTATTAATAAAAATAAAATTATATGAAAAAATTAGCTTTAACTCTCGGAGTCTTGGCTCTTCCTGTCGTCACTTTTGCTCAAGATTTGAGCAATCTTAAGACTTTGGTAGGATCAATTGGCGAAATCGTAGACCTAATAATTCCAATTTTGTTTGCTATTGCGCTTCTCGGATTCTTCTACGGTTTGGTGACATATATCTTTGGTGCAGAGCAAAACAAAGATCAGGCCAAGAAGACTATGATCTGGGGCGTGGTCGCTTTGTTCGTGATGGCTTCAGTCTGGGGTTTGGTGAGATTCCTTGGTGAATCGGTTGGTGTAGATCAAGATCCTGCACCGGTAGTCAACCCTCTTATTCCTCGATAATCCGCAACTCTAAAATTCTAAAAATGCGAGGTTGTTAATAACAGCTTCGCATTTTTGTTTTGGTTTGTTATTATATATACATGCCCGCAACAAAAGTTACAGCGGTAACAGACCTACTGGGTAAAATAGCAACCTATATTTTAAACCCATTAATTATTCTTGGCTTTACTGTGGCCACCATATTCCTGTTTTATGGAATTGCCGAAATGATTTGGAAGTCTGACAGTAGTGATTTGGAAAAAAATAGAACTAATGTTAAATATGGTGTGATAGGGCTTTTCATAATGTTTTCAGTCTATGGCATTTTGCGTATTACTCTAGAGACTTTTGGCATAGCTTGCAACGGCCGATTTTTCTGCAGTTAATTTATATAAAAAATATATTGGAAAAGGGGAGCATGTGCTCCCCTTTAGTGTTTGGTTAGCCAAACACGAATTTTGGCTGGTCCACCGATTCCTTTGAAACGAGTGGAGTTTATGGTTCCCTGGACCTCTTCTCCCTTCCAAACAAAGAATTCTGGGAATTCATTGACCATCACCTCGTACTTTTGAGGTGAATCCCAAAAGATTTTGTACCCTTTTGTTGTCGGGGTTGTGATCATTTCCCCGAATTCCTTATTGACTGTGATAATGGCTAGAGTGTATTCCTCCTCTGTCATTTTGAGTCCCCAACAGTCAGAAGATTTGGTCCACGGCAAGAGCCCTTTTTCACCGTATAGTTTGATTGCATCCTCCATTTTCTTTGGTGTGTCAAATTCCTTGGGGTTGCATTGAGCAATCACCGCTAGCGCCGGCTCCTTGATGAGAAGTCTTCGAATTGTCTTCTCAGCTTCTTGCTTGTCAGTGTACTCCTTGTGGGTCAGATCACCGGTCTTGAAGTAGAGCCAAGAGGTGGTGATGAGACCCGCTGCAAGTATCATCGCAAGGATGCTCGCCAGCTTCATTGCCACTGGGTCATCTTCTTTGGTTTCCTTTCCGGCCGCGTCCTTCACTTTGATGGTGCGAAGATAAAAGACCGTCCAGAACCCCAGGTTGAAGAGTAGCAATGTGTACCAAGTGTAGGTGAGGATGTCCCACAACCAGGGTATCATTGCCATAATGACGAGGTTGAAGACAAATATCACGGTGGCGATGCGAACTCCAGGGCTAGTTAGCCCAATCTTATCCGACCCTCCACTCATTTTCTTGAGCAGCTCAGGGTGCTTTTTCAAAACTGTCGCAGCCACAATCACCGCTACAACCAAGATCCATATCCCATTTTCTTCCATTTCCTTGCTCCTTTCAAGATTACAATTCCAACTCTATTATAGCATACTCGTATAAAAAAAGCAAGCCGCTATCTGCATTGCAGATAGCGGCTTATTATCTCCCATTAGGGAATTAACTTACTCCCAAGGGCTCCCACAATCTTCGAAAGCTCCATTGGGACGATGACCGCCTTCCCTTGCGCCAGAGCCCTTTCAAGGGCTTCCAGCTGGAGAATGAGCTGACCCTCTGGTTTTTTCGCAATTTTCGCTAGTTCTGTGATACCTTTTCTCCTAGCGAATAGCAGTAGCATTGCCGCTTCAGCAGTGCCTTTACCCTCCTTTTTCAATCTGATCAAGTCAGCATCTGCCTGCAATTTCGTAGCCTCTGCTCTACCAGCGGCAGTTTCGGTTAGTTTGAATTTCTCAGCTTGCGCTTTGTATATTTCAACACCTTGATCTGCCTGGGCCTCGCTGATTCTCTTTGCGGTGCCCATTCTGGTAATTTGAGTTTTGCGGATGTTGACCCCCCATGATCTTGAAGGTTCCTCCTTGTACCGTTCACTGCCTGGGTCAGCCACAAAATTCTCAATTGTTGTTTTGAGCCACGCATCAACACTTTCCATGTCAGCTATGGCTCTTGCAACAAATGATTTTCCTGCGTAGCTGATCAAGGCGGCTATTGCGGCCTTTTGAATCAACTCGTTAGCTTCTAACAGACTCCCAGCCTTCTGGATCAGGTGGGTCAGGCTCCAAATCTCAAACCGAATTGTCAGGTGTGTTGCGGTGACAAGCGGCTTTGCAAGAGGATTATTCTTAAATCTGGCACCTTCCTCTTTTTTTTGCTCTGCCACAGACTTAACAACTATTTTCCCACTTTCATCCAGAATATCCTTATAATCGGCCGATTGAAGGTCTCCCCAATTCAAATAGAATGGGTCCTCCAACAAAAAGACAGAGGCCGAATTCTCCAATCCTGCAGCCTTCTTCTTCTCTTCGGGAGTCAGAACTCCAATTTCCAATTGCACTACATTTTTGGTTTCTTTGCGAATGTAGCAAAAAGGCCAAAAAGCGAAGTAGGGACCTGACTCAAGATCTCCGGCTGGTTGACCGAGAGTGAACATTGCGCCGAGCTGTCTCTCGTTGATGTCTTCGGCTGACAGATAAATGTGGCAGATCGAGATTGCAAGAGCGACAAGCCACCATTTTTCTCCTTTCTCGTCGCTGATGAATGTTCCAATCACGATGATTATCACATACATCACAATAGCGGCAAAGATTTGCCCCCACTGTTGATTTTTCAAGATTGTCCTGAGACTTTTACCGGGGGATTGCCCAGGACGTTTTGGTGTAACCTGACCCGTGAGTAGGTTTGGGGTTGTTCCCATGGTTTTTCTCCTTGTCAAATATCAAACTTCCACCTTTAATTATAGCATACTTGAATATAAAATGCAAGCAAAAACCGACCTTGCGGACGGTTTTTGCATTTGTTAGATTTTCATTCTCATAAGCCGAATTCTGGTTTAAACAACAATTTATCTAGGTCTTAAATTGCTCAAAGACTCAAGCGGCACAAACTAACATTTCTGCTAGAGTACGGCCTTGCACATAAGTAAGGATTTAACCGTTGCACCCTGATATTTCTATCAGATTATCCCTTATATATTTTCATAAATAAGGGACCCTCAGCCTTTCGGCTTTGGCGTCACTGTTCGCACCTCTATCCTCGCGGACGACGGGCGTTACCCGCTACCTTCCTCAATTAAATGAGCATGTGTTCGGACTTTCCTCTCCGACTTTACGTCGGAGTAGTTGTCGGAATGAAAACCTGTTTCCATTATAACATAATAAAATATTTTTTCAAATTTTGTGCCGGGGAGAGGACTTGAACCTCCACTCCTTACGGAACTGGTTCCTAAAACCAGCGCGGCTACCATTACGCCACCCCGGCATACTTTAAGCCAAACTTGTCGTCACGGATAATTTTGTTTTCGTCAAAACAAAATTTCCGCGACCCCGACTCGTCTGTTTTTCCTGCTGGAAAAACATGACTCCGTCTCGGACAAGTCCGAAAAAATTCAAAGCAGTTTGAATTTTTTGGCTTGTCCGCTCACCAGGAATCGAACCTGGGACCATCTCCTTAAGAGGGAGCTGCTCTACCAGCTGAGCTATGAGCGGATCTTCAAATTATTCTACAATAATTTGGTGCTCGAAGTGGGAGTCGAACCCACAACCCTTGCGGGACAACATTTTAAGTGTTGCGCGTATACCAATTCCGCCATTCGAGCCTTATTTTTTTCTTATATTCTTTCCTCTGTGTGTTGACTGCAGACTATGGCAATTTGGGCAAAGGATTCTCAAATTATCTATTTGATTATCATGCCTATTTCCATTAACATGATCTAGTTCCAAAGGAACTCTACCATCAACAGACATTTTAGCCCAACCGCACTCTTCACATTTTGGTTCTTTCAGTTTAGCTAAAAATAACCTTTTTTTCAACTTGAAACTTTGATAAGTGCTATTCGCTACTAAAATTTTTTTAAGAGGAATATGAGGTTTAAATTCAAATTTTAATCCTTTGTTCCAAATCTTTCCTGTAAAATGTTTTGTGCTTAGAGAGTATTCCTTTATATACTTTTTAATTTGGTCATAATTTCCGCCAGCAGGTTTCAACCCAAGCAGATGAATTACTTGTCTATAGCTTTTTGAAATCTTTACAGCCTCAATTAATTGTTTCTGGGACCAACTCCTTTTCATATAATTAATTATACAGTATACGCACAGTAATTAGTTGTATACTGTGTATACCTATAGATTCTAAAATTGAGGCCTGGGCGGGAATTGCACCCGCGTATGAGAGTTTTGCAGACTCTTGTCTTACTGCTTGACGACCAGGCCGAACATTTTAAGATTAGCAATTTTTTGCTTAATTTTCAAAGTCGACGCTTTGGTCGACTTCCCGACTTGGCGTCGGGACGGGATATTCGTTTGAAAGTTCATCGATTCTTTGGCGATTGTGTTCTCCTAAGTCAATTTCAAAATCTATCCTGGGCGCGAAGCCAAAAGATTTTTTAGACATTATGAAACGGCGGAAATCATTTCTCCTACGCTTAGCAAACTCTAATGCTAGGGTTTCTTGTTCTCTTGGCAAAGTAGTGAAAAACACAAGCGCTCTTTTGCCTCGATCTAATACATCAACTCTCGTCACTGTAATAAGTGAATTAGTATTTGACTCAAGTTCAAAATATTCTGCTGCAAATTTGGAAATCAAAGAAGCGTATTTTTCGTCTTTATATTTTGTTGGCGTCTTCATTTTGTTTTTACCCCCTCTCTTAATGTAAGAGAGGGGCCGTGGGGTGAGTTATTGATAAGTTATTCTTGTCTAATTAATGATGTCGCCTTTATGACATCCCCCTCAGTTAATTCTATTTTTGATTCTAAAAACATACCAAATTCCTGCTTATCTTTGACTATGGCGGTCTTAACTTTTTGAGCCTGAAGTTCTTTTATTTTGCCCTCACCAATTTCTGCCTCTCGGCGGTAAATTTTAATCAAACTACCTGATTTTATTTCGCCATCTTCTATGTGGCCGCCCGCTACTTGTTTGTCTTTATTTTTACTAAATACTCGCAGTATTTTGGCCGAGCCGGTGACTGTCTCAATTGTTTCAACCGGTGTGGCCTCTTTAACTTTTTCTTTTATATAATCAACAAGCTCGTAGATTATTTTAAATGTTTTGACATTGGCGCCATCTCTCAATGCAAGCATTTCTGCGATTTTGTCACTGTCCACATTAAATCCTAAAATCAAACTACTTTTTATATTTGCTGTTTTGATATCTTTTTCTGAAATTGAACCAATACCTTTTGATATAATTCTCACAGCTATTTTTTCATTACAGAGTTTTTTGAGCTCGTGCTCTACCGCATCTAACGAGCCGAGAGTGTCAGCCTTTAAAACAATTTCTAATCGAGCTTGCCCTTCTGATGCGGCCTCATGAGTCGTATCAGTCTGGGTATTTTTGTTTTCACCTGCAAACGCTATCGCATCTTCCTTTTTTACGAAAGTTTTAAATTCTTGGCCAACCATTGGAGTGGTGTTCCAACCCACTATTTTAACCGGACTTGAGAAGCTAGCTTCTTTCAAATTTTCTCCTTTGTAATTTAAGATTGCGCGGATAGGGGCATAAGCGCCAGCGCTAGCGATAAATGTGCCTGTTTTCATTACCCCATTTTTTATAATTAAAGTCGCGGCAATACCTTGTTTGGGGTTGAGGTTGCTTTCAACTACAAAACCTTCGGCGGTCACCGATGGATCACCAGTTAATTCTTCAAGATCGGACTGCAAAGCAATTATTTCCAAAAGTTCAGGCACACCTTCGCCGTTTTTTGCTGAAAGGGGCACGATTGGCACACTTCCGCCCCAACCTTCAACCAGTACTCCATTTTCTGCAAGGTCTTGTTTGACCCGATTGATATCAGCGTTTGGTCTATCAATTTTGTTTAGTGCTACGATGTAGGGGACAGAGTCGTTGGTGATACAATTCAGGGCCTCAACTGTCTGTGGCTTGACTCCGTCTTCGGCTGAAACTACCAAAACTGCGATGTCGGCTATTCTAGTTCCGCGCTCTCTTATTGAACAAAATGCTTCGTGACCTGGAGTATCCAAAAATGTCATTTTTCTCTTTTGACCGCTGATTTCAAGTTCGGTCTCATAAGCTGAAATGTGCTGAGTGATGCCACCCGCCTCTTTTTCGGTAGTTGTGGTTTTCCTAATGTAATCAAGCAGAGTAGATTTGCCGTGGTCGATATGACCCACGACGACAACGACTGGCGGCCTGACTGTTATGTTTTTATTTTTTTGCTCCATTTAGTTTTGAATTTTTTATTGATGTTTTTTCTTCTTCGGTAAGTTCAAACTCACTTTGCCAATTTTTCAAGGGTTTAGCAAAAACATTTGTTCTCTCTCGTGTGTGCATAGAGGTTATGACGACTCCAGTACCTTCTTCATCGGCAAAGACTGATGAAAAACTTTGATTGCCACCTGCGCCCTCACCTTGAAATGGGTTGAACCGGAGTGTCTCTGCGCTCATCATTTTTTTCTTTATCCTTTCATCAAGGGACTTCATATATAAAGTTGATTGGGCCTCAAACCTGACGAAGTCCTCTAAAGTTTTAGAATGAAGTTTAAGAAGCTTTTCAATATCAGCAGAGTTGGCGCTCCTAAATATCTTTGTCACTCTCATATGCATTGCAATAGCAAAGCCGAGAGCTACAAGCGAAATCAAAAGGCCAATAAAAGGCAACAAAAAAACAACTAAGTTCCAATCTATAAACATATGGAACATTATACACTAAATATGGTATTATCCAAGTATGTCAAGGGTGTTTTTGGATTATGCCGCTATTACTCCGATTGATAAGAAAGTCGCACAAGAGATGGAAAAAGCTCAAAAATTTTGGGCCAACCCATCTTCTTTGCATCAAGAAGGAGAAATAGCAAAAAGAGTTTTAGAAGAGGCGAGAATTAAAATTGCTCGGATTTTGCATTGCAAAGCAAATGAAATATTTTTTACCAGTGGTGGCACCGAATCATTGAATCTGGCAATTTTTGGAGTAGTTTTTAAATACAAAAAAAGTAATTCCAAAATTCCTCACATTATAACTTCAACCATTGAACATCCGGCAGTACTAGAACCCATTAAACATTTGCTAAAAAATAAAGAAGTTGAAGTCTCGTTTATTTCGCCAAACGAAAAGGGCTTGATCAGTCCAGAATCAATAAAAAAAGAAATAAAAGAAAATACAGTTTTGGTTGTCATCCAACATGGGAACAACGAAATTGGTACCATCCAGCCGATCCGGAAAATTAAAGAAGTAATTGAAAATTTTAAATTGAAAATTGAAAATTCCAGCAGGGCATACCTGCTGGTAGATGCCTGTCAAAGTGTCCTCTATGAAAATATTTCTTTAGAAAGTTTGGGAGCGGATCTATTGGTTCTTGACGGTATTAAAATGTATGGGCCGAGAGGGGTGGGGATCTTGGCAGTCAGACACTCAGTTCCTATTGAATCAATTGTTTTCGGTGGTGGGCAAGAAGGGGGTTTAAGATCTGGCACCGAAAATGTGCCAGGGGCAGTGGGGCTTGCCAAAGCTTTGGAAATTGCAACTGAGATGAGAGAGAAGGAGTCAGCTCGTTTAACAAAATTGCGTGATTATGCTATTGCCAAAATTTTAAAACCCGCCCGCCTCGCAAGCGAGAGCGTTGCGGGCGGGGAAATTTCCCAGCTGTCTCTAAATGGTGGTTTGGAAAATCGCCTTCCAAATAATATTAATATTTGCCTTTCCCACTTCGCTAAAGCTTCGCGGGATGAGTCTAATAAATTAGACTCAGAATTTTTAGTTATTAAGCTAGACACACTTGGTTTCGCTGTTTCGGCCGCTTCAGCCTGCCACACACTTTCATTGGAAAATGGTTCCTATGTTATTGAAAGTTTGGGTAATAAAAATTGTGGTTCGTCATCCCTGCGCATCACTCTTGGTCGCTCTACCAAAAAATCTGACCTAGATAAATTCATTTCTGCTCTTAAAAAAATTGTCCACCGATGATTGTTTTTTATTTTTAATTTTAGTAAAATATAATTAATGGAAGATCTATCAAAACATCAACTCATACTTCTGGTTTTGCTCATCACTTTTGTGACATCGATTGCCACCGGCATTATTACTTTTACTTTACTTTCTGAAGCGCCGGTAGAGGTGACTCAGCAAATAAATCGAGTAGTAGAAAAAACTATTGAACGAGTAGTGACTGAGCCTGGTGAGCCAGAGAGAATCACTACCACGGTGGTTGTAAACGAAGAAGATCGGGTGCTTGAATCAATCGCCAAGAATGAAAAGTCTATAGTAAGGCTTAAAACTATTGGCAGTGACGGCTCAGAAATTTTTGCAGGGTTAGGGTTAGTGGTCTCAGCTGATGGTACTGTGGTTGCTGACCTCCGAACTTATAGTGCAGCTTCTTCTTTTAAAATTTCTTTTTCTGATGGCCGAATTTATTCTTCTGGAAAAACTTTTGTAGATAAAGAAAATGGTTTGATATTTATAAAAACCGATTTTCCTAAAACTGAAAATCCTAAGCCAGTTTTCTACCCCGCAGTATTTGGTAATTCAGATGGGGTGAAGATAGGGCAGACTCTCGTAGCAATAAGTGGCCGAGATTCCAATGCGGCGTCAATTGGCAGAGTATATCAGCTTAAATATGGTGAAGACAAAGTTTCAGTCTCAGTTATTTATTCCGATATAAAAGTTTCCAAAGCTCATTTGGGCAGTCCTGCTCTCAATCTTTCGGGAGAGGTGATTGGTCTTGAGGCGGCGCTAATTGATACTGACACTGAATATTCTTACATTCCTTCAAATCTCATAAAATCAGCTGTTCCCAAAGCTCTCGAAGAATTGGTAAAGTGATTTAGGTTTTCAAAAAATAATCAGTATTCAAAAAATGGCTCAACAGAGCCATTTTTTGTAATTTGCCTTTACAAAATGCAATTTTGCTTGACAAAGTTTGTGGTTATGCTATACTTAAATCAGAACACTATTACTGTTATACTAATTGTCCACAAGCTGGGGTGTGGACTTGAATTTATCCCCAGCAAACAGCTCTTTAACTTAATCCGTAACAGGTGAAAATCCTGTGGGTGTGTGGCTCCTCTAGTAGCCACATGCTTCAAGGAGAGTCCGAACTCTCATTTTTTTCCAAAACCAGGGGACGCCACCATAGGCTTGAGAGCGAAAAACTAGAACGCTCTGACAAATCCCACCCCCAGACCGCGCCTCTCCGAGGACGCGGTCTTTCTTTTTTATTTTATTTTCCCCCTCACCTTCGCAAGGTGAGGGGCAGTCTCGCTTTAGCGGGACGGGGTGGGGTCGAATTTTGTTTTGATTTTGAGTGAAATTCTGCTATAATAGTGCCATATGACGCCATTTAATAATTTTACAACCAAAGCCAAAGAGGTGATCAGGAAAGCTCATGAGCTGGTTATTGAACGTGGTCAAAATCATGTTGGCCCGCTTCACCTATTGTCAGCTCTGATTCTTCAGGAAGAGAGTATTGTCGCTTCGATTTTAGACAAAATGGAGGTTGATACCATCCTCCTCACCGACTCGCTTTTTGAGGCCATGGAGGGCGGAGTTGGTAGTAATACTGTCTCACCTTCTTATCAAATTTTCCTCACTCCTGAGCTCGCTCACGTGATTGAACAATCAGCCAAGGTGGCAGCAGGAATGAGCGATGAATTTGTATCTACCGAACATTTGTTTTTGGCATGTCTAGACGTACCAAGTCAGGCCAGAGACATTTTGGCTCGATTTAAAATTGATAAAGAAAAAGTTCTGTTTCTAATTCAAGAGATAAAACAAGGTCGCATGACTGACAATAAAGGTGCACATAAAAATAAAAATTTAATTAAATTTACTCGCTCACTTACCAAACTTGCTCGCGAAAATAAACTTGACCCTGTCATCGGAAGAGATGAAGAAATTTCTCGTATCATTCAAATACTTTCCAGACGCACTAAAAACAATCCTATTCTTATTGGAGAAGCGGGTGTGGGTAAAACTGCTATCGCTGAAGGTCTCGCTATCAGGATGATTTCGGGCAATGCACCCGAATCTTTGAAAGACAAGGAAATCGTTTCTCTTGATTTGGGGCTTTTGGTGGCTGGTACCAAATATCGTGGAGAATTTGAAGAAAGACTCAAAAATATAATTAAAGAAATTGAAAAGTCAGATGGCAAAATAATTCTCTTTATTGACGAGATTCATACATTGGTTGGCGCAGGTTCGGCCGAAGGGTCACTCGATGCTTCCAATATGCTTAAGCCTCCGCTTGCACGAGGCGAACTCAGAGCAATAGGCGCAACTACCATCAAAGAGTATCAAAAATATATTGAAAAGGACCCAGCGCTTACTCGCAGATTCCAGCCGGTTTTTGTCAACGAACCTTCACTTGATGATGCCATCACCATCCTTCGTGGATTGAAGGAAAAGTATGAGCTTTATCACGGCGTCCATATTACTGACGATGCCATCAAAGCTTCGGTCAATCTTTCGGCACGCTATATTGCTGATAGATTTTTGCCTGACAAGGCCGTTGACCTCATTGATGAAGCGGCAAGTCACCTCAAAATTTCTTTGGAAAATATGCCAGTAATTTTGCAAGAGACCAATTCCAAAATAATGAAATTGGAAATTGAAAGGGAGGCGCTCAAAAAAGAGGTGAACGGCAAAAATACAAAACTAAAAACTCGTTTGCTAGATATTGAAAAAGAAATTGCTGATTTGAAAGAAAAAACTTCAGAGATTGATTTGAAATGGAAAAACGAAAAAGAGGTAGTGGGCGAAATCAAAAGAATAAAAAAGGAATTAGAAGGATCGCGTCAAGAAGCGGAAGCTGCCGAAGTGCAAGCAGATCTTGGACGAGCCGCTGAAGTGCGATATGGCGTTATCCCTACTCTTGAGAAAGAGCTTGACAGCAATGTCAAAAAACTCAAAAAATTGCAAAGCTCAAGGCGTATTTTGACTGAAGAAATTACCGAAAATGATATTGCCAATATTGTCGCCAAATGGACCGGCATCCCAGTTTCTCGAATGCTTGAAGAAGAGGCCGAAAAGCTCGGTCGTATGGAAGACGAATTGAAAAAAAGGATTGTCGGTCAAGATGAAGCGGTGCAAAAAATTTCAGACACCATCAAGCGTTCTCGCGCCGGCATTTCTGACCCAAACAAACCAATCGGCTCTTTCATTTTCTTGGGGCCTACCGGAGTTGGTAAAACCGAACTTACCAAAGCTTTGGCTGAATTTATGTTCAATGACGATAAGGCATTGATCAGGGTTGATATGTCCGAATTTATGGAAAAGCATTCAGTCTCTAAACTCATAGGCTCTCCCCCTGGTTATGTTGGTTTTGATGAAGGCGGGGGACTTACCGAAATGGTGCGTCACCGACCGTACTCCATCGTACTTTTTGATGAAATTGAAAAGGCTCACCCTGAAGTTTTCAATGTGCTCCTACAAGTTTTGGACAATGGGCGACTGACTGACTCAAAAGGGCGCACCGTAAACTTCAAAAACACAATCATTGTGATGACCTCAAACATTGGAGCAAACTATATAGATAAGATGGAAAAGATGGGATTTGGTGATAGAGAACAAAAAGGTGGCGCTTACACTGATATAAAAGAAAAAGTAATGGAGGCAATGAAAGACTTCTTCCGCCCAGAATTTTTAAACCGTGTTGATGATATTGTCATCTTCGATGTTTTGCCACTCGAGGCGATTAGAGAGATTGTTAAAATCCAAATTGATTTGGTTCGAGAAAGATTAGTTATAAAAGAAATTTCACTTGAACTTAGTGATGAGGCTTTCGAATATTTAGCCAAGGAGGGATACAATCCGCAATACGGTGCTAGACCACTAAAAAGGGTTATTCAAAATAAAATATTAAATCCTATTGCCTCTATGATTATTTCTAAAAGTATTTTAAAGGGTGGTGTTGTTTATATTACTGTCAAAGCAGGCGAACTAGCTTTTGAAATCAAAAAAGGCCGTCGGGGCTCTATCATCGAAGCTTCAATCCTCGATGCTATTTCCTCTGAAACGGTTTCTTAAAAATTGTGCGCCGGGGAGGAATTTCGACCCTTACAGGGTCAGTACAGGTTTCCCATTTTTTCGAATAAAATTCTCAAAAATATGGGAGAACCTTTTCTCATCCTCCCACGCAAGCAAAGCAGTTTGCTTGCTCGGCGCACAAAAAGAAAAAAGCCCTTTTCAGGGTTTTTCTTTTTGTGCGCCGGGGAGGATTCGAACCTCCGTAGGCCGAAGCCGACAGATTTACAGTCTGTTGTAATTGACCACTCTACCACCGACGCGTTAATTCCATTCGTATAGCATTCTAACATATTTTCAATTTTTAACAATACTCAAATTTCATTCTGGGTGTACGATTTTGCATTAGAGTTTGTTTATTGTAGTATGTATATAGAAATGGGGTTTATGCAAGAGTTACTGCAAAAATTGCTCAGCATGAAAGCCTGTGGGTATGAGGGAAAACTCATGGGTGGTTTAATCGTTTTTCTTTTTGTTACTGCTCTTTTGTTTAGTCTCTTAGCCGAGACTCCAAAGAAGGAAATGAGCGAAGAGGGGAACGAACATACGAAAGGAGATTCAAATGCCTGAAACAGATACTCTCCTAGAGAGTCCTGAAATCAAGGAGGGTTCCTTGGTGGTTTTTAGATCACCTGATGACTCAAGATTTAGCGGGCATCCTGCTGACAGAGAGTGGCAGGACATAAGATATCGCCGGTACGGCCTTCTCAAGGTTCGGATAAGAATTGGCAATCATGTGGTTCTTGTTGATCCAAGAGATCCGATTGACCCCGATAACCCGGGCAAAAATGACATTCATTTTGGCTCGACCGTTGACCCTTCGTTGAGTGTCGGTCATGTACGACAGTTCGTTGTTAAGGTTTATTGAGGTGTAGAAAAACTACTCTCAATCATTTCGCCGGGTGGGTAACCCCCGGCGATTTATTTTAGTGTCAATACAGAATTACTAAATTATTACAGGTTCTCTTTTAAGTAAAATATTAAATTTCTGGAACACTTTATTTTGAATAAATTTTTCTGCCTCCATAATATCAGCAAAATTAGCTTGGTTGGGGTTAATCAAAATTAAGGCGTTTTTTGAATATATTTCCACTTTTCCAATTTTTTTACCTTTTAACCCAGCTTGCTCTATAAGCCAGGCGGCAGGAATTTTTGATTTGTCTTCAAAAGGGAATATCGGCAAATCAGGGAAATTGTTTTTAAGGCTTAATGCTTCTTCATTTTCTAAAACTGGATTTGTAAAATATGAACCAACATTTGGAATTATCTCTGGATCTGGCAACTTACCTTTTCTTACCTTTATTATTGCTTCTCTAATTTCTCTTAAACTAGGCTCATCGTTTCCTCTTTCGCTAAAATAATTTTCTATATCTTTATATGTGGGTATTTTGGGTTTTTCTTTTGATAGTTTTAGTGTCATTGAGACAATTATAAATTTGTTTGGATATTCTTTGAAAATACTATTTCTGTAACTAAATTGACACTCTTTGTTTGAAAGCATTACAAACTCTTCATTCTCTCTATCATAAGCCTCAACTTCCTCTATTACATTTGATATTTCTCTGCCGTAAGCTCCGATATTTTGCACAGGGGCGGCTCCTGCTCTGCCTGGAATCCATGAGAGAGCCTCAATCCCGGAAAGGTGATTGCTCACTGCAAATTGAACAATACTGTCCCACTCATTTCCCGCCTCGGCTATGACTGTTTCATTTTCAATTTTTAGAGTATCAAAATCTAGAATGAGGACCACTCCATTTATACGATTGTTTGGAATTATATTTGTCCCTCCTCCAAGAGCGATGAGTGGCAAGCCCTCTTTTTTGGCAAAATTATTTGCATCTATCACACCCTTTCTTGATTTGCAGTTTATAACAAAACTGGCCGTTGAAGGTAGGGAAAGGGAATTAGTAATGCGAGCATTTTTATCCACAATCATATTTTTCATTATATACCATATATGATATATTGTATCTATATGAATAATGTGGACAACCAAAAAGCAATAGGCAATTTTATCAAGAAGCTCAGAGAGAAGCGCTCTCTTACTCAAGGGGAATTAGCTTTGATTTTAAACACCTCTCAAAGTGCTGTTGCCCGAATGGAGAACGGCAGGCAAAATCTAACTGCTGGGGAACTTCTTAAAATCAGTGATGCCTTGGAGCATAAAATTGTCTCATTATCTGATTCTATTGATTTTAAAATTAATGGCGGTAGGAAATTGAAAGGAAGTATAAAAACAAATTCTTCCAAAAATGGAGCTATGGGTCTCTTGTGTGCTTCGCTACTAAACAAAAACACAACTACACTCCACGGCATTCCAAGAATTGAAGAGGTCAATAGAATGCTTGAAATCTTTTCTGCTCTGGGAGTTAAGACTAAGTGGCTAGAAAAGCAGACTATTGAAATTACGCCACCTAAAAAGTTTGAAAAAAGTGGACTACTCCATTCGTCTGTTGCCAATGTCAGGTCAAGCTTGATGCTTATACCTGCCATCACTCACCAATATAAAAGTTTCTCATTACTTCACGCCGGTGGTTGTAAAATGGGAGAGCGCACCATCGCTGCCCACAAATATGCCTTTAGCGATTTTGGTATTTCAATAAAAACTCTTAACGATAAATACAGTATTTCATACAAAAAAATAAAACCAGCAAAAATTATAATGTATGAAGCCAGTGATACAGCGGCAGAAAACGCTATTATGATGGCCGCTTTAATTCCTGGATCTACAGAAATATCTTTTGCTCCGCCAAATTATCAAGTTCAGGAAGTTTGTTTTTTTCTCCAAAAACTTGGAGTCAAAATAGAAGGAATTGGAACAACCAACTTAAAAATTTATGGACTTAGTGAAATAAATCAAAAAATTGAATATTACAATAGCGAGGACCCAATTGAGTCAATGATGTTTTTAAGTGCCGCCATTGTTACTGGCTCCACTTTAAAAATTGAGAGATGCCCTATGGATTTCATTGCTCTAGAATTAACTAAACTCAAGGTTATGGGGCTTAAATTTAAATTATCAAAAGAGTATTTGGCGTTAAATGAAAAAACGAAATTAGTTGATATATCAGTCTTCCCGTCAAAGCTAAAATCATTAAATGATAAGATCCATGCTCAACCATATCCAGGAATAAATTCAGATAATCTGCCATTTTTTGTGCCAATAGCTACCCAAGCAGATGGGACGACACTCATACACGATTGGATGTGGGAAAACAGAGCAATTTATTTTACTGAGCTAAATCGATTGGGGGCCAATATATCATTGGCCGATCCGCATAGAGTTTTTGTAAATGGGCCTACTCCTCTTAAATCAGCTCAAGTAGTTTGCCCACCAGCACTGAGGCCAGCGATGATAATTTTGATTGCTATGCTAGCTGCCCCAGGCACGTCAATTCTCAGGAATGTTTACTCAATTAACCGTGGATATGAAGATGTGGTAGAGAGGTTAAATAGTATTGGGGCCTCAATTGAAAAGATCACTGGTATTTAGTAATAGCGATTTATGATTTTTTAATATAATATAAACTTATGACTCAATATTGTTTTTTAAACGGGAAGGTGTTGCCGGCTGAGGAAGCAAAAGTGTCACTATCGGACATAGGGCTTTTGCGTGGTTACGGTATTTACGATGGCATGGCTGCTTTTAAAGGTAGGCCATTTCGTTTTGTAGACCATTGGAATCGTTTTGTTTCTGGCGCTCATATTCTCAATTTAAATATTCCAATTACTGAAGAAAAAGCGGAGAAAATAATTATGGAACTTTTAGAAAAAAATGGACTAATGGAGCGAGCCAATATCAGAATGATATTAACTGGCGGAGAGACTTTGGGCGGTATTGAATATGATTTTGAAAATCCAACATTTTATATTTTGACCGAAAAATGGGAATCTTTGCCTCCAGATTATTATCAAAATGGTGCCAAACTTGTCACCTACACTCACAAAAGGGAATTGGCTGAGTATAAGACCACAAATTATATTAGAGCTACTGTCTTACAAAATTTTCGTAAAGAGGAAAAGGCGGTAGAAATACTTTATACTTTTGATGGTGAAGTTTTAGAATGTGCCACTTCAAATTTTTTTATAGTAAAAAATAAAAATCTGATTACTCCATCTGAAAATATTTTAAAAGGTATTACTCGCAAAGTTATAATGGAACTCTGTGATGGAAAATATAAGATTGAAGAAAGGCCAGTGGCAGAAGAAGAATTGAAGACTGCTGACGAAGTGTTTATCACATCTTCTTTTAAGGATATTGTGCCGATTGTTAAAATAGACGATTTTGAGGTTGGTGGTGGGGAAGTTGGGCCAGTAACTAAAGATTTAATAGCTAAATTTAAGGCTTATATTGCAGTACCTGAGTAGCTTGCCTCAGATTTTCTTTTATGTTAGTATTTTGCCTATGTCACAAGATCAATTAATTAGACTAGTCAACAAAGGAACCGGAGAGGTTTATTTTACACGTAAAAACAAACGCAAAGTTGAACGCAAAATTGAACTCAAAAAATACTCAAAAAAGCTCCGCAAAAGAGTAGTTTTCAAAGAAGCAAAGAAATAAAACAAAAATAGCCTCATCGGCTATTTTGTTATACACATAGAATCAGAAAATATTTATTAATTTGGTATATAATAAGTACTTACCATAAGATATTTTGATGGTTCAAATATGAAATTAAAAGAACGGTTTGCAGCAGTTGAATTACGCAAAAAAGGTTATTCATTGAATGAAATAGTGGAAATTTTGCATATTGCAAAAGGTTCAGCTTCAGTATGGGTGAGGAATATTTCACTTTCTAAAACTGCAGAAAAGAGATTGTTAACCAGAATAACGATTGGGCAGTTGGCTTCACAGAAAGCAAAAAGAGCTCAAACGGTGATCAAAGAAAGCAATGCAATTGATATTGCTGATGAAATAATTTCCAAGCTTGTCTATAACAAGAATGTGGCACAAATATTGTGCGCTTTTATTTATTATTGTGAAGGTAGTAAAGACGTGAGAAAGGGTTTATCTTTTACAAATTCTGATCCAGATTTAGTGCGCTTTTTCTTGTCTATATTTAGAAAATCTTTTGATTTAAATGAAAAAAAATTTAGTGTTGGTGTTCATTTACATTCTTATCATAACCCCAAGAAACAGTTGAAATTTTGGTCAAAAACAACTAATATTCCAGTAGAGCAATTTATTAAGCCATATCTTAAACCCACCTCTGGTTTATACAAAAAAGAAGGATATCCGGGGTGTGTAAGTGTTAGATATGGAAGCGCAAAGATTGCTAGAGAATTGAAAGCAGTAGCTGTCCAATTTATGAAAATGGGCCTATAGTTAAATGGTATAATTTCCCTCTCCAAAAGGGAAGTTCTCCGTTCGAGTCGGAGTGGGCCCGCCAAACAATATTTTTGTCGCGTTTAAACCATGTAATTTGGCGTTTGGCGTATTGATAAGTTTCGATTTGCATTCTCTCAATCATCTCAGATTTTGATATTTTGTTCTGAAGAAAAAGGGAAACAATTTTATATTCCAAACCGATTTCTCCCATTCTTTTCCAAGACAAACCATTTTTATGTAAATTCTGAACTTCTTTTAAAAGCCCCATCCTAAACCATTTTTCTATCCTTTTATTTACCCTCTTTTTTAACTCTTCATTCGAAATTTTTACTCCTATTTTTATTATTTCGAATTTGTTTCGTATTTCGGATTTAGAATTTTCGATTTGCAACTTGGGTACTCTACCAAGTGCTCTGCATATTTCAATCGCTCTCACTAGCCTTCTCGGATTTTTAGCGTCAATGTTTGAAGCTCTCACTGGATCAAGTTTTTTCAAAATTTCAAAGAGTTCTGATGCACTTTTCTTCTCTAATTTTCCCCGAAGTTTAGGATTTGGGGGCACTTCAGGGATTTGTTTGTCGCCAAGTAAAGCATCAATATAAAATCCGGTACCACCGCAAACAATCGGCACCTTACCTCGGCTAACAATTTGGACGACCGTCAAATTTGTTAGTCTGACAAAATCAGAAGCAGTAAAACGTTTTTTTGGATTGACGACATCAAGTAGGTGATGCTTCACACCCTTCATTTCTTTTTTTGTAATTTTGCCAGTACCAATATTGAGACCCTTATAAACTTGTCTAGAATCAGCCGATATAATTTCACCTTCAAATTTTTTAGCAAGAGCAACTGCGATATCACTTTTACCACTTGCTGTTGGTCCTAATATGACAATTAATTTTTGCATAATGTCAAATATACCATAAATAAAAATATTGATATAAAAAGAAACGCCACCTATCATTTACGATTGGTGGCGCGTTCGTATTGAGCTCTATAAGCTCCATACATTTCAAGAAATCTACTTTCGGTTGCATTGAGTTTGGTGGATTGGTGTGATTGTCGGTGTTTACGACCCAATACTCCATAAAAAACACCCATCAAACCTTCGATTTCTGAGTGGCTTACTCGAGGATCTCCCTTCAGGGCGAGATGAAGTAATCCATTCATTCTCTTTAGGTAATGGCGGGGCAAAAAAAGTCTAGCGCTTCTGCGTGGTCTATATTCTAACCCGACACCCGTAATAACAACTGGACCTTTTTTCAGATCACGGACAGTTGATTTTCGATGGTTGATCTGAAATCCAGCCTGTTCGACTACCCGTCGAATTGACCGGCGGATACTGTCGGTAATTGGTTCGGGCGAAGAGAATGTTAAATCGTCCAAATATCTGGTGTAGAACTTGCGAAATATTTGACCCTCATCATTCATGTAAGGCCAAAATTCCAAAAGTGGAATATCTAGCGTTTGCCACGCGTAGATATTAAACAAAATTGGTGATGCTGGTGCACCCACAATGAGTCCTGCGCCACTTTCATCAAAGCAGTAGGTGGTAAGGATCTCTCTGACATTTTTTGTTCCCCACGTTGGTTTTAGTGAAGAGAGAATTGTAACAAGCCCTTCAAGTGGCACACTCGCATAAGCGTGCATTAGGTCAGTCTGATAGAAAAAACGACTGCTGTTGTGACGATCGGCATTTTGGTGTGTGGATGAAAAGTGGTTGGACGAGTCAAGGTAGACATCTTTGACCGCCTGAATTATCCTTCGATGAATTTCTCTCATCGATTTATTTGGGTTTGATATTTCCCTTGTTTTAATATGTTTACTCACTGGATTTACATCCCTTAAGGTATACTTATCAAAACGAGGATCATCGTGAATTTCTAGGAATTCCTTAATGTCAATGAACATACTAACCTTTCTTTAGCGTTTGATTTCAGCGGGTCTAGGGAGAGGAGGCAACATGGGGTTCGTCTGAAAGGTTCGGACCATCGATGCCCAAGGAGGGGAACCGAGATCGGTTTACTTGGAATCCAAAATTTCAAAGAAATCTGGATCCCGATCCGTCACATGGGTGGCGGACATTCAGAGTTACTCTTGTTGATATTGGGAATCGCATTTTCTTGCGAACCAAATGGAAATTCTGCTTTCGCAGATTCCTTTCCGTTACCACAAAGTAACGGAATTGTGAATCGCTTAATACTGTTACCAATTTTTTCACCGTTTATAGGCGCCTCTCCCTAGACCGTGGCTACCAATCTGTGACTGGTCGCTCAAAGGCTACGGCGTACTAAGCTGATACCAGTCTATTCACTTAGAATTAATTGTCAATATTAAAATATTTTGGAGCTTATTTTTTCTTTTCCTTTTACTGGATCAGGATGATTATAAACAACCATGAGTTCCTCGGTTTCGCTATGTAAAGCAATACCAATTACTTCAACCTCTGTTCCTTTGAAGTGTTTATAAACTTCCTTTTTTATTTTGTCTAGAATCAGCCGATATAATTTCACCTTCAAATTTTTTAGCAAGAGCAACTGCGATATCACTTTTACCACTTGCTGTTGGTCCGAGGATTACTATTAATTTGTGATTATTCATCTATTTATTAAATCTGTGCCGAAATTTGGGATAGTAGGCAAACCGATTCCTTTCCACAAAGAAGCCAAAACGAACAAACATAAAAGAAAGAAAATTGGAGCAACAATTACAAGCGGATAGTGCCATATCCTCACTGGTTTGGCCCCTCTATCTTTTGGAATACAATACGTTGGCAAATAAATCATTAATCCATATACAAATATCCATAAACCAAATTCTGCTATATTTCCAAAAGAAACTGCTTCAGCTAAAGTGCCAGTGATACCAAAAAACCAGAAGGCCTGATTGGCTGAAAAGTCGTATCTTTTTAGGAGCCAAACCCAAGCAATAAAAAAAGGCAAGAAAATTATTACGCTATGATGCAATACTACTTGGAGAAAATTGGTACTAGCGGTAATATAAGCTTCTCCAATTTGAGCTCCAAAAACTGGAGCCATATTTGTTAGGAGAGTCGCAACGGCTTCTTCAATAAGAGCTAATACTACACAAAATAGAAAAAATTTGATTGTCCATTTACCCGGTATTTTTTCAAAAATACTTTTAAAAGTATCTTTATATTTATACATAATATAACCACCCAAAACTACCCAAATCAAAATAAGACCCCAGGCCATGAAAAGTCTTGCTCGACCAATCTCATTATTAAAATTTAATAACGTAATTACAAAAGAGGATAAAATAAGCCAACCCGCTAAAATTTTTATAAAAAATCTTTGCATATTTTATAATAAAATTATTTTTCTCTAATATATATAAATCTCGATCCTTTGTATCTATTTGTGCCGGAGGAGAGACTTGAACTCTCACCCCTTGCGAGACACGATTTTGAGTCGTGCGCGTCTACCATTCCGCCACTCCGGCAATAAGTAAAATATACCCTAAATATCCACCAAAATCAAAATTTTAATCTTTTATTTATTTAGATTGTAATGTAAAATAAGCATATGTCCAATACTGCAAATTTTTATCAAAACTCAATATTTTGGGTAGAAGTGGATAAGATCAAACCCAACCCTTTTCAGCCTAGGCGCGAATTTGACGAAGAAGCTCTAAAGGCTTTAGCCGAATCAATCAAACAGTACGGAGTATTGCAGGCGCTCGTGGTTACTCGCAAAGAGGTGATTAAAGAAGATGGTCTGGGGGTTGAATATGAGCTTATCGCCGGTGAACGTCGCTTGCGCGCTTCTAAAATGGCAGGCCTTTCTCAGGTACCAGTGATTATTCGTATGGGCGAGGGAGATGACAATCGAGACGATTTAATGAAATTAGAGTTAGCGATTATTGAAAATGTCCAAAGAGAAGATTTAAACCCAGTAGAACGGGCCAAAGCTTTCAAAAAATTAGCAGATCAGTTTGGTTTTAAACATCACCAGATTGCTCTGAAAATAGGCAAGAGTCGAGTTTACGTAACCAACACGATGCGCATTTTGGATTTACCTGACGAGATGCTCACGGCCCTTTCGGAGGGTAAAATAAATGAGGGACATACAAGGCCGCTTTTAATGCTCATTGACAGACCAGAAGAACAAAAAGTTCTTTTCCAAGATATAATGATTCGCAAAATGAATGTGCGTGAAGCTGAAGTAGCGGCTCGCAAAATTGCAATTGAAAGAGTGCGGAAATTTAACGCATCAGTAGACCCAGAAATTTGTGCTTTGGAGGAGAAATTTGCCGAAAGTTTAGGAACTAGAGTGAGAATTGAAAAGAAAGAAAACGGCGGCAAATTAATGATTGAATTTTTCTCTAATGACGATTTGGAAGATATTCTAAAGATGCTTCAAAACAGTAGACAGGGGGATGAAAAAATAGAGGCGGGAATTGATGATAGAACTCCAGAAGAAGTTAAAATAGCAAATGATACTCCAATTGAAGAAGAAGATTTGTATTCTATTAAAAATTTTAGTGTCTAGATAGCATTTCTTATATGTCTTTTGGCAAATGAGGTTTTGGCATATTCGAGCCATTTGTGTTTTGGGCGAGCATTTTTGCTAGTAATAATTTGAATTATGTCGCCTTCTTTGAGAATACTTTCAAGGGGCGAAAGTTTGCCATTTATTTTGACACCTGACATTTTATCTCCAATATCTGAGTGAATTACATAAGCAAAATCAATGGCAGATGAGCCCACAGGTAAATCAACTACATCACCTTTTGGCGTGAAGACAAATATTCGTTCACTTAAAAAATCATGCTTTATATCTGCTGGGTCCTGGTCGCTAATATTTTTTATCCATGAGGTAACATCTTTTTTACTATTGTTTTTTTCTCCTTCAGTTTTATATAAAGCGTGTGAAGCTATGCCGTATTCTGCTTCTTTGTGCATGTCTTTCGTTCGAATCTGAATCTCGACCAAATCTCCCTCTCCAGTAAAAACAGTTGTGTGTAAGCTTTGATATCCATTTTGTTTAGGGAAAGCAATATAATCTTTTATTCTTCCCGGTAGTGGTCGCCAAGAAGCATGAATAATGCCTAATGCTCTATAACAATCTTCTGTTTTTTCAACTATTAAGCGCATCGCCAAAATATCATAAATTTTTTCTATATCTTTTTTAAATTTTAAATATTTTTTATAGGAGCTATATAAACCTTTGACCCTATAATCAGAATGAAAATTAGTAAAACCAGATTTTGCTAATTCCTTTGTTACTGATTTCCTGAATTTTTCCAAATTTTCTAATCTATCATCATAACCAATTTTTAAAAGAGAAGACATTTCTTTAAAACCTTCTTTATTAACAAAGGGGAAAGACAAATCCTCCAACTCTTTAGATAATTTTCTAATACCCAATCGATAAGCAATTGGTGCATAAATCTCTAAGGTTTCTCGAGCGATTCTTCCCTGTTTCTCTGGCGGTAAAAAATAAAGAGTTCTCATATTGTGAAGTCGGTCGCAAAATTTTACAATTAAAACTCTTAAATCTTTTGAAGTTGCAAGTAAAAGTTTTCGAAGGGATTCGTTGTGGCGATCAGCTCCTCTGTATTTTAAAGCACCAAGCTTAGAAACACCCTCTACAATAAACAAAACATCTTTTCCAAATTCTTTTTCTATTGTTTCAGATTTCGTTTCGGTATCTTCCAGAGTGTCATGCAAAAGGCCTGCAGAAACTGTAATGGCATCCATACCAAGTTCAGCAATGCTTTTAGCGGTAGCAAAAAGGTGATTGAAATAAGGCTCACCACTTAGACGCTTTTGTCCCTCGTGAGCCTTTTGGGCAAATTCGTATGCCTTCTTAACAAGCTCCTTTTCCCCCAGAGATGATTTTGTCAAAAGGGAAAGTAGGTTGTTTACATCTGTATCCATATATTTATTATACCACAACTCAAATTACAATGACGGCCATTGTAATTATTCTTTATCAATTAATAAATCAAGACAACTAATCATTTTATTTTCAATTTTTTTGCTTTCTGTTCCTCTGAAATAATTTAAGTATGCTTTTGGAGAATTAAATTGTTCTAAAATTATATCCTTTTTACAGAGATTGTTATTTTGCAATCCTGCATAATCTAAATAACTACTCCATTTATAACCAGACAAATTATCAGTCAAACCCGCCTTTATTGGATTTTCATGAATATATAAGGATGTCCATAATAGTTGATCATTTTTATAAATTTTTACAGCTTTAAATTTATCCTGGAAAAGTGAGCCGATTCTGTCATGTTTTTTGTTAAAGTATTTTGAAAATCCACCACATAATTTTAAGACCAGTGTGCTTATCGAAATATCAGAATTCTGCTTTATTAATAAATGAAAATGATTTGGCATTAGACAATAGGCGATTAAATCAAAAGATTTGGGAGGCAGAATTTTTCTTCTGTATGAAAGTTTTGGTCGGTTATCTTTTTTTATTAATTCGGGGAATAGGTTTTCTTTAAGACGAAATAAAAATACCTTAAAATCCTCCTCGTCTTTGAATATATTCATTTTCCCAACACCCCTGTTGTAAATATGATAAATCTCTCCCTTAGCAAATTCTTTGTAATCCCTGTTATTCATATATAGATTATACCAAACTTTCAAAATTACAATGACGGCCATTGTAATTAGTAACTATCCACACCCCTCACCACGCTTCATGATATAATGTCAAGGTGGAACTTTCGAAAGAAGAGATAAACAAAAGGTTAATTCGTCTCAGTAA